>NZ_JBIUBX010000020.1:129022-171013 GCF_044548445.1 Streptomyces sp. NPDC052016
GGTCGGCTGTGCCGTCGGTCTGCCGTCAGGCCTGATCGGCTGATCGGCTGTCAGGACACGGGTCGGCTTGCGGTCGGGTCTACCGTCAGGCTGGCTCGGCTATGCCGACGGATCGGCCATCACGCGGATCGGCCGTCACGCCGGAATGGCTGTCAGCCTGGGTCGGCTGCGCTGCCGGGAGGGCTGTCGCCCCGGACCGGCTGCGTTGCCGGAAGGGGCCGTCACCGCAGATCGGCCGTCCCATCGTGCTCGGCTGTCAGGCCTGATCCGCCGGCACGCCGATCCGCCGACAGGCCCGTCCGCCGACAGGCCGGAGCGGTCAGAAACCGAAACGGCCGGCACCCCGCCCCGGCCGGCCGCCGAAACGCGTGTCGCCCTGGGACCGGCGGAGAGGATCCGTGGTCCCAGGGCGACACGTGGTGCGGGGGCGGGCTAGCGGGAGGCCAGGGCCTCCAGCTTGGGCACGATCTCGGCGGGCGTCGGAAGCGTCGAGATCTCCTTGGCGAGGAACTGCGTCCGCTCGGTGTAGCTCGGGTTCTCCAGCAGCTCCCGGCAGGCCGCGGCGATCACCTCGCCGGGCGCCTTGTCGGGCTCCTGCGCCTGCGGCCACAGCGTCTTGGCGGCGCCGAAGTCGCTGATCGCCTTGGCGATGGCCTCCCGGTGGTAGTTCGGGGGGAACTCCGGAGGGTTCTCGGGGATGATCAGCTGCGGCACGCCGTTGGCCATCAGGGTCGTGGCGGTGGTCGCGCCGCCGTGGTGGACCGCCAGGTCACAGGTGGCGGCGGCGACGTCCATCGGGATCCAGCCGACGCGCGCGTCGCCCAGCTGCGAGCCGAACCGCTCGGCGGCGCCGGGGGACGCCGCGATCAGCACCTCGGCGCCCAGCTTGTCCAGCTCGCTCACCAGCAGCGGCATGGACCAGCCCGGGTCGCGGAACATGAGGCTGCGGAAACCCGAGGTGATCACGACGCGGCGCCGCCCCTCGGGACGGGTGTACATCCAGCGCTCGAGCCGGCGCTGCGGGTTGCTCGGGATCCAGCGAACCGGCTGTGCGGCCGGGTCGTGGGCCGGCCGCAGCGACGGCGGGGTCGAGTCGAGGAGCAGGTCGGGCTGGAGCAGCCCGTCCAGGCCCAGCCGCTCCAGCTCGGGCCGGAGCTCCTCCTCGGCGCCCGGGTCGATGCCGGTGAGCGGGATCCCCAGGTACTCGACGTGGCGCACGTACGGGACCTTGAGGTGGGCGGCGAGCAGCATCGCCGCGTAGCTCTGCGAGCTGCCGACGACCACGTCGGGGGTCCAGTCCTTGGCCAGCTCCAGCAGGGACTCCACACCGGCCAGGCCCATCCGCGCGAAGCCGCGGCCCTGACCGAACATCTCCTCGTCCCCCAGTTCCCTGGGGAACCGCAGGCCCCTGCCCGGGTTGGTGATCCGCATGAAGTACCGGATCGGATCGACGGTGTAGCAGAACGTGGGAATTCCGATGGCTTCCGCGGTTTCCACCCACGGTTCGTGTGCGGCGAGCATGACCTGGTGGCCCGCGTTCCGCGCGGCCGTCGCCAGCGGGGCGGCGGCATAGTAGGTGGCCTGGCTGCCCGTGGTGATGAACAGGATTTTCATGGCACTCCGGATGCTTTTCGTGAGACGCGGCCTGACGCATTCGTGAACACCACCGATGTTCCACAGCGCGTTCTTTTCCTGTCAAACGTCCCACAGGGTCACCGTGTTCGATTGCGGATTTCGCGCGGTTGAACAGGCTGAACGGCAATGTGGAAGATGCCGCCGCCCCGGACGCCGACCATCATGAGGTCAGGACCTGCGGCGAGAAAGCCCCAGTAAACCGGATACCGAAAGTCGGTGGCACACATGAACACGTTGATCTACAACGCCCGAATGGCTCTCCGGGACATCATGGAAGTGAACATCTTCACTCAGGGCAACGACAAGGTATATCTGACCGTTTTCCCGGACCTGGTCTGGGAGGGCACCGAGGAAACGCACACGGAAAAGGTCATCCGGTCCGTCATCGACCGTCTGCACGACATGGACATGGACGTCGTCGGCGGCGAGTCCGCCGTCCGGACCCTGCTCGACGCCGGCTCCGTGGAGATCGTCCGCAAGGCCGCCTGACATCCGGTGCGCCGCGCCTTCGCGTGCCGCGGGCCGGTGGTCATTCCCGAGGAGGTACGACGCTCGTGATTTCCCGTTACTCACTACCGGAGATGGCGGGGCTCTGGTCCGATCAGGCCCGCTACGTCACCTGGGCCGAGGTGGAGGTCCTGGCCTCCGAGGCGCAGGCGCTGCTCGGCCGGGTTCCCGAGAGCGCGCTGGAGGACATCCGGCGGGCCCGGGTGCCGTCGGCGGAGCGGGTCGCCGAGCTCGAGCGGGAGCGGGACCACGAGATCCTCTCCTTCCTCGCCGCCTTCTGCGAGGACATGCCGGAGGACTCCGCGCGGTGGGTGCACCTCGGCATGACGAGCTACGACCTGGTGGACACCGCCCTCGGGTACACCCTCGCCCGGGCCTGCGACCTCCTGCTCGGCGCCGCGGCGGGGCTGCGCGGGGCGCTGGTGGACAAGGCGGTCGAGCACTGGGACACGGCGTGCATCGGGCGTACCCACGGCATGCACGCCGAGCCCACCACGTTCGGTCACAAGCTCGCCGGGTTCGCCTTCGCGATCGACCGCTCGGTCCGGCGGCTGGCGGACGCCCGTGAGCAGGTCGCGGTGGGCACGATCTCCGGCTCCGTCGGGACCTACGCGCTGATCGACCCCTTCGTCGAGGAGCACGTGTGCGCGGTGCTCGGCCTGGGTGTGGAGCCGGCGCCGAGCCAGGTCGTGGCCCGTGACCGGCACGCCCAGCTCGTGCAGGCGATCGCGACGCTCGGCGCCTGCGTCGAGCAGATCGCCGTCGAGGTCCGGCTGCTGTCCCGCAGCGAGGTCCGCGAGGTGGAGGAGCCCCGGACGGCCGCCTACCAGGGGTCGAGCGCCATGCCGCACAAGCGCAATCCGACGACCAGCGAGCGTCTGTCCGGTCTGGCCAGACTGCTGCGCGGGTACGCCGGGATGATGCTGGAGAACGTGGCGCTCTGGCACGAGCGGGACCTGTCCCACTCCTCCGTCGAGAGGGTCGTCCTGCCGGACGCGCTGACCGTCGCCCACTACCAGGTGACCGCGGCGACCGACCTGGTGCGCGGGCTCGAGGTGTTCCCCGGCCGGATGCGCTCCGCGATCGACCAGACCAAGGGGCTGGCCTACAGCTCGGCGGTCCTCGCCGACCTGCTGGAGGGCGGCAGCGAGCGCGAGCGGACCTACCGGATGATCCAGGACGCCGCGAACGGCGAGGACTTCGTCACCCTGCTCAGGAGCGAGGGGGTCGAGGCCGGTGTCCTGCGGCCCGAGCGCTTCCTGGTGCACCATGACGTCATTTACAAGCGGTTGGAGAACCTTCGTGAGCTGGACCATTGAGCGGGAGAACGGCCCCGACCTCGACCTCGGGGAGGTGCTGCGGGTCTACCGGGAGTCGGGCCTCGGCGAACGCCGGCCGGTCGAGGAGACCGAGCGGATGGCGGCGATGGTGCGCAACGCCAACCTGGTCGTCACCTGCCGGGTCGACGGGGAGCTCGTGGGCATCGCGCGCAGCGTCTCGGACTTCTCCTACGTGACCTATCTGTCCGACATCGCCGTCGACCGCGCCCATCAGCGCTCGGGCATCGGCAGGGCACTCATCGACGCGACCCGCAAGGAGGCGCCGCAGGCCAAGATCGTCCTGCTGTCGGCGCCCGCCGCGACGGAGTACTACCCGCACATCGGCTTCACCGCGCACCACTCCGCCTGGGTCCTGAACCCCTGAGCGGTCCGCCCCCGGGTGCCCGCGCCGGTCGCCGGCGCGGGCACTCCGGGTTCGTCAGTGGTGGCCGCCCATGTGCAGGTGGGCGGCCGGGGTCACCACGAGGGGGCGCATCATGTGCTGTTCGTGCTCCAGCATGTGGCAGTGGTGGACCCCCCTGCCGACGACGGGGAAGCGGACCGCCACCGTGACCAGCTCGCCCGGTGTGCCGTTCGGCCCGGCCGTGATCTGGCCCGCCGTCCCCACCCGGACGACGTCCTTCTCCCCGCGCTCGTGCGGTTCCAGGGCCGCCGCCGCCTTGAACGCGATCGGCCTGGCCGAGCCGCGGGTGACCCGGTCGAATCCGCCGATGTCGTAGTTCTCGCGGGACAGCACCTGGAAGTGGGCCAGGTGGATGTGCATGGGGTGGGGCGCGGCGGCGAGGTTGAGGTACTTCCAGACCTCCACGCTGTCGTGCGCCGCGGTGAACGCCTTGCCGTCGTCGTAGGCCATGGCCGTCCTGCGCAACGTCCGCACGGTGCCCTCGGCGTCCTGGACCTGAACGACTCCGGCCGACGGGAAGGTGATCCCCGTGGCGTCGATCTCCTCCATCTCCCAGAGCTCGGGCAGGTTCGCCGCGCCGGGGCCGACCAGCACCACCCACCGGTCGGCGCGGTCGTGCGGCAGGTCCGCGCGGGTGACCCGCCGGAAGGTGGGCGAGACGACCGGGGGGAGCGTGAACCGGCCCGCCGGCCGGCGGTCGGCGACGCGGAACTGCATCACGTCGGGTTCCAGCAGGTCGTTGCGCCGGTCGGAGGCGCCGGGCGTGATGCCCTGCATCGTGTTGACCAGCTTCAGGGCCTGCCCGCGGAACGCGCCGAAGTCGACCAGCACCTCGGCGCGTTCGCCGGGGGAGAGGTTGAGCGCCCCGTCGACCGGGATCGGCCTGTCGATCAGGCCCTGGTCGGTCCCGATCACCTGCAAGGCCCCCGGGACGGGCCGGCCGTCCGCCAGCAGCATCAGCCGGTAGATGCGGGAGTTCGCGGTGTTGACGATCCGGAACCGGTACCAGCGCGGGTCGACCTCGAGATAGGGCCATATCACCCCGTTGACCAGGGTGTAGGGGCCCGCGTGCGGGCGCATCAGCCGCTGCGCGCCGACCATCTCCACCTTGTGGACCAGCCGGCCGGTGAGGGCTCCCGACGCGTCGAGACCGAAATTGCGGTCGCTGAGGATCAGCGGCACCTCGTGGTCGCCCTTGGGCAGGCCCAGCGCCCGTTCCTCCGCGTTGCGCGAGACGAACAGGCCCGCGAGCCCGGCGTACACGCTGAAGCGGCTCACGTGGTGGGTGTGGTCGTGGTACCAGAGCGTCGTCGCGGCCTGGTCGTTCGGGTACGCCGACAGCTGCGCCTCCCCGGGCGCGACGAGGTTCTCCATCCAGCCGTCGTTGCCGCCGCCGGTCAGCATGCCGTGCAGATGCACCGCCGCCCACGGCGGCAGGCCGGCCACGCCGGGGACCTCCTCGCAGCCCTCCGTGCCGGGGTAGTTGGAGAGCGGGTCGGGGGAGGGGCCCTTGGCCAGGCCGAAGTCGACGGCGCTGACCGGGAGGTTCCCGGTCAGCCGGTTCTCCCAGACGACGCGGAGCGGGCGGCCGCTGACCGTCTCGATCGTCGGGCCCGGACAGACGCCCTCGTAGGTCCACATCGTCACCGGCGGGAGCTCCGAGTGCAGGGTGACGTCGGCGGTGCGCATCCGCACGGTCAGTTCGTCATGGCCCCCGTGGTCGCGGGGGCGGAGCACCGGCGGGATCCGCAGCGGATCCCTGAACTTGGTCAGCTTCAGTTCGGCCGCCGACGGCTCCGGCCCGCCGGGGGCCGCCGCGGCCGCGGTCCGCGGTCTGGTGAAGAGGGGAGCGGCGGCCGCCAGGGCGCCGAGGCCGACGGCGGTGCCGCCGCGGAGCAGCGCACGACGGTTCAGCCCCGCGAGGTCTGATTTGTCGTCATATGTGGGTTCCATTCGCCCGACGCTAGGGCCGCCCGCTCTCGTCGGGCTCGAGGCCGGCTTAAGAGCCCGGCCCGACGGGCGCCGGGCTCAGGCGACCGCCATCTCGGTGTCCCTCAGGACGAGCGCCGCGTAGTGGCCGCCGAGGCCCAGCAGCTCGTCGTGCGTGCCGCGCTCGGCGATCCTCCCCCGGTCCAGCACGATGATCTCGTCGGCGTCGCGGACGGTCGAGAGCCGGTGGGCGACCGTGATGGTGGTGCGGCCGGCGCTCGCCGCGTCGACGGCCTCCTGGACGGCCTGCTCGGTCTGCGTGTCCAGGGCGCTGGTGGCCTCGTCGAGCACCAGGACGGGCGGGTCGCGCAGGATGGCGCGGGCGATGGCCAGCCGTTGCTTCTCCCCGCCGGAGAAGCGGTAGCCGCGCTCACCGACCACCGTGTCGTAGCCGTCGGGCAAGGACATCAGGTAGTCGTGGATGTGCGCGATCCGCGCCGCCGCGACCAGTTCCTCGTCGGTGGCGTCGGGCTTGGCGAACCGCAGGTTGTCGGCGACCGAGGCGTGGAACAGGTAGGTCTCCTGGGAGACGACGCCGACCGCGGCGGCGAGCGTCTCGAAGGACAGGTCGCGCACGTCGACCCCGTCGATCGTGACGGTGCCGGACGTCGCGTCGTACAGCCGGGGGATGAGGTAGCTGAGGGTGGTCTTGCCCGAGCCGGTCTCGCCGACGATCGCCAGGCTGTGCCCGGCGGGGACGCTCACGTCGATGCCGTCCAGCGTCGGCCGCTCCGCTCCCGCGTAGGAGAAGCCGACCCCCCGCAGGCACACCTCGCCCCGCAGCTCCGCCGGCACGACGGGCCGCTCCGGCTCGGCGACGTCGACGGGCAGGTCGAGGTACTCGAAGATGCGGCCGAACAGTTCCAGGGAGCTCTGGATGTCGATCCCGATGGTCAGGAGCCGCTGCGCCGGCCGGAACAGGGCCTGCTGGAGGGTGGTGAAGGCGACCAGGGAGCCGAGGGAGATGGCCATGCGGCCGCCGCTCCCGGCCAGACCCGCCACCCAGTAGATCACCGCCGGCATGGAGGCCATGACGATCCAGATCGTGGACTGGTACCACAGGCCCGCCGTGCTCGCGCGCACCTCGATGTCGGTGAGCTTGCGGGACTGCGCGGCGAAGGTGTCGGTCAGCGACCGGGAACGGCCCATGGTGTGGCCGAGCATGATCCCGCTGACGGACAGCGACTCCTGCACGATCGAGGAGAGGTCGGCGAACTGGCGCTGCCTCTCCCGGGTGATGACGCGCCGTTCGTCCCCGACGTGGCGGCTCACCCAGACGAACGCCGGGAGCATGACCAGGGACGCGAGCGTGAGCCGCCAGTCGAGCAGGGCCATGGCGGTGGTCGTGGCGATGACGATCGTCAGGTCCGACACCAGCGCCGTGGCGGTGGTCGTGACGGTCACCTGCATCCCGCCGATGTCGTTGGCGATGCGCGACTGCACCTCGCCGGTACGGGTCCGGGTGAAGAAGGCCAGCGACATGCGCTGCAGGTGGGAGTACACGGCGGTGCGCAGATCGTGCATGACGAGCTGGCCGACCTTGGCGGAGACATGGGTCTGCCAGACGTTGAACGAGCTGGTGACGACCGAGACGACGATCATGCCGAGGGCCAGCAGCGACAGCAGCCCCGTCCTGCCCTGGGGCAGCGCCACGTCCATGATCTCGCGGATCAGGAACGGGTTGACGAGGGAGACCAGGGACGAGCCCGCGACCAGGAGGGCGACCGTCAGCAGGCTCCTCCGGTAGGGACGGAACAGCCCGAGGACGCGTCGTTTCTGCACGGGGAGATGAGCGGTGGCCGACCCGGTGGTGCTCACCCTGGTCTCCTTCTCTTTCGGTCAGTTCCAGTCGACGGAACGCAGGACGAGGGCGGAGTTGAAGCCGCCGTGGCCCCGCGCCAGGACGAGAGCCGTGGTCACCGGGGTGTGCCGCGGCGCGGTGACCAGATCGAGGTCGTAGTCGGGGGAGAGGGTGACGTTCGCCGTCGGCGGGATCACCCCGTCCCGCATGGCCAGCAGGGCGGTGGCGACGTCCAGGGGGGCCGCCCCCGAACCGAGCCGCCCCGTCATGGTCTTGGGCGCCGTGACGGGGACCGCCCGGGGTCCGAAGACGTCGGTGATCGCCGCGGCCTCGATCCGGTCGAGCTCCACCGTGGCGGCCGCGTCGGCGAAGACGACGTCGATCCCGCCCGGTGACAGACCCGCGTCCTCGAGCGCGATCTCGATCGCCTTCCGCAGCGTCGGCTCCCGCCCGCTGTCCGGACCCGGGTCGAAGGTGGACCCGTAACCGCTGATCTCCCCGTACACGCGCGTCGCACCGCGTCGGCGCGCGGCCTCGGCGTCCTCGAGGATCAGCAGGGCGCCGCCCTCACCGGGCACGTGTCCGGCCGCGTCGGCGTCGAAGGGCAGGTACGCCCGGTCGGGCCGCTCCTCGGTGCTCAGCCTCCCGGTGGTGAGCTGGGCCACCCACCCCCACGGGCAGATGGCGGCGTCGACGCCGCCGGACAGGATCAGGTCGCTGCCCTTGCGTACCAGGCGACGCGCGTGCGCGAGGGCGTCGAGGCCGCCCGCCTGGTCGCTGACCACCACGCCGCTGGGGCCGCGCAGACCGTGCCGGATCGATATCTGGCCCGTGTTGACCGCGTAGAACCAGGCGAAGGACTGGTAGGCGCTCACGTACTGGCTGCCCTTGCTCCAGAGGTTCTGCAGCTGGGCCTGGCCGAACTCGAAACCGCCGGAGGTGCTGGCGGTCATCACGCCCATGCCGAACTCGTCCGCTTCGTCCGTGCTCACCCCGGCGTCGGCCAGGGCGTGATCGGCGCCGACGAGGGCGAGCTGGGTCATGCGGTCGGTCTGCGGGATCAGCCGGCTCGGCAGGTGTTCCCGGGCGGTGAACCCGTCCACCTCTCCGGCGAGCTTCGAGGGATAGCGCTCGGGATCGAAACGCTTGATACGGCCGATGCCGCTCCTGGACGCGCGGGTGGCGTCCCAGTAGTCCTCCACGCCGAAGCCGTTGGGGGACACGATGCCGATGCCGGTCACCAGGACCTGGGAACTCATGCCGTCGTTTTCCTGTCGGGTCGGGCGAGAACCATCGCGCTCTGGAAGCCGCCGAAGCCGCTGCCGACCGTCAGCACCGTGTCGGTGTTCCAGTCGCGCGCGGTCAACGGCACGTAGTCGAGATCGCATTCGGGGTCGGGCTTGTGCAGGTTCGCCGTCGGAGGCACCACGTTGTTCTCCATGGCCAGGACCGATGCGGCGATCTCGATGGAGCCGATCGCGCCGAGCGAGTGGCCGACCATCGACTTGATCGAGCTGACGGGGGTACGGCGGGCGTGCTCGCCCAGGCTGCGCTTGAAGGCGCTGGTCTCGTGCCGGTCGTTCTGCTTGGTCCCCGAGCCGTGCGCGTTGACGTAGTCGACGGCCTCGGGAGCGATCCTCGCCTCGTCCAGCGCCGCGCGGATGGCCTCGGCCATCTCCCTGCCGTCGGGACGCAGCCCGGTCATGTGGAAGGCGTTGCACCGGCTGGCGTACCCGGCGATCTCGGCGTACACGTGGGCGCCGCGCCGGCGCGCGGACTCCCACTCCTCCAGGACGAACATCGCGGCGCCCTCGCCCAGCACGAACCCGTTGCGGGTGAGGTCGAAGGGCCGGGAGGCGTGCTCGGGGTCGTCGTTGCGCGGGGTGGTCGCCTTGATCGCGTCGAAGCACGCCACGGTGATCGGCGAGATCGGCGCGTCCGTGGCGCCGGTGATCATCACATCGGCCGAGCCGTCGCGGATCAGTTCGGCCGCGTAGCCGACCGCGTCGATGCCCGAGGTGCAGCCGGTGGAGACCACGGTCGAGGGCCCCTCGGCGCCGGCGGCCCAGGCGACCTCGGCGGCGAAGGAGCTCGGTACGAAGTGGTTGTAGAGGTGGGGGACGGCGTACGCGTGGTCGACGAGGTCGAGCCGGCCGCCGTCGCTGACCACCCGGTACTCCTGGTCGAGGCCCATGGTGGCGCCCACGGCGCTGCCGACCGCCACCCCGACGCGGTGGGGCACGGCGCCGCGCAGGTCCAGACCGCTGTCCGCCATCGCCTCACGCGCCGTGACGAGGGCGAACTGCGCGGCCCGGTCGTTGCGCCGGATCTCCTGCGGGCCGAGTCCGTGCTCCCACGGGTCGAAGTCGATCTCGGCCGCGATCCGGGAACGGAACGGGGCCGGGTCGAAGAAGGTGATCCCCCTGGTCGCCGTCCGCCCCTCGCTGAGCAGGCTCCAGAAGTTCTTGACCCCGATGCCTCCCGGAGCCGTCACCCCGACCCCGGTGATGACCACCCGCCGGCCGGTCACGCCGACTCCCAGGTGTAGAACCGCCGCGCCATGGCGTCCGCGGGCGAACGCCAGGTCGCCGGGTCGTAGGCCTCGATGAACGGCTTGAGATCCTCGCTGATCCGGACGAAACGCGGATCGGTCTTCGCCTGCTCGATGAGCTCCGAGCCGTTGTCGTCGTCGAAGTCCTGGAGATGGAAGTACAGACCGTTGTACATGAAAAGCTGACGTCGCCGAGTCCCCATGCGATGCGGCATGTCGGTCGCGTCGAAAGCGCTGAAAAGCCGAGCCACTTCAGCACTCGAACGAGGTTCCATTCTGGCCACTATCAGATTGCTGTGCATTCGACCGCCTCCTCGAGGGTTTTGCTGCGCCTACCGCAGATGCTTGACCAGTGCCGCCCATTGGGCGAGCTCCTCTTCCGACAACGGCGGCAGGCAGGGCTGGTCGGCAGGCGGGCTTCTGAAGTCCATCCAGTCGCAGTAGGGGGAATACATTCCGCTCCACGCGAGCCCCATCCACGTCAGGCCCTCACCGAAGCCCCTCCACAGGGATCGCATGGCGGACCTGAGCCTCGCGCCCATGTCAATCTCCATTCGCCGGGAACCACCCATCGCCACCTTGCGCGAGATCCCTCAAGAAAGGGTCGGGAACACGTCGCATTCCGCTGGAGAGCCGCGCTCCGCGGCATCCCGGGAATCGGCGAAGGGCGGTTCCGGAAGGAACCGCCCTTTCGGCTTGTCACGGCCGGCGGGACCGGCCCGGGTGGGCTCTGCTCAACGGGTGGCGAGCAGCCCGCGGCCGCGCAGCACCCGGCGCTCCAGCGGGCTGAAGACCAGCAGGTCGATGGCGACGCCGACGGCGAGGATCAGGAGGATGCCGAGCAGCACCCCCGCCATGTCGGAGAACTCCCGCTGGTTTTCCAGATAGCGGCCGAGGCCGACGCCCAGGTCGGGGGAGGAGGCGATGAGTTCGGCGGCCATCAGCGAACGCCAGGAGAACGCCCAGCCCTGCTTGAGCCCGGCCAGGTACCCGGGCAGGGCGGCGGGCAGCAGCACGTGCCGGGCACCGCGCAGGCCGGTCGCGCCGAGCGTACGGCCGGCCCGCAGGTACAGCGGCGGCACCTGGTCGACACCGGCGATCAGGCCGTTGGCGATCGAGGGCGCCGCGCCGAGCAGGATCACCGCGTACATGGCGGAGTTGTCGATGCCCAGCCAGATGACGGCGGCCGGCACCCAGGCGACCGACGGCAGCGACTGGAGACCGGACAGCACCGGGCCGACGGCGGCCCGGACCACCTTGACCCGGGCGACGAGCAGACCGATCGGCGTACCGATCACCACGGCCGCCAGGAAACCCGAGACGCCGCGCCAGACGCTGGTCCAGATGATCGAGAACAGGGTCCCCTGGTACCAGAGGTCGGTGAGCGCGCGCCAGACGTCCGCCGGGCTCGGCAGCTTGTCGGGGGTGGTCAGACGCAGGCTGTGGGCGAGCTGCCAGGCGCCGAGCACCAGTGCGATGGCCAGGACCGGAGGCAGGGCCTTCTCGCGCAGCACGCGGCCGATCGGAGTGCGCCGGGCCGGCACGGCCGCCAGCGCGTCGAGGCCGGCCTCGACGCCGGCGGACCCGGCGGCGGGGTCGCCCGACGTCGTGCGGGTGTCAGTGCCGGCCATGGCGGCTGATCTCCCCCCGCAGGTGCTCGGTGATGTCGACGGACAGGTCGGCGACCTCGGCGGACTCGCCGCGGCGCGGCTGCGGCAGGTCGATGCGCCACTCCCGCGCGATCCGGCCGGGCCGGGAGGAGAGCAGCACGACGCGCTGGGCGAGCCGGACGGCCTCGCGCACGTTGTGCGTGACGAACAGGACGGTGAGCCGGCGCTCCTCCCAGATCCGGGTGATCTCGTCGTGCAGGACGTCACGGGTGATGGCGTCGAGCGCGGCGAAGGGCTCGTCCATCAGCAGCACGGTGCTGCCCTGGGCGAGCGAGCGGGCCAGGGCCACGCGCTGACGCATCCCGCCGGAGAGCTCGTGCACCCGCTTGCGGTGCGCGCCGCCGAGGCGGACCAGTTCCAGGAGCCGCTCGGCCTCGGGCCCGCGCTCCTCGCGCGGGACGCCGGCGAGGCGCAGGGCCAGCTCGATGTTCCGGCCCGCGGTCAGCCACGGAAACAGCGCGTGGTCCTGGAACATCAGCGCGGGGCGGGCGCCGGGCACCTCGATGGTCCCGGAGCTGGGCTCGTCCAGACCCGCCACCAGGTTGAGCAGGGTGGACTTGCCACAGCCGGAGGCGCCGAGCAGGGTGACGAACTCGCCCGGGGCGACGTCCAGGCTGATGTCGTCGAGGACGGTGGTGGCCGCGCCGGGGCCGCCGAACGTGCGGGAGACGTGGGAGAGCCGGACGGCCGGGCGCTCCTGCGGGGTGTCGACGCCGGGGGCGTCCATCGGGGTGGTCAGTGCCGTGGTCATGTCGGGCACCTCCTGCCTTGAGGGTTGGGGGCCTTGGGGTGCGGGTCATGGCGGGGCGCCGAGCCCGGCGTCCGGCACGGCGGGCCGCCCCCGCGCCCTGAGCACCTTGTTGAGCAGGGTCAGGTCGTAGATGCCGGAGAGGTCCGGCTTCTCCAGCAGGCCCGCGGTCACCGCGTGGCCGGCCTCGGCCCGCAGGGTGCCGGCCAGTGGATCGTCGAGGAAGTCGATGCCGTGCCAGGCGGATTCGAGGACGGCGGGCTCCAGCGCTTTGCCGGTGTCCCTCCTGATCCGCGCGTCGGCGGCGGCCTTCGCCTTCCGCGGGTCGGCCTCGATGAAGGCGTTGGCCGCCACCGAGCCGCGCAGCACGGCCTCGACCACGTCCGGGTGCTCGGTGAGGAACCTCTGCGCGACGATGACGTTGGTGATCACGAACTTGCCGTCGGGCCACAGCGACCTCTCGTCCAGCAGCACCTTCGCCCCGAGCGCGACCAGTTGGGAGGCGGTCGGCTCGGGCACCCAGGCGCCGTCGACGGACCCCGACCGGTACGCGTCCGGGATCACCTTGTTGTCCGCGCGGACCACGCCGACGTCACCCGCGCCGGAGGCCGGATCCACCGAGTAGCCCCGGCCCGCCAGGTAGGTGAGCAGGGCGACGTCCTGGGTGTTGCCCAGCTGGGGCGTGGCGATCCTCTTGCCCCGGAGGTCGTCCGGCGAGCCGATCACGGCCGGGTCGACCACCAGCTTCACGCCGCCGGAGGCCGAACCGGAGACGATCCTCAGGGACGTGCCGCCGGACCTGGTGTAGCCGTTGATCGCGGGGGAGGGGCCGATCCAGCCGATGTCGACCGAACCGGCGTTGAGGGCCTCGATCTCGGACGGGCCGGCGTCGAAGACCTGGGTTTTGATCCGGGTCGCGCCCAGTTCCTTCTGGAACAGGCCCTTCTCCAGACCCACCAGCACGGTGCCGTGGGTAAGGTTCGCGAAGTAGCCGATCCTCACGGTGTCGGCGGAGAGCTTCGTGCCCGAGCCTCCCGCGGCCTGCGCCGCCGGAGCCGCCGGGGCGCTGTCGCCGGCCCGGGAGCCGTAGCCGCAGGCCGGCAGTACGGCCGCGGTCAGCATCGCGACGGCCGTCACGACCGCCCGTCCGGGCCGGCCCCGGCCGCAGCCGAGGACACCCCCGCCGAGGGCGCGGCCCGACCGGTCCCCGCCCGGCGACGCCCCACCCGGCATCAGAACCGGTCCAAGGCGCCGCGTGCGCCGGTCGTGCGTACGGTCCCGAAGGCCTCGCCCGCCATGCCGGCGGTGAGGGTGGCGCCGTCGGCCGGGTCGATCAGCAGGAACGAGCCCGTCCGGCGGTTGTCGGCGTAGCTGTCGAGCGCCAGCGGCTCGGCCGTGCGCAGCACCACGTGACCGATGTCGTTGACCCGCAGCCCATCGGCCCCGGAGCGCTGTTCGAGCGTGCCGATGTCGATCCGGTACGAGATGTCCACGACCAGCGCGCGCACGGTACGGGTGGTGTGCTTGAGCAGCACCTTGGCGCCGATGCGCAGCGGGCGCTCGTCGAGGTGGCAGACGTCGGCCTCGATGTCCTTGGTGGGCAGCGGTGCGGGACTGCCGGCCGCGATCAGGTCGCCCCGGGAGACGTCGATGTCGTCGGCGAGCCGGACGGTGACCGACTGGGGCGCCCAGGCGATGTCCGTCTGCCTGCCGAGCATGTCGATGGCCGCGACGGTGGTGGCGCGGCCGGAGGGCAGGACGGTGACGGCGTCCCCCACCCGCAGCACCCCGGAGGCCAGCCGGCCCGCGTAGCCGCGGTAGTCGTGGTACTCCGCGCGCTGTGGGCGGATCACGTACTGGACCGGGAAGCGTGCGGGCTCCTCGCTCGGGTCGCTGCCGACCGGGACGGTCTCCAGGTGCTCCAGCAGGGTGGGGCCGCTGTACCAGTCCATGTGGGCGGAGGGCTCCACGACGTTGTCACCGGCCAGCGCGGAGATCGGGACCGCCACCACGTCCTCGACCCCGAGAGAGGCCGCGTAGGAGGTGAACTCCTCGGCGATGGCCGCGAAGACGGGCTCCGCGTGGCCGACCAGGTCCATTTTGTTGACGGCCAGCACCACGTGCGGGAGCCGCAGCAGCGCGGCGACGGCGGCGTGGCGGCGGGTCTGCTCGACCACCCCGTTGCGGGCGTCGACCAGGACGACGGCGAGCTCGGCGGTGGAGGCGCCGGTGACCATGTTGCGGGTGTACTGCACATGCCCCGGGGTGTCGGCGAGGATGAACCGGCGCCGGCCGGTGGCGAAGTAGCGGTGGGCCACGTCGATGGTGATGCCCTGCTCGCGCTCGGCGCGCAGGCCGTCGGTGAGCAGCGCCAGGTCGGGCGTGTCCCGGCCGCGGTTGCGGGAGGCGTGCTCGACGGCCTCCAACTGGTCGGCCAGGACGGACTTGGAGTCGTGCAGCAGGCGGCCGACCAGGGTGGACTTGCCGTCGTCGACGGATCCGGCGGTGGCGAGGCGCAGCAGCGAGGTGGGGGCGGCTTCCCGGGCGGTGGTCATGGTCAGAAGTACCCCTCGCGCTTGCGGTCTTCCATGGCTGCCTCGGAGAGCCTGTCGTCGGCCCGGGTGGCGCCGCGCTCGGTGAGGCGGCTGGCGGCGATCTCGGCGATGATGTCGGCGTTGGTGGCGGCGTCGGAGTCGATGGCTCCGGTGCAGGACATGTCGCCGACGGTGCGGTAGCGGATCCGCCGCCGCTGGGTCGTCTCGTGCTCGTTGGGGCCGCCCCAGGCGCCGGCGGTCAGCCACATGCCGTCGCGGCGGAACACCTCCCGCTCGTGGGCGTAGTAGATCGCCGGGAGCTCGATGTCCTCCCGCTCGATGTACTGCCAGACGTCGAGCTCGGTCCAGTTGGACAGCGGGAACACCCGCACGTGCTCGCCGGGCGCGTGGTGGCCGTTGTAGAGGGACCACAGCTCGGGGCGCTGGCGGCGGGGGTCCCAGGCGCCGAACTCGTCGCGCAGCGAGAAGACGCGCTCCTTGGCGCGGGCCTTCTCCTCGTCGCGGCGGCCGCCGCCGAAGACCGCGTCGAAGCGGTGGGAGTCGATGGCGTCCAGCAGCGGCACGGTCTGCAGCGGGTTGCGGGTGCCGTCCGGGCGTTCGCGCAGCCGCCCGTCGTCGATGAAGTCCTGGACGGAGGCGATGTGCAGGCGCAGGCCGTGCCGCGCCGCCACACGGTCGCGGTACGCGATGACCTCGGGGAAGTTGTGCCCGGTGTCGACGTGCAGCAGCGCGAACGGGATCGGCGCCGGGTGGAAGGCCTTCAGCGCCAGGTGCAGCATGACGATCGAGTCCTTGCCGCCGGAGAACAGGATCACCGGCCGCTCGAACTCCCCCGCCACCTCACGGAAGATGTGCACCGACTCCGCCTCGAGGGCGTCCAGGTGCGACAGCGCGAAGGGGTTCTCCGGCGCCTCGGCCGGACTCCGGGTCGCCGTCGTCATGCCAGGCCCCTCTCGGTCAGGAAGGCGTGCAGCTCGGCGGCGGACTCGGCCACCGATCGGCCCTGCGTCCGGATGCGCAGCTCCGGGTCCTCCGGGGCCTCGTACGGGTCGTCCACACCGGTGAGTCCGGAGAGCTCACCGGCGGCCTGCCTGGCGTACAGGCCCTTCACGTCGCGCTCGGAGCAGAGCGCGAGGGGTGTGGCCACGTGGATCTCCAGGTACTCCGTGCCGCCCGCCGCGTGCAGCTCGCGCACGGCGGCACGGGAGTCGGCGTACGGGGCGATGACCGGGGCGAGCACCTTGACGCCGTGGGAGGCCAGCTTCTGCGCGACGAAGCCGATCCGGGTCACGTGGGTGTGCCGGTCCCCCCTGGTGAACCCCAGCCCCCGGGACAGGAACGCCCGGATCTCGTCACCGTCGAGCACCTCGACCTCGTGGCCCTCGGCGCGCAGGCGTGCGGCGAGGGCGCGGGCGAGGGTGGTCTTGCCCGCGCTGGGCAGCCCGGTCAGCCACACGGTGGCGCCGCGTTCGCGGGCGGCGGCCGCGGAGGGCGCCTCCGCGGTGTCCCGGGCGGCCGGAGCGTGAGCTGTGGTCACGGTGGTGTACTCCTGACGTGGATTGACGGTCTGTCAGCGATGGTGCAGACGCCGTGCCCGGCGTCCTCGCGGGCGCCGCGACCGCCTCGGACGCCGTCACGGGGCACCCGCGACACCCGGCGGCCTGCCGCGGGAACCGCGCAGACGGCGGCCGGCCGCACGGAACCTCCGCGCGGACCCCGGGCGGAGCCGACGGCCCTCCACCGGGGCGGCGGACCTCTCAAGCGGTGGCGAACTCGGCGAGGACCGGTCCGAGGACGTCCATGTCGATCCGGTGCCAGGAACCGGGCAGTTCGAGCCCCCGGCCGTTGGGCAGGGCTGCCGCGGTCGCCTGCGCCGCCGCGCGCAGCCAGGCGCTGGTGTGGTCGCTGTTGAGGACCAGGGTCTGCGTGGCGTAGCCGGCGAGGCGGTCGACGGGGACGCTGAAGTCGCCGCAGATCGCCGTGTCGTAGGCGAGTGTGTGGGCGTTCGCCTCGTTCATCGCCCAGAGCGGGCCCTTGCGCCACTCCGCGACCGTGTCGGGGGTGAAGCCCAGGAAGCTGCCGAGGAAGTACTCGACCGCCTCCTCACGCCGGTCCTCCTCCAGGAGGACCCGGAGCGTCTTGGCGAAGTTCCACGGGGGCTTGGGGTACCCGTCGACGCGGAAGAACGGCTCGTGCAGCGCCAGCCTGGTGATCGGGGCGCCGGCGAGCGCCGCCTCGATCGCCAGGTTGGCGCCCGAGGACCCGGCGAACACCACCGCCGAGCCCCCGGCCTCGTCGATCACCGCCTCGAGGTCCTCGATCTCCCGCTCGACGGCGTACTCGGGGGAGTCGCCGCTCTCACCGCGTCCCCGGCGGTCGTAGACGTAGGTGGTGCAGTGCGGCGCCAGTTCGGGCACGAGCGCGTCGAAGATCGTGTGATCGCGGAACGAACCGTTGAGGAGCACGATCGGCGGACCCTCGCCGGCCTTTTCATAAGCGATCGTCGTGCCGTCCCGCGAAACGACCTTGCGCATCACTCACTCCTCATGCCGAACGGAGGCGCTCTCACCTCGCCGTATGTCGGCATCCTCGGGCGCGTCGGTGGATCGCCGGTCGAGGACCGGTCGGGGTGTCCCGTGCCCCTCAGGAGAGCCAGCCGGCCTCGGTGGCGATGCGGACGGCGTCGAGCCGGTTGCGGGCGTTGAGCTTCACCACCGTCGTCGTGAGGTAGTTGCGCACCGTGCCGATCGACAGGTGCAGTTTCGCGGCGATCTCCCCGGGCTCGTCGCCCTGCGCGGCCATGGCGAGCACCTCGGTCTCGCGCTCGGACAAGGGGTTCTCGCCGATGTCCCAGGCGCTCATGGCCAGTTGCGGGTTGATCACCCGGCGGCCCGCCGCCACCTCCCGGACGGCCTGCGCGAGTCCTTCGGCCGGGGAGTCCTTGAGCAGGAAGCCCGAGACCCGCGCGGACATCGCACGGCGCAGCGTGCCGGGACGTCCGAGCCCCGTCATGATCAGCGTGCGGCATTCCGGCAGCCGGTCGTGGAGCATCTCGGCCGCGGTGAGGCCGTCCATGTGCGGCAGATCGACGTCCATGATCGCCACATCCGGCCGGCACTCCAGCGCGGTGGGGACGATCAGGTCACCCCGGTCCACCACGGCGACGACTTCCAGGTCCGGCTCCAGTTCGAGCAGCGCCACCAGCGCTCCCCGCACCATGTGCATGTCCTCGGCCAGGAGAATTCTGAGCCGCTGAATCTCCACCCGTTCCCCCTTTACCTCTCCCCGAAAGGCATGTGAATCCCCCAGAAAATCCCATGAAATGTTTAGATCGCGGCGTCCTCCTGTTGAATGGTGAACGGGGGATCGTCGTCCATCGGGGACGACGCGAATTCCTGAATCGGCCGTCCGTGTCCGGCCGCCTCGCGCGCGTCCGTCTGCCCACGGTATCCGCGCGCCACCAGCCGGACGTCGGCGAGCGCCTGGCGCGACAGGCCGAGCACGGTGGTCAGCTCGTCCCGCGCGGACTCCGGCGAATCCGGCAGCAGACGGTGGATGAGCGCGCACTTCATCGTGACCTGGGACAGGCTCGACCCGAGCACCTCGTGCAGCTCACGCTCCACGATCAGGCGCTCACGGTCGACGGCCAGCCGGGCGAGTGCGCCCCTGGCCTCGTGCAACTCGGTGACCAGCCGGAACAGCTCCGTGAAGCCGTAGACGACGAGGCCGGCCACCAACGAGGAGTCGGCCAGGTAGACGATGCCGGCGGGCGGTACGCCGACGGCCGCCGCCACCGGTACGACGACCGCGACCGAGGCCGCGTAGAGCACCAGCCGGAGCCTCCCGGGCACGGCGATCAGCAGCGATCCGGCGAGGAATCCGCACATCGAGCCCCACGGGGCGCCGAGCCACAGCAGAGGCGCGTAGGTGGCCGCGGCCTGGAGCCCGAGGGTGAGCGCTCGCGTGCGCACGGGCCAGGCGCGCGAGCGGCGCAGTGAGTGCAGCGCCTGCAGGGCCACGACGACGGCGAAGCAGCCGAGGAAGGCGAGCAGGGCGGCCCCGGACCCGGCGCGGCTCCCGGCGTTGATGAAGGTGATGAGCGTGTAGCCGGCCACCACGGCCAGGAGCATGCTGCGCGCCATCCTGGGCGCCCAGTGCCGGGTGGTTCCCTCCCGGTCCTCGGGTACGGACTCCTCGGGACGCTCGTCGGCTCGGGGTGCCGCCGGAGCGTGGGCGACGACCTCGAACCAGCCGTCGTCGGCCGGTCCGCCGGTCAGGTCGCCGCCGATGCGGCGCAGCCGGGTCGTCAGGTTGCCGAGCCCGCTGCCGCCCCCCGCGATGGTGTCCTGCCGCCCCTCCCCGACACCGTCGTTGCGGATCCGCAGCGACACCGTCCCGCCCTCTCGGCCGGCGGTGACCGTGCAGTACTGCGCCTTGCTGTGCCGCAACGCGTTGGTGACCGCCTCGCGCAGCACGATGGCCAGTACGGTGTCCACCTCGCGCGGCAGCGGACCGCAGGCCAGGTCGGCCTCCGCCGTGATCCCCGCGTCGGACAGGACCGAGAGCGCGGACTCGGTTTCGGCGGCCAGCGACATGTCGCGGTACCCGGTCGCGACCAGGTGCACGTCGGCCAGGGCCTCGCCGGCGATGCCGAGCACCCCGGCGACCTCGGACCGGGCCCGGTCGGGTGCGGTCGGCAGCAGCCGGTAGCCGAGCTCGCTCTTCAAGGCGATCGCGGACAGGCTGTAACCGAGCAGGTCGTGCAGGTCGCCCGCGACCCGCAGCCGCTCCTGGACGACGGCCATCCCGGCCAGCTCGCGCCGGGTGGCGCGGAGTTCGGCGACCAGCCCGGACAGCGAGCTGACCCCGTAGATGATGAGGCTGGCGAGCATCGTGGCGCCGAACCCGTAGAGGGCGACGCCCGGCCCGTCGATGGCCACGACAGCGGGCACGATGCCCGCGGTGACCAGGGCGTACAGCGGCCAGCGGAGCCGGCCGGGCACGGCAAGCAGCACCGAGCCCGCGAGCAGCCCGGCCATAGCGCCCCACGGCGCCCCGAGCCAGGCGAGCGGCAGGTAGGTGACCACGGCCTGCGCGGACAGGGTCAGCACGCGGACGCGGACGGGCCAGGTACGCGGCCGCCGGGTGGAGTGCGCGATCTGCAGGGCGAGAACGGCGGCCAGACAGAGGGCCAGTAAGGCCGTCCGTAAGGGACCGGGGTCCTCGGCCAGGACGTTCAGCACGGTGACGACGGTATGGCCGCCGAGGACCCCCAGCGTGACCAGGAGCGCCATGCGCGGCGCCCGCACCGCGGACTCCTCGTCTCGGACGTCCCCGCGGGGTGCGTCGAGCATCGGCGCGCGCCTCCTGGTCCGACCTGCGGTGAACTGAGAGCACAGGCAAGGCGCCCGGCATCCCCCCTGAATACCGCGGGTGATATTACCGGCGGAGCATCAGCTTGTCATGACTATGAATTCACTTTTGTATGCCGACTCGTCACTGTGGGTGATCTTGCTGTGCGGGTTCAGAGGAACAGCGGAATCGGATTGAGTTCCTCATAAGGGGTGGGCGCATCCAGCCTGCCCAGCCGCACCGGCACGTCGAACAGGCGGCCCGGCGCGAACCTGGCCCAGAAGTGCCGGAGACCGGGAACGACGACCTTCACCACCGGCAGCCCGAGATCGGGCCTGGTCTGGTCGAGCACGAGCACCTCGAGACCGTGGCTGCGGGCCAGCGAACAGAGGTGGTCCAGGTCGTCCCGGAGGTCGGCGCTCGGGACGTGTCCGTAGTCGGCCGCGGTGCGCGCGGGACGCTCGGGGTCGGGCGCGAGATAGGGCTGCGAGGCGACCGTGGCCTTCCGCAACCAGTCGAGCAGGTGCCCGGGGAGCCCGGACGCGTAGCCGCCGGTCACGGCGGGCAGCATCTGGCCCAGCTCGGTGACGGCACGGCTCAGCGCGACGGCGGGGTCGAGGTGCGCGCCGAAGCCGAGCATGATGTCCTCGGCCGGTCCGCCGACGCGGCGCGAGACCGCGGCCATGACGGGGATGCCGAGGTCGGCGGTGAGGTCGAGCACCCAGAGCGTGCGGTCCAGCTCGCGGAAACGTTCCGGCAGGGCGGAGATCCACGGGTCGCCGAACGAGTCCAGGTCCACCTCGGCCTGCCGGGTCCGGTTGTACCACCACAGGGCGACGGCGTCGCGCTCGACCAGTTCGAGGAAGCCCTGGAGGACGGCGTCCTCCAGGGTGCCGCCGGCGGCGTTGCCGTTGGAGTCGGCGACGATCGAGGCGACCCCCTCGCCGCCGAAGTACAGCAGGCTGGTCGGCAGCAGCCGGTGCGCGCCCCCGGTGAGCGACCACACGGGCGTCCACTCGATCTTGGCGTCCTCGTCGAACCGCTCGGGCACGTGCTGGAAGGGGATGCCCGGGGCGTTCCACCGCTCGCGCTCCCGGTACTGGCGCTCGTCGAACAGCATGCAGTCGGCCGGATGGACGGCCTCGGGGGCCAGATCGCGGTAACTGCCGAGCACCGTCTCCTCGTCGTGGAAGCGCGAGGCGCTGTACCGCTCGACCGCCTCGCACAGCGCGCTGACCCTGGCGTCCAGGTCGGTGCGTCCCTTGCCCCCGCTCTGCATGCGCAGTCCGGCACGGAAGGTGCGCAGGTCGGCGCCGGCCAGCGCCAGGTTGGGACCGGCCTTGTAGCAGTGCAGGAACGACGGGCTGCGCGGGTCGCGGACGACCCGGTCGACGATCCCGGTGACGGGGTCGGCGAGGTGGCCGAAACGCTCCCACATCTGTTCCGCGGAGAGCGCGCGGTGCCCGTTGCCCCCGGCGACGCCCTTCGGCCGGGAGACCGGGTGGACCGGCCGCAGCGCGCGGTCGGCGACCATACCGGGGTCGCCGCAGTCCGGGCACTGCGGCCGGCGGGCCACGGGATGGTGGGAGGCGGCGAGCGTCAGTGTGTCGAGCGTCCAGACGGCGTTCTGGATGTCGTCGTGCAGGCCGGCGAGCCATTTGGCGGCCTCGAGCGCCGCCGTCTGCAGTCCGAGCTCGCGGGTCGCCGCCAGCGAGGCCTCCGGCGCCCTCACCGGGCCGGCCAGTCCCAGCGCGCGCCGCACGTGGGTCTCGCCGCGCCGGTGGGAGCGCAGCCGTACGGCCAGGCAGGACCAGCAGGGCCCGGCGCCCGGCCGGAAGACCGGGCCGACCCAGAGCTGCGCCCCGTACGGCTTGGCCGGCAGCCACGGACGCCCGTCCGCGAGCCGGGCGGCGTTGAACTCGGCCAGCGCCGGATCGAGGTAGTCGTCGCAGACGACCAGGGTGAAGGGGGCGTCGGGTCCGCAGGACAGGCCGGCCGCGCGGCAGGCGCGCTCGGCGGCGGCCGCGTCGGCCCCGCCGAGCGCGACGACGCTCAGCGCGGCGTCCGCCGGGCCGCCGACCCCGGCCAGATCCCAGTACGCTCCCGCCGCCGGGTCCTGCGGCCCCGTGTCCGTGTGGAAGCCGACGAGTCCCGCCGCGGCGAGCCGGTCGAGCATGCGGTCCAGCTGCTCCGCGGGGGTCTCCGCGGCGGCCCGCAGCTCGGCGAGGGTCAGGGAGCCGTCGAGCAGCGGGGCCACCTTCTGGATGGCGGTTCCGGAGAGGGCGGTCGTGCCCCCGGGCGAGACGAGGTAGACCGCCTCGCCCGGGACGATCTCCGCCCGGAGGTGTCGCCGGAATCCGATCGGCCGTTCGTCGACGCGCATTGCTATTCCGCTCTCGACGCCGCGTCCGTGATCTGGATGAAGCACCACCCGGAGGAGTCGTCCACACCGGGGGTCGAGCCGTCGAGGTTCTCAATGATCAGGTCGTCGGAGCTCGGGCTGATCTGCATGAAGTCACCTCTCTCTGGTTCCGCAGCCGGGTCGTCGCTGCGGCGGATCGAAGTCTTCAACCGCCGCCCCGCGGGACGCCATGCGCCGATTCATGTTCGCCGTGTGAATTCTTCATGTGGGATCGATGTGCGGTTCAGTGGGCAACTCCGGGCCCTCTGGGGATGCTGGTTCGCGAGATCGATAGGTGCGAAGCCTGGAGGAACGGAATGTCCGAAGGCCCTGGAAGGTACGACGCCCTCAATGACGGGCAGCAGCCCGGACCGCTGAGCATCGGGCTGCTCGGCTCGCTGTCCCTGCATCTCAACCACACGCCGGTGACGGCCAGCGCGCCCAAGCAGCGGCAGGTGCTGGCCCTGCTCGCCCTGAACGCGGGCCGTGTCGTCACGGTGCCGGCGCTGATCGAGGAGCTGTGGGGGGACCGTCCCCCGCGCAGCCACGCCACCACCCTGCAGACCTACGTCCTGCAGCTGCGCAACGCGCTGGCGGCCGCCGACTCCGACCGCCCGGGCGTACGGCAGATACTCAGCACCCGCCACAGCGGTTACCTCCTCGAAGGCGGGGCCTGCCGGACCGACGTCGAGATGTTCGAGAGCCGGGTGCGCGCCGGCCGTGCGGCCTCCGAGAGGGGCGACCACCGCCGCGCCTCGGAGGAACTGCGCCAGGCGTTGCAGCTGTGGCGGGGCCCGGCGCTGGTGGACGTCCGCAAGGGCAGCGTCCTGGAGATCGAGGCGGTGTCGCTGGAGGAGAGCCGGCTCGGCGCGCTGGAACGGCGCATCGAGTCGGACCTGGCCCTGGGGCGCCACGCCGATCTGCTGGGCGAGCTGACGCGGGTGGTGGCGCGCAACCCGATGAACGAGAACCTCTGCGCGTATCTGATGATCGCCCTGTACCGGGCCGGCCGCGTCGGACGCTCGCTGGAGGCGTTCCACCAGCTCAGGGCCGTGCTCAACAAGGAGCTGGGCGTCGAGCCCTGTCCGCGGCTGCAGAGCCTGCAGGCGGCGATCCTGTCGGGGGACCCGGCGCTGGACGTGTGGTCCGTGTCGTGGTCCACCGAGGAGTTCACCGCGGGCCGTCTCGCACGGGCCTAGTGGCGACATCCGGACGGTCACCAGCGTTGTCCGACAGAAAACCCTCCCGGAGGGGGAGGGTGGGAACGCCGTGTGGGAAGAGCGCCCCCGGCAGGACTCGAACCTGCGGCCAAGCGCTTAGAAGGCGCCTGCTCTATCCACTGAGCTACGGGGGCCGGGTGTGGTGGCCTCGTACCTGGTGCCCGGGTGCGGGCCGATCCGTGACGTTGCCGGGGACAAGGATAGGGCTCCCGGTTCCTTGTCCCGAGTGCTTCGCCTCCGTGGCTCAATGTGGAGGTTCAGTGAAGCGGTCCTGATAATCGCAGGCAGGTGCGAATCGTGCATCGCTTTTGGCGTCTCGAGCCCCGGGTGTTGTGCACTCGTTATGCCTGGCCTGTGCCTCTGTCCCAGTCATACCTTCCGTCCCTTGTGTCCTATCGGCGCGCAGGCATGCCTATATGCTTCATAAATCCCCTGAAATTGGGCATTCTTCGCATGTGGTGACCTTGGACGTACGGCCTCAGCTGCTCGACGCACTTTCCGCCCTGCGCGACCGTGTCGCCGCCGCACGCTTCCCGCTGCCCCTGGCGGGGGCTCCACGCGCGCGTGCCAACCGCGACGAACTACTCGCCCAGCTCGACGACTACTTGGTGCCCCGGCTGAGGCAGCCCGAAGCGCCGCTGCTGGCCGTCGTGGGCGGGTCCACGGGTGCCGGCAAGTCGACGCTCGTCAACTCCCTCGTGGGGCGGCGCGTCAGCGAGGCGGGCGTGCTGCGGCCGACGACACGGACCCCGGTGCTGGTCTGCCATCCGGAGGACCATCACTGGTTCAGCGGCATGCGCGTGCTGCCCGACCTCACCCGCGTGTGGGCGCTCCATCAGGAGGCGACGGACGAGCTGTTGCTCCCCGGCGAGGACGGCAGACGCGTGCTGCGCATCGAGACCGCCGAGACCCTCCCGCCCGGCCTCGCCCTCCTCGACGCCCCCGACATCGACTGCCTCGTCGCCGACAACCGCGTCCTCGCCGCCGAACTCATCTGCGCCGCGGACATCTGGGTGATGGTCACCACGGCCGCGCGCTACGCCGACGCCGTCCCCTGGCACTTGCTGCGCACCGCCAAGGAGTACCGGGCCACCCTCGTCACCGTCCTCGACCGCGTACCCCACCAGGTCGTCTCCGAGGTGTCCCGCCAGTACGGCGCCCTGCTCACCAAGGCCGGGCTGGGGGACGTACCGCGCTTCACCGTGCCCGAACTGCCCGAGTCCGCCTGGGGTGGGGGACTGCTTCCGGCGACCGCCGTGGCGCCGCTGCGGGACTGGCTCGTCCACCACGCCCAGGACCCCGCCGCCCGCCACCAGGCGATGGCCCGTACGGCCCACGGCGTCCTCGACTCCCTCAAGTCCCGCATGCCCGAACTGGCCGGCGCCGCCGCCGCGCAGTACGCGGCCGCCCTGCGGCTCACCTCCGCCGTCGACGGGGCGTACGACAGCGAGTACGCGCGCGTGCGGGCGCGGTTGCAGAGCGGCTCCGTGCTCGCCGGGGACGCCCTGAAGCGCTGGCGGGCCTTTCCGCTGGACTGCACCGCGAGCGAACTCCTCGACGCCCTCGCGGAGAGCCTGGCCGCCCTCCTGCTGTGCGCGGTCACCGCGGCCGACGAGCGCATCGACGAGGCCTGGCGCCGCGAACCGGCCGCGGGCGCCCAGGCCCTCCTGGACCGCGACGCCTCCCCGCAGACCGCCGAACACCGCATCGGCATGGCCGTACGACGCTGGCGGCGCGAACTGGAGGAGTACGCCGAGGAGGAGGTGCGCGAGCTGGAACGCGGGCCCGCGCCCGACCCCGAACTCGTCGCCGCCCTCGTCGCCACCACCATGCTCGGCGGCCGCAGAGGGCGTTCGGCGGGCGAGGGACTGGCCGAACGGATCGGCGCCCACGGCGCGCTGCGGCTGCGCGACCGGGGCGGACGGCTGCTCGCCGAGCACCTGGACCGGGTGATGCACAACGAACGCGAGCGCCGTCTCGCCCCGCTCGACGGACTCGACGTCCATGCAGAGCCCCAGGCCGAGCTCATCGCCGCGCTGTCCGTACTGCAGAAGGAGAGGTGACCGGTGACCGCCGTCACGAACCAGAAACACACGGAACACACCGATCACATCGACGCGCCGGCCACCGACGAGGCAACACCCGAGGCAGGCAAGGAGGGGAACGGCATCGCCGAGGACGACACCGCTGAGATCCGGCTCCCGGAGGAGAGCGGCATGGGCACCGAGGTCCCGGGGGCGGGTCAGGAGGGCTCAGAGAGCCATCAGGGACCCGAGGGGAAGAAGAGTCTTCACCGGCCGAACAGCCTTCAGAAGCAGGAGGGTCCCAAGAGCCTCCAGAAACCTGAGGGGCCTAAGAGCCTGCAGGGACAGCAGAGACACCTCAGCCTTCGGAAGCAGCAGGGACCCGCGAGCCTGCAGGGACAGCAGGAACAGCAGGGATCCACGAGCCTTCAGAAGCAACAGGTACCGCCAAGCCTTCAGAAGCAGCAGGGACTTACGAGCCTGGCAGAACACCAGGGACCCAAGAGCTCCCAGGGACCGACCGGTCCCGAGAGTCGGCAGGGCCTGGAGAGGAAGCAGGCGAGGGCTGAGAGCGAGGCCTCACACGGTGCGCCGACCGAGGGTGGCGCAGTCGGCGAGCAGAGCGCGGAACGCGGGGAGGGCGGGCCCGCGCCCGAGACGGACGCCGGCGGTCGTGCGGGGGCACGGCAGGGCGCGGCACGCGCGCGAGTAGGGGAGGAAGACAGCCCCGCGCCCGAGACGGACGCCGGCGGTCGTGCGGGGGCACGGCAGGGCGCGGCACCCGCGCGAGTAGGGGAGGAAGACAGCCCCGCGCGCGTGCCGCAGCGCGAGGAACACGCCCGTGCGCATCAGGGCGACAGGCTCGCGCGGCTGCGGAACGGCGACGACCGCCCGCGCCCGCAGCAGGATGAGCGTTCGCGTCCGCAGCAACGTGACCGTCCGTGCCCGCAGCAAAGTGACCGTCCGCGCCCGCAGCAGGATGAGCGTCCGCGCCCGCAGCAGAGCGACCGTCCGCACCCGCAGCAGGATGAGCGTTCGCGCCCGCTGAAGGATGAGCGTCCGCGTCCGCAGCAGAGCGACCGTCCGCGCCCGCAGCAGGATGAGCGTTCGCGCCCGCAGCAGGATGAGCGTCCGCGTCCGCAGCAGAGCGACCGTCCGCGCCCGCAGCAGGATGAGCGTTCGCGTCCGCAGCAGGATGAGCGTTCGCGTCCGCAGCAGAGCGACCGTCCGCGCCCGCAGCAAGGGGACGACCGCGCCCGCGTGCGGAGTGGCGAGGTCGCGGCGCGCGAGCGCAGTGGCGAGGGCCCTGCGCGTGGGCAGGACGGCAGGCCCCGCGCGCGTACGGCCGAGCCGGACGGCCACGTCCGCGGGCGTGCCGAGGACCGCCATCCACGCGGCCGGGACGGCGGCGGCCACCCTCCCACCGACACCGGCGACTCCGCCGAGGCCTGGGACGACGGTCTCATCGCACGTCGGGTGAACGAGACCTCCGGCGAGCAGGCCGTCGCCGTGGAGATCCGCAGCGGCGGCTCCCAGAACGTGACCCCGCTCGCCTACGACGGCTTCCTGCGCTCCCGTCTCGACGCGCTGCGCGAGCTCGTGGGGCTGTCCCGCACACGGGTCGACAGCAAGACGCTCGCGGAGGCCGGCCGGGTCCTGGACGAGGCCGCGGCACGGCGCCGGCTCTCCGGTCAGCACACCGTCGTCGCCATCGCGGGCGCCACCGGCAGCGGCAAGTCGCAGCTGTTCAACGCGCTTGCCGGGGTGACCATCTCGGACACGGGCGTACGCCGACCGACGACCGCCGCGCCCATCGCGTGCAGTTGGAGCGACGGCGCGGCCGGCCTCGTCGACCGGCTCGGCATCCCGGGACGTCTGCGCCGGCGCCCGGTGCAAAGCCCGGAGGCGGAGGCCCAGTTGCGCGGGCTCGTCCTGCTCGACCTGCCCGACCACGACTCGGCGGCGGTGCAGCACCGCGAGCAGGTCGACCGCATCCTGGCCCTGGTCGACGCCGTCATCTGGGTCGTCGACCCCGAGAAGTACGCCGACGCCGTCCTCCACGAGCGCTATCTGCGGCCCATGGCGGGCCACGCGGAGGTCATGTTCATCGTCCTCAACCAGGTCGACCGACTGCCCGGCGAGGCCGCCGAGATGGTCCTCGACGACCTGCGACGGCTGCTCGACGAGGACGGCATCGCCCTCGGCGAGCACGGCGAACCGGGCGCGACCGTGCTCGCCCTGTCCGCGCTCACCGGGGACGGCGTCGCCGAACTGCGCGAGCTGCTCGGCCAGTTCGTCGCGGAGCGCGGCGCTCCGGCGCGGCGCATCTCGGCCGACGTGGACGCCGCCGCCTGGCGGCTGCGGCCCGTCTACGCCACCGGACGGCGTCCCGGGCTGAGCGAGGAGGCGCGCGACGAGTTCGCCGCCCGGCTCGCGGACGCGGTCGGCGCCACCGCCGCGGGCGAGGCCGCCGAACGCGCCTGGCTGCGCAACGCCAACCGCGCGTGCGGGACGCCGTGGCTGCGGCTGTGGCGCTGGTGCCTGGACCGGCGCGACCCTCCCACCGGCCCGGTCATGGTCCCGGCGCAGGCCGACGAGGAGGCCACCGCACGCCAGCGCGTCGAGCAGGCGGTGCGGACGGTGTCCGAACGGGCCTCGGCAGGGCTGCCGGCGCCGTGGGCCCAGGCCGTGCGGGAAGCGGCCGTTCGGGGTTCCCAGGGGCTGCCCGAGGCACTGGACGAACTGGCCGCGCGGGCCGGGCTGCCGCCGGGACGCCCGCCGCGGCCGGGCTGGTGGCCGGTGGCCGTGCTGACGCAGGCCGCGATGACGATCCTCCAGGTGGTCGGCGGCCTGTGGCTGGTCGGTCAGATCGTCGGGTTCATGGCACCGAACCTGGGGGTGCCGGTGCTGCTGATGATGGCCGGCATCGTCGGCGGTCCGCTCGTCGAGTGGGGCTGCCGGATGGCGGCCCGCGGCCCGGCGCGCAGATACGGCCAGGACGCGGAGCGGCGCCTGCGGGAGGCGGCCGCCGGGTGCGGCCGGGCCAGGGTGCTGGATCCGGTGGCCGCGGAGCTGCTGCGGTACCGGGAGGTACGGGAGCAGTACGGGCGGGTCACGGGGGTGGAGGCTGCCGTGAGGTGAGTCGGCGGGGTGGGGGCGCCTGCAGGTGGAGCGGCGTAGGGGTGCGACGGCGGGGCGGCGTGCCCGAGGGTATTGGCGGATCCGCCGCGGGAGAGGTGAGCCCGGCCCGGTGCGACGCACGTCCCTCGTGCGGGCGGCGGAGTTGTCCACAGGCTGGGGGTGGTCCACAGCGCTCGGCGGGCCTGGACGGGCGGCGGCAGTCTGACGCCACGGCGATCGCGGCGACGCGGCGGCCGCCGAACCAGACGCAGCCGTACGGGACGGGCCCGTACGCGTTCCGCCCGCGAGCGGATCCGGGCGAGGGAGGGGTTCACGACGATGAACGAGACGATGGTGTGCGCGGTGGGGAACGTGGCGACGCAACCGGTGTACCGGGAACTGCCGGCGGGCGCGTCGGCCAGGTTCCGGCTGGCGGTGACCTCGCGCTACTGGGACCGCGAGAAGAGCACCTGGACCGACGGGCACACCAACTTCTTCACGGTGTGGGCCAACCGTCAGCTCGCGACGAACACGGCGGCGTCCCTGAACGTGGGCGACCCGGTGATGGTGCAGGGCCGGCTGAAGGTGCGCACCGAAGTGCGGGAGGGACAGAACTGGACGTCGGCCGACATCGAGGCCGTCGCCATCGGCCACGACCTCGCGCGGGGTACGTCCGCCTTCCGTCGCACGGGCCGCCCCGAGCCGACGGCGGCCGGCTCGCCCCCACGGCCCGAGCCCAACTGGGAGACACCGCCCGGGGATGCCGCGGACCAGGAGACCCAAGTGCTGCGTCGGCCGGTGACGGTGACGTGATGTCAGGGAACGCTCCGGTCTGAACGAATGACGGCTTATCCACCGGTCCATGGCGAACGCCCCGGTGGATTTGTCGATAAGCCCGGCTCGCGGACGATCTTGGGGATAACGATTCCGATTCGGATCGTCCGTCCGACGGCACTACCGAGAAGCGTGGTGCGCCGCGTCTCTAGGATGCCGGACGTGGCTCTTGGGGCTTCTGATTCTGCTGGTGGGACCGTACCCCCCACATCAACGGGTCCTGCTCGGAGGGGAATTACGTGATTTCTTGGTTCTCCGCGCCGTTCACGCGCGGGCGAGGGGCTGCCCGCCTCGCCGCCGGGGCGCTGGTGTCCGGACTCGCCGCTGCCGTCGCCACCGCGGGCACGGCCGTCGCCGACGGGACGACACAGAACCGGAGCGGAGCGACGGCCACCGTGGGCGGCCTCAAGACGTACGGCGCCGCCGTCATCCACGGGGACAGCGGGGACCAGGAGGTGTCGGCGGGCCTGTTCGAGATGTCCGTCGAGGGCGGCGGCACCCTGCAGACCTACTGCGTCGACCTGTACAACCCCACGCAGAAGGACGCCCAGTACCACGAGACGCCCTGGAGCGGTACCTCGCTCGGCGTCAACAAGGACGCGGGCCGGATCCACTGGATCCTCCAGAACTCCTACCCGCAGGTCGACAACCTCGCCGCGCTCGCCCAGAAGGCCGGCATCGGCGGCGGCCTCACCGAGCAGGACGCCGCGGCCGGCACCCAGGTGGCCATCTGGCGCTACTCCGACGGCGCGGACGTCGACGCCGTCGACCCGCAGGCCGAACAGCTCGCGGACTACCTCCATAAGGCCGCCCGCACCGTGGCGGAGCCCCAGGCCTCACTGATCCTCGACGGCTCCGCGGTCTCCGGCCGCCCCGGCGAACTGCTCGGCCCGGTGACGGTACGCACCGACGCGAGCGCGGTCACGGTCGCACCCCCGCTGGACGCCGCCAGCAGCGGCGTGCGGATCGTCGGCGAGGACGGCAAGGACGTCACCTCCGCGACGGACGGCAGCCGGCTGTACTTCGACGTGCCCGCCGACGCCGCCGCCGGATCGGCCCAGCTGACCGTCCAGGCCTCGACCACCGTCCCCGTCGGCCGCGCGTTCACCTCCGAGAGCCGTAGCCAGACGCAGATCCTCGCCGGCTCCAGCGAGTCGGCCGTCTCCGCGACGGCGACCGCGACCTGGGCGGCGGCGGGCGCCATACCGGCACTGTCCGCGGCGAAGAACTGCGCCAGGAACGGCGTGGACATCACCGCGGCCAACCAGGGCGACGAGGCCTTCACCTTCGACCTGATGGGGATCCAGCACACCATCCCGGCCGGCACGTCCCGGACGGTGACGATCCCCCTCCAGGAAGACCAGGCCTACGACTTCACGATCAACGACCCCCAGGGCACCGCGACCCGCTTCACCGGCGTCCTCGACTGCACCACCCAGGCCAACGAGACCGGCCTGACCACCCAGACCCTCGCCGAGCCCAGCCCCGCCACGGTCGGCGGCACCACCCCCACGGACACCAACCTCGCCCAGACCGGCAGCTCCCACGCCACCCCCCTCATCGCCGGCACGGCGATCGGCCTGGTGGTGATCGGCGGCGCGGTGCTGCTGCTGGTGGGACGCAAGGAGAACGGAGTGCGGCACTAAGGGGCCCCGGAAGACCGGACCGTCCCGCCGCGCACCGGTCCGGGCGCGCCTATCGGGTACCGCTCCGCAGGCCGGCCGCCTCGGGCCCACGGATGCGGTCGGAGGCCGTCACACCGAGCCTGGTGCCGAGCCGCCCGGGGAGCCGGGAGCGCAGGCGCTCGTGCTCGAGCAGGGCCGCGAGCCGCGACCGCCCCGGAGTCGCCAGGTCGGTGTCCAGCGTCACCTGGACACCGCCGGTGTGCTGGGCCGCCAGGTTGTAGAAGAAGGCGGCGAGGGTCGCCAGCGCCGTCCCCAGCACCACTTCCACCATCACGGTGACGGCCATGAGGATCAGCCCCCACAGCAGCGACGGATTGACCTCGGGCGTCGGGCTCATCACATCGTCCACGATCCACATGGTGGCCACGGCCACCACCACGCACAGGCCCAGCCCGAGGGACACCAGCGCGCTGGTCAGCGCCACGGACCACAGGTCGACCTGCGCAAGGCGCAACCGGATCCTGCCCGCCGACGGCAGCACATCGGACGCCGGTGATGCCCGGCCGGAACCGCGGGGCCCGGCCGCGACGTGAGCGGATCCGGCGGGGGACACCGGGTGGGAGGACCCCGGCGGGCTCCGCCGGGGCGGCGGATCGACCGGGCCGGGAGCGTCGGAAGCCGTCGTCTCCGGCGAATCGACCGTGCGGACCGTCGGCTTGCCCGGCTGTGGGCCCGACCCTCCGGAGGCACTCCGCTGCCTACGGGAACTCACATCACGAGCGCCTCTGGAGCGGCCCATGCTGATCTCCTCACCTGACACCGATGCGTCATCGGCGGCAGATTCGACGGTAGGGGCGCACCCCTGGTCATGCATCCCGGGTCGGCCGAAGCGGTGCCCCGGAAGGCCCTCGCGCCCCGCTGCGGCTCGCCGGCGCCGGCGGCTCACACCCGACGCGGCTCGGGCCCGCCGCGCCCACCTGCTTGGCACCCCCGCCCCGGCGGGCGGAACGTGAGGACGAGGGGCAGTCCTCCAGGGCCGCACCTGGGCCGGCCGACGCCCCCGAGGCCGCCGCTCGACGACCGGCAGTGACAGTCGGCCATAGCCGCCGGCTGCGAAACCCCCAGGTCAGGGCCGCCCGACCATTCGGGTTTCCCCCCAGGGGTAGCCGTCCGGCAAGATGGGGTGTATCTGCCCACTGCCAGATTTCAAGCTGCCGGACGGTTTCTCTTGGCTGAGTACATCTACACCATGCGCAAGACGCGCAAGGCACACGGCGACAAGGTGATCCTTGACGACGTCTCGCTGAACTTCCTGCCCGGCGCGAAGATCGGTGTGGTCGGCCCGAACGGTGCCGGTAAGTCGACCGTTCTGAAGATCATGGCCGGGATCGAGCAGCCGTCGAACGGTGACGCGTTCCTGTCCCCCGGTTACAGCGTGGGCATCCTGCTCCAGGAGCCCCCGCTCAACGAGGAGAAGACCGTCCTGGAGAACGTCCAGGAGGGTGTCGCCGAGGTCAAGGGCAAGCTCGACCGGTTCAACGAGATCGCCGAGCTGATGGCCACCGACTACTCCGACGCGCTGCTCGACGAGATGGGCAAGCTCCAGGAGGAGCTCGACCACGCCAACGCGTGGGACCTCGACGCGCAGCTGGAGCAGGCCATGGACGCCCTGGGCTGCCCGCCCGGCGACTGGCCCGTCACCAACCTCTCCGGTGGTGAGAAGCGCCGCGTCGCGCTGTGCAAGCTCCTGCTGGAGCAGCCCGACCTGCTCCTCCTCGACGAGCCCACCAACCACCTCGACGCCGAGTCCGTGAACTGGCTGGAGCAGCACCTGGCCAAGTACCCGGGCACCGTCGTGGCGATCACCCACGACCGGTACTTCCTCGACAACGTCGCCGAGTGGATCCTCGAACTCGACCGCGGCCGCGCCTACCCGTACGAGGGCAACTACTCCACGTACCTGGAGACCAAGGCCACCCGTCTCAAGGTCGAGGGCCAGAAGGACGCCAAGCGGCAGAAGCGCCTCAAGGAAGAGCTCGAGTGGGTGCGGTCCAACGCCAAGGGGCGTCAGGCCAAGTCCAAGGCGCGTCTCGCCCGCTACGAGGAGATGGCCGCCGAGGCGGAGAAGATGCGGAAGCTGGACTTCGAGGAGATCCAGATCCCGCCGGGCCCGCGCCTGGGCAACGTCGTCGTCGAGGTCAGCAACCTCAACAAGGCCTTCGGCGAGAAGGTCCTGATCGACGACCTGTCCTTCACCCTGCCGCGCAACGGCATCGTCGGCGTCATCGGCCCCAACGGCGCCGGCAAGACGACACTCTTCAAGATGATCCAGGGTCTGGAGACCCCGGACTCCGGCGACATCAAGGTCGGCGACACCGTCAAGATCTCGTACGTCGACCAGAGCCGCGAGAACATCGACCCCAAGAAGACCCTCTGGGCCGTGGTCTCCGACGAGCTCGACTACATCAACGTCGGCCAGGTCGAGATGCCCTCGCGGGCGTACGTCTCCGCCTTCGGCTTCAAGGGCCCCGACCAGCAGAAGCCGGCCGGCATCCTCTCCGGCGGCGAGCGCAACCGCCTGAACCTCGCGCTCACCCTCAAGCAGGGCGGCAACCTGCTGCTCCTCGACGAGCCGACCAACGACCTCGACGTCGAGACCCTCAGCAGCCTGGAGAACGCGCTGCTGGAGTTCCCGGGCTGCGCTGTGGTCGTCTCCCACGACCGGTGGTTCCTCGACCGTGTCGCCACGCACATCCTCGCCTACGAGGGTGACTCCAAGTGGTTCTGGTTCGAGGGCAACTTCGAGTCGTACGAGAAGAACAAGATCGAGCGGCTCGGCCCGGACGCGGCCCGTCCGCACCGCGCCACCTACAAGAAGCTGACCCGGGGCTGATCTTGCGGCACATCTACCGCTGCCCGCTGCGCTGGGCGGACATGGACGCGTACGGCCACGTCAACAACGTGGTGTTCCTCCGCTACCTGGAGGAGGCCCGTATCGACTTCCTGTTCCGCCCGGAGAAGGACTTCAAGCAGGGGTCCGTGGTGGCGCGCCACGAGATCGACTACAAGCGGCAGCTCGTCCACCGCCACAGGCCCGTGGACATCGAGCTGTGGGTCACCGAGATACGGGCCGCGTCCTTCACCCTCGCCTACGAGGTGAAGGACGGCGACCAGGTGTACGTCCGCGCCTCGACGGTGATAGTGCCGTTCGACTTCCAGGCGCAGCGGCCCCGTCGGATCACGGACGAGGAGCGCGCGTTCCTCGAGGAGTACCGGGACGACGACAAGGAGGCCGTCGCCGCATGACGGTGCTCCACCTCGCCGACGAGGGGGAGGCCGCGGATCTCGCGGCCTTCCTCTCCCGGCTGCTCCACTACGACCGTGGGGCCGCGGTCCGGCTGCAGGCGGCCGGCACCGCGCTGGCCGTCTTCGGACGGCCGCCGTCCTTCGAGGTGCTGGCGATCCGTGCGGTCCGGCTGGCCAAGCCGTACGAGAACGGGCTGGACGTCACGCTGGACGTGACCGTGTCCGCCGGTGAGCTGCTGGAGAGCGTGGACGAGGCGGCGGCGACGGCCGCCGTGCCCGCCGCGGTGACCGGGCCGCCGTGGGCCGGTGTGCTTCCGCCGCGCGGCGGCTGGCGCCCGGAGGCGGGACTGCCCGCGCCGGACGCGCTGCGCTCGCTGGTCGGCGCGGCGGTCGCCGAGTTCCGCGGCCGTACCGAGGAACTGGCGCCCGAGCGGCGTACGCGGGCCGAACTCGACCGGATCGGGCGGGAGATCTGGTCCCGGACCGTCGGGGACACCGGGCTGCCCGTCCGGGCCGTGCACGCGGCCCAGTCCCTGGGCTTCCTGCGCCCGGCCGCCGCCGCGCCCGGGGACGCCGGGCTGTTCTCCTCGGGGGCGTGGCTGCGGCTGCGGACGCCGTACGGGTCGATCGCCGTGCGGCGGACCGGGCTCGGGGGGCTGGACCTCAGCGTGCGCTGAGAACCCCGCGTCACAGGACCGCCGCCGAGGCCCGGCCCGTGGCCGGGCCGGGAGCGGCAAGGGGTCGGCCGGAGTCCGGCCAGGGGCCCGTCGGGGTCAGTCGGGGGTGTTCACCATCGAGGCCGCCGCGTACGTCAGGTAGCTCCACAGCGTCTGCTCGTGCTCCTCCGAGAGGCCGAGCTCGTCCACCGCGTCCCGCATGTGCCTCAGCCAGGCGTCGTGCGCCGCCCGGTCCACGACGAAGGGGGCGTGCCGCATCCGCAGCCGGGGGTGGCCGCGGTTCTCGCTGTACGTCGTCGGACCACCCCAGTACTGGATCAGGAAGAGCCTCATGCGCTCCTCCGCCGGGCCCAGGTCCTCCTCGGGGTACATGGGCCGCAGGATCGGGTCCTGGGCTACTCCCTGGTAGAAACGGTGGACCAGCCGGCGGAAGGTCTCCTCCCCGCCGACCTGCTCGTAGAAGGTCTGCTCCTGAAGCGTGCCGCGCCGAATCTCTTTCACGCTCCCCATGCTCTCAGACGCGGAGACCGAGGACTCCAGGCTTAGGACCTCGGGGCCGGCCCGCGACCGCGGCGCGTCGGCGGCCGCCGCCTACGAGCTGACGCGGGTGAGCCGCGGCGCTCGCCTCGTGCCGCGTCCCGCAGCACAGTGGAGGCATGGCTACGCACCCGCTCGACAAGGACATCGAGGAACTCGCCGCCTCGGCGCGGGCCGCGCTGGTGCGGGAGATCGAGGAGAGCGGGGCCCTCGCCGACGATCCGGCGTGGAAGGAGGCCTTCGCCGCGGTCCCGCGCCACCTCTTCGTGCCGTACTACTACGTGGCCGGTCCCGGCGGCTACGAGCGGCGCTGGGGGGAGAGCCCCGACCCGCGCGTCCGGGAGAGCTGGGTGACCGGCGCCTACGAGGACGTCCCGCTGGCGACCCGGCTGCGCGACGGCGAGCTGCTCTCCTCCAGCAGCCAGCCCTCGCTGATGGCCCTGATGCTGGCAGCGCTGCGGGTGTCCGAGGGCGACCGGGTGCTGGAGATCGGCGCCGGGACGGGATACAACGCGGCGCTGCTGTCGTACCGGCTCGGGGACGAGCGGGTGACCACCGTGGACCTCGATCCGGAGATCACCGAAGCGGCCCGGCGGCATCTCGCGGCCGCCGGGTACCACCCCGCCGTCGTGACCGGAGACGGGGCGCGGGGAGTGCCCGAGCGGGCGCCCTTCGACCGGATCATCGCGACCTGCCAGCTGGCGTCCGTCCCGCGCGCCTGGCTCGCCCAGTGCCGCCCGGGCGCCCGCATCCTGACCCCGCTGGCCACCGGCCTGGTCGTGCTGACGGTACGGGACGCCGCGCACGCGGAGGGGAACTTCCTGCAGACCCCGGCCTTCTTCGTGCCCCTGCGCGGCGCGGACCGGCCCGGGTCGGAACCGGTGCCCCTCGGCGGAGTGCCGCAACGCGCCAGGACCAGCGATCTGTTCCGGTTCCTGCTGGCCCTGACCCGCAGGACCCTCGACCCGCAGGAGGCCTACGCGCTCTGGGAACGCGAGGGCAGGCCCGGACGGGAGCGGTACGGCGTCACCGTCGGCGGAGAGCAGGCCTGGGCGTGGCTGGACGAGCCGGAGGGGCCGTACGCCTGGCCCCTCCCGTGACCCCGTCCACCCCGCCCGAGTCGCCGGCGACGGAGCCGGTCAGCCTCGCCGGATCGTGATCGTCGTCCACGCGCCGACGTGGACCCGGTCGCCGTCCTGCAGCGGTACCGGCACGAAGGGCTGGATCGGTTCGTCCGAGCCGTTGACCGTGGTGCCGTTCGTCGAGTTCTGGTCGACGACCGCCCAGCTTCCGTCGGGCTGCTGCACCAGCACCGCGTGCTGGTGCGAGACGCCCGGGTCCTCCGGCGGCACCGACAGGTCGATGTCGGGGGTCTCGCCGGTGGAGTGGCGGCGGCGCCCGATGGTGATCTGGTTGCCGGTGAGCGTGCGCTGCTGCTCCGGGGAGTACGCGGGCAGGTTCAGGCCCGCGGCCTCGGGGCCGGAGCGCTGCATCATCGCCATGAAGTACTCGCGGTCCGGCCCTATCGTCGCCGTCCACGTCGCCGGCTGCTGCGGGAACGCCGGGCCGGGCGGGGGCGGCGCCTGCGTGGCGCCGGGCTGCGGATAGCCGTAACCGCCGGCCCGGGCGCCGCCGGGTGCACCCGGGCCGCCCGGAGCGTTGTGGGACGGCGGGGAGATCACCCAGTCGTCGTCACCGCCGAAGCCGCCACCGGTGGGACCGCCCGGCTGCGGCCGACCGGTCTCCTGCGGGAAGCCGGGCGGGGCCTGCGGACCCGACGGCTGGAAGGCCTGCGGAGCGCCGGGGGCCGTGGCACCGGGACCGCCGTGCGGCGGCGGACCCGGCCGGGAGGGGTCGGGACCGAAGCCGGACGGACCCGAGGGGCCGCCGGGACCGCTCGGGCCGCCGGGGCCCGAAGGGCCGGCACCGTGCGGGCCGGGAGGACGGCCACCGGGACGGGACGGCTCGCGTCCGAAGGGGTCCGCGGACGGACCACGCCCGAAGGGGTCGCCGGGCGCACCCGGCGGAGTTCCGGCGGGGCCGCCCGGACCCGAGGGCTCACGCCCGAACGGCTGCCCGCCGCCCGGACCGCCCGGCTCCTGCCCGAACGGCTGCCCGCCGCCCGGACCGCCCGGCTCCTGCCCGAACGGCGGCCGGCCACCGCCGGGACCCGAGGGCCGCGACGGCTCGCCGCCGAACGGCGGGCCGGGCGGGATGGGCTCGGCGGGACGGTTCACCTGGGACGGACGGGAGCTCTGGTACTCGAAGGAGTCGCTGCCGCCGAAGGACGGGGGCGGCGGCTGGTACCGCGCACCGGGTCCACCCGGGCTGCCCGGACCCGCCCCCGGACCGCCCGGACCCGGACCACCCGGGCCCGCGCCGGGACCCGTGGGCGCCGGCGGGCGCGGGGCGGCCGGCGTGTACGAGGTCGCCGTGTTGGTCAGGAAGTTCCACCGGCACTCCTCGCAGAACGGCGCACCGCCTTCACGAGGCGTACGGCACTGCGGGCACAGCTCCGGCTCGGCGTTCGGTACCGCGGACGAGTGACGGCCGTCGGGACGACCGCCGGGGCCGGGCGGGGCCGGCGGGAAGCCGTACCCCCCGCCGGCCGTCGGGGGCGGCGGGGGAGGGGGCGGTGGTACGGCACCGACCATGCGGTGACCGCAGACCTCGCACCAGTCGTCGGAACCCGACTGGTGTCCGTTCGGGCAGGTCGGCATGTCGGCGCGTCCCCCTTTCCTTCGGTCCTACTAGTACTTCGGTGTCCTGCTGGGTCACTTCTTTACACGAACAGTCTTTGTGGACCGGGTCTCGAGAGTCATCTCGTCGGCCTCGGCGACCTTCGCCTTCAGTCGCACAGTACCTGTCGTGGCATCGACCACGTCCACCACCTTCGCAAGCAGTTTCGCAGTATCGGCGTTCCCCGAGGCGCTGGCGAGCTGAACGGCCCGGCCCAGTTTGGCCGTTGCTCCATCCATATCGCCCGCTTTGCGAAGGTCGAGTCCCTGCTGGATCGCCTGGGCGAGTTCGGCCTGCCCGGTGTAGTGCGCGACCTGCGGATTGATCGAGGTGGAGGCGGCCATGTCGTCGGTCCACACGGCCCGTACGAGGCCCTGAGCGCCCAGGTTCTGCGCGGTCCCCCCGGGCTGCGGGACCACCAGGGAGACCCGGGCGGCCAGCATCTCCTGGCCGATGTTCGCCGCCGGGACCTCGACACACACGTGGTAGTCGCGGGACTCGTCACCCCAGGAGCCGGTCGGGTAGTCCCCCGAACGCGGGCCGGACTCGGTGCGCCGGTCGGTCAACTCCTCGACCGTCGGAGCGACTTGCTTGACGAACTTGATGCCGGTGCCCACCGGGGTCCACAGCCGCAGGGCGACGTCCGCGACCTCCTTGCCCATCGCCGTCTCCATCATCTGCGTGAAGTCGGCGGCGAGGCCGGCCGGGTCGGCGACGATGTCGGCGGTGCCGAGCAGGGCCGAGGCGATCCCTGTGACTTCTTTCACTTCCCAGTCGGTGCCCACACCGCGGGCGTCACAGGTGAAACGGCCGGCGCAGGAGTCCAGGGCGGCCTTCAGGTCCTGCGGCGACTCGTGCTCGTTGCGGCCGTCGGTGAGCAGGATGCCGTGGCGGATGGCGACGTCGGCGGTGGACAGCAGCCGGTCCGCCAGCCGCAGCCACGTGCCGATCGCCGTGCCGCCGCCCGCGCTGAGCCGGCGCAGGGCCTGCTTGGCCTGCTCGCGGGTGCTCGCGTCGGCGACCGCGAGGCGCCCGCCACCCGGGTAGACCTCCTTGGCCACGTGCGTGCCGCCGATCACCGCGAAGTGCACGCCGTCGCGCAGGGTGTCGACGGCGGCGGCCGTGGCGTCGCGGGCGTTGCGCATCTTGGTGGGCGGGTAGTCCATCGAGCCCGAGCAGTCGACCATGATCGCCACGGCGGCGGACGGGCCCTGGCCCGGGGCGTACAGGTGCGGTGCCGCGACGGCGCTGCCGACCGTGCCGCCGCCGGTGGCGGTGACCGTCACGATCGCGTTGACCTCGCGGCCGCCTTCCGGCAGGTACTCGTTCTGGTAGACGTCCACCGAGAACTGCGGCACGTTCGACTTCGAGAAATTGGCCATGCCTGATCACATCCCCCTAGAACACCCCACGCTCGTGGGGCGATGACGATGGGCGGACCGGTCCCCTCCGGTCCGCCGCTGCTTCCCCGTGTGCGACGTGCTGGTGCTGCGGCCTCAGGCCGATCCTGCCCCCTGCGCGGGGGCGGGGAACGGCAGGACCGCCACTGTTACGTTGTCGTGCCCGCCGCCGTCCAGGGCGTGACCGACGAGCACCCGCGCGGCGTGCAGCGGGCGGGCGGCGGCGTCGAGGGGGAGTGCCTCGGCCATCTCCTCGGCCGCCTCGGCGTAGTTCCACAGGCCGTCGGTGCACACGACCAGCACACCGGGGCGGTCCGGCTTGAAGGACGCGGTGTGCGGCTCCAGTTCGTAGGCGTCGGCGCCGAGCCAGCCGGTGATCGCGTGGGCGCGGTCGTCGGCGTAGGCCTCCGCCTCGTTCATCAGGCCCGCGGCGACCATCTGGGCTGCCCAGGAGTCGTCCTCGGTGAGCCGGGCCGGGGACGAACCCCGGTCCGCCGGGACCCAGTAGACGCGGCTGTCGCCGACCCAGCCGACGACCAGAAGGCCGGCGGTGACGACCGCGCCGACGAGGGTGCAGGCGGGGGCGTTCTGGTGCGGGGCGTGCTCGCGGGCCGTCGCGGGTTCCTCGGCGAGGGCGTTCACCGCGTGCGAGGCGGCGAGGATCGCCTCGTGCATCGCCTGCTGCGGGTGCGTGCCCTGCGGCAGGGCCGTCAGCAGCGACCGGCTCGCCGCCCGGGACGCGGCGAGCGAGGCGTCGTCCGGCCGGGTCGCGGAGGACACGCCGTCGCAGACGATCGCCACCAGCGCGGGTGACCCGTCGGGCAGCGCGGTGTGGCCGACGCCGAAGGCGTCCTCGTTGCGGTGGTGGCGCAGGCCGCGGTCGCTGACGGCGGCGACGGGGCCCGACTCCTGTTCCATGTGGTCGCGTTCGCGTGGCTGGGCGTGCCCGCAGTTCTCGCAGTAGCCGTCGTCGTCGACCCGGCCCGCACGGCAGGCCACGCACACCTTGCCGCTCCCGGCCACCACCGCGGCCTCGGCGGCCACCCGGGGGTCGGGCGCCTGCAAGGGGTACTCCTCGGGCTCCGCCGGCCGGTCGAAACGGACACCGGAGGCCGGGGCGCCGGGGTCCGGGGGAGCGGCAGGACTCCCGGGAGGCACGGGGGCGGTGCCATCGGGAGGCACAGGGCCACCGCCCGAAGGCACGGGACCGCCCGGCGGCACGTGCGCCACCGCGGGCGGCGGGACCGGCGCGACGGGCACACCACTCCCCCCACCACCGGAGAACGGCGCCCCACCGAAGCCGGAGCCCGGCGCGGGTACGCCGCTCGTGTCCGCGCCGGGGAACGACGTCCCGCCGAAGTCGGGACCCGGCGCGGGTGTGCCGCTCCTGTCCGTGCGCGGACCGGGCGTTCCACCGAAGTCGGTGCCCGGTGCGTGGGCGGGTGCGCCGCTCGTGTCCGGGCCGGGGAACGACGTCCCGCCGAAGTCGGGACCCGGCGCGGGTGTGCCGCTCCTGTCCGTGCGCGGACCGGGCGTTCCACCGAAGTCGGTGCCCGG
>NZ_JBIUBX010000020.1:171111-187906 GCF_044548445.1 Streptomyces sp. NPDC052016
GGTGCGTGGGCGGGTGCGCCGCTCGTGTCCGGGCCGGGGGGCGGGCTAGCGCCGTGGCCCGAAGCCCATGCGGTCGCGCCGTGGACCTCCGCGCCGGGCCGGGGGGCGCCGGGCGCCGGCGCGGCCGTGCCGCCCGGGCCGGGCAGTGATGCGTCGCCGGGGCGTGAGCCCGGCGGGGGCGTGGCGCTGAACCAGGCGCCCTGAACGGGCGTTCCGCTCGGAGCCGGAGCCGGAGCCGGAGCCGGAGCCGGAGCCGGAGCCGGGCCCGGAGCCCCACCGAGGCCCGCTCCCGCGCTCCGCGGCGCCGCGGCGCTCGCCGGGAGGCCCGACGCGGCCGCGCCGGTCCCGTACGGGCCCGGCGTCGCGGAGCCGTCCGCGGAGCCGTTCATCGTGAGGGTCGGGTGGTCGTCCGGGCGGGGCGGCACGGCGGACAGGTCGTATCCGCACGCGCCGCAGAAACGGTCACCCGCATCGAGCGGCTCCGCGCAGCTCGGACAGGTCGGCAGGGCGGCCTGCCGGGGCATCTGGGACATCAACTACACCCACGTCCGGGGGCGGTAACGATTGGCACGTTCCACCAGGTCGATCCTCTCCTCACCGCCGCTCGCCAGCCGGGCCAGCGTGCGGTACGAACGCTCCAGGCCGAAGCGGAGCCCCCGCTCGTCCAGGTCGCTGCCGAGCAGCACCCGCCGGGGGCCCGGGCCGGCGCCCTGGCCACCGGAGAGTATCCAGTCCAGGGCACTGCCGAGCACCTCCGCGGACAACAGCTCGCGCCGCGTCGCGTCCAGCCCGTACGCGTCCAACGCCTCGACCTGGGCCGCGGCGGCGGTGAGGTCCTCCAGGAAGGGTACGTCGGAGGCGGCCGCCGTCCGCTGCCGCAGCCGGGCGCGGACGGCCGCGACCCGGGCGGCCGTGTAGTGGATGGAGGACTCCGGCACCGACTCAAGCGTCCGTACGGCGCTTCTGCGGTCTCCGGCCGCCAACTGGACGCGGGACAGGCCGAACGCGGCGCTCACGTAGCTCGGGTCGGTCGACCACACCAGCCGGTAGTACTCGGCGGCGTTGTCCAACTGGCCCAGCACCTCCGCGCACAGGCCCAGCGCCAGCTTGGGCGCGGGCTCGCCCGGGAAGGCGTCGTAGATCGCGTCGAAGGCGAGGGCGGCGCCCTCCTGGTCGCCGGTGACCAGCGAGGCCACGCCCCGGTACCACACCACCCGCCAGTCGTCGTGCCGTTCGTCCTCCAGCAAACCCAGGGACGTCAGTGCCGCGTCGGAGTCGCCGTTCTCCAGCCAGGCGCGGACCTGCCGCAGCCGGGTCTCCACCGAGGGAGCCGGCGCGGCGGCCAGGGCCGTGATCAGCTCGGCCGGCGCGGAGGCCGACAGGCCCGCGAGGAAACCCGCGTTGGGGTCGCCCGGGTCGACGTGCGGGACGGGCAGTGCGAGGGCGGCGGCGTGCGCGTCGACGGGTCTGACCAGGCCAGGGGTGACGGCCGCCGGTGTGGGGACTCCCGAAATCTCGCCGGTCCGACGCGGCTTGACGATCCGTGCGCCCAGGCGCGACACCTCCCCGTCCAGACGGGGGAACAACTCCGTGTCGGTGACCCGGATCTCCGGGCCGAACAGCGTCGACAGCGCGGGCCGCGCCCGCCCGCTCTGCAGCGAGACGACCTCGCGCAGCACGCCGGTCAACTGCTCCGCCATCTCCTGCGCGGAGGCGAACCGGCGCGCCGGGTCGGGGTCGGTGGCGCGGACCAGGAGCCGGTAGAAGGACTCGTACCGGCGGAAGACCTCGATGGTGTCGGGGTCGGGCAGCGAGTCGACGTAGACGGTGGTGTAGCCCTGGAAGTCGAAGGTCAGCACGGCGAGGGTGCGGCCGACCGTGTAGAGGTCGCTGGCCACGGACGGGCCGACCTCGGCGACCTCCGGGGCCTGGTAGCCGACCGTGCCGTAGATGGCCGACTCGTCGTCGTCCATCCTGCGCACCGCGCCCATGTCGATCAGCTTGAGCTGGTCCTCGGTCTGGATCGCGTTGTCGACCTTGAAGTCGCAGTACAGCAGGTTGCGGCTGTGCAGGTGCCCGAGGGCCTCGAGGGCCTCGATGCCGTACGCGCACGCCTGCTCCACCGGCAGCGGGTCCCGCCTTCCCTCCGGGGTGCGGCGGCCGTTGGCGATCTCCTTGAGCGACTTGCCTCCGACGTACTCCATGACGATGTAGCCGTCGAGGGAGCCGGTGCGCTGGTCGAGGTGTTCGACGAAGTTGTAGATCCGGACGATGTTGGCGTGCTCGATCTCGGCGAGGAAGCGCCGCTCGGAGATGGCCGCCGCCATCGCGTCCTGGTCGCCCGTGTCGAGGAGACCCTTGAGGACCACCCAGCGGTCGGAGACCGCGCGGTCCACGGCCAGGTAGATCCAGCCGAGGCCGCCGTGCGCCAGGCAGCCCGCGACCTCGTACTGGCCGTGCACCACGTCACCGGCCTTCAGCTTCGGGACGAAGGAGTACGGGTGGCCGCACTTGGTGCAGAAGCCCTCCGTGCGCCCCGGCCGGTCACCGCGCGCACGGCCCACCGGCGCCCCGCAGTCGGAGCGCGAGCAGAACCGCTTGCGCTCGGGCACCTCGGGGTTGTCCAGGACCATCGAGTGCGGGTCGGGGCGTGGCACCTGCGGCACCGAGACCAGCCCCACGCCCAGCCGCGCCCGCCCGGAGGACCCGGCCGTCGAGCCGGAGCTGCGCACCGACACCGAGCGGCCGGTCGACCTGCCCGACAGCGACCGGGACAGGCGCCCCGACACCGAGCGGCGGGACTTCGACGACTGCGAGGACGTACGCGCACTGCGGGCGCTGCGCGCGCTGGAGCGTGAACCGCCGCTGCCCGCCGAACCCCGGCCTCCGCCGGTCACCCCGGTGGGGGGCGAGCCGACCAGCCCTCCCCCAGAGGGGGGACCCCCAGCCGAGACGACCGGGGCCAGACCGCAGGTGTCGCAGTACAGCTCGCCGCCGCCCATGTCCTCGTACGACCCGTCGCAGCCCGGCCGCTGGCAACTCCGCCCTGCCTGACTCATGGCCTCCACTCCCCCCTGTGGTCCTCGGGCCCGCCCTGCTCGGGCACCCGCGGCGCGGCGAGCAGTTCGGCCGCCGCCTGCTGGTAGCGCAGCACGGCCTGTTCGGCGACGCGCAGGTCGCAGGGCGCGCTCCACAGCATGCGGCGGGCCGCGTCGTACCGCTCGACGAGGAACGGGTCCTCCGCGAGGCCGTGCCGGGCGACCTTCGCCTTGTACGCGTCGAGGCGGCCGCGCAGCTCCGCGCGGACCGCCAGCGGCGCGGTGACCGCGGTCAACGACTCGCGGGCGCGCAGCAGTTCGTCCTCCGCCTTCTGCTCCAGGGACTCCAGGAGCGGGGACAGGCGGTGCCACTGGGCCTGTCTGCGGTACTCCGCGGCCGTCGCCAGCTGCTCCTGCAGCACGGTCGGCGGGCCGCTGACCACCGGCACCTCCGTCGCGGCGATCTTCGCGAGCACCTCACCGCGCGCGGTCCGCGCCTCGGCGAGCGTGCGGTCGGCGCGGCTGAGCACGTCCCGCAGCCGTACCAGACGCTTCTCCGCGTCCTGGCGGACCGTCAGCACCGCGTCGATCTCCCGGCGCACGTCCTCCAGGGCGCGCGCCTCGCGGTCGTAGACCGTGGTGTCGGGGCGGCCGCCGCCCGGCGCCGAACTGCCCTGCGCCGGCACCCAGAACGCCAGCGGATCGGAGACCACCTGCTCCCGCAGACGGGTCAGGGTGCGCGTGATGCGCTCCAGGTCGTCACCGGCCGGGTGCTCACCCGGGCGGACGCCGACGGAGTGCGCGAGCTGCCGGGTGCGCTGGAGCTCCGCGGCGAGTAAATCGATCCGGGCGGGCAGCGCCGACCACACCGCGTCGGCGGCGACGACCATGTCCAGCGACGAGGCGTACAGCTCGTTCATCCGGTCGACGAGCGCGGTCAGGGACAGGCTCTGGCTCAGCTTGCCCGTGCCGTGCAGCGTGGGGGCCTGGGCCAGCGCCGAGCCGGCGACCGTGACGGACTCGCCGCGCAGCAGCTCCGTCAGCTCCACCAGGTCCTCACGGCTGGACCAGCGGCGGCGCGAGCGGATCTCCCGCGCCGAGCGCAACGCCTCCGTGTACGCGTCGAAGTACGCCCACAGCAGCGTGATCGACGCCTCCGCGTCCGCCCAGCGTTCCTGGGTGACGCCGGTGAGCTCGGCACCCTCGAGGAGCCTGCGGCCGGCGTGGTCCTGCAGGGCCAGCAGCGAGGTCTCGATCGCCTCGTGCTCCTGGCCGAGCCGCGCCAGCGCACGGTCCACCTCGTCCCGGTCCATTACCGGCCCGGGGGGTCCCGTGACGCCCATCGATCACCTCTCGCTGCTGTGTCGGTCGTTCGCTTCGCTGTCTGCGTGATGATCCGTCAACTGGTGCGCAGGTACTGCGGTGCGGGCGGCGTCGACGTCGCCGCGTCCTTCCCCAGTGTCGCCGACAGCCACTTGTCGTACGACGCCTGCCAGCCGTTCGAGCGGTACTGCACCAGGATGTGGTTGACCCGGCGGACCAGGTCGTCGGCGTCCTTCTTCATGGCCACTCCGTAGTACTCGGCCGTGAACGGCGCGCCCTTGAGCTCCACCGTGGGGTCCTGGGCGGCCTGACTGGCCGCCAGCGCGCCGTCGGTGACGACCGCGTCGACCTCGCCGAGCTGCAGCAGGACCAGGCAGTCGAGCTGGTTGGGCACGGTGGTGGAGATGTCGGTGGTGGAAGGCAGCTCGCCGGTCCGGCGGTCGTCGGTCAGCCGGGTGTTGGCGATCGAACCGGTCGCCGTGCAGACCTTCTTCTTCGCCAGCGTCCCGTCGTAGCCGGTGATCGTCGACGACTTGGGGGCGAGGACCTGCTGACCCGTCCTGAAGTACGGCGCGGAGAACGCGACGTCCTTGATGCGGTCGCAGCTGATCGTCATCGTGCGCACCACCATGTCGACCCGGCCCTCCTGGATCGCAGGGACGCGCTGGTTGGTCGGAATCGCCTTGAACTGCACGGCGTCGGGGTCGCCGAGGATGTCCTGGGCGATCCGGCGCACCAGGTCGATGTCGAAGCCCTCCAACGCGGCGCCGGTGGTGTTGGGGTTGCGGTACCCCCACCGGTAGCTGTTCTGGTCGACGCCGACGATCAGCTTGCGCTTCTCGCCCTGCCGGGCCTTGATCGCGGCGATCGTCGCACCGTCCGCGGCCGACGGCGCCAGCGTCTGCTTCTCCGGGGCCTCGCACGTGGAGTCGGCCGCCGGGGTGCCTTCGGCGACGCCCCGGCCGCCGGTGCCCGTGCTGCCGTCGCCGTGCGAGCGGGTCCACGGCAGCAGCAGCACGAAGGCCAGCGCGAGCGCGCAGACGACCGCCATCGCACCGACCCCGCCCCAGCCCCTCAGGCCGGCCCGTATCCGTCGCACGCGCATCGTCACGCCCCCTTCCACCGGTACGCCGTGCTTCACCGGCACACCCCCTCTCACCGGTACTCCGACAGCCTGCGGCCGATGCCGAGGACCGCGCCCGCCGCGCCCAGGACGGCGAGGACGGCCGCGCCCACCGCCAGGCCGCCCATCGCGTCGAGGCCGTCGCCGGCCGCCTGCCTGAACTCGCCCTGCTCGTGCTCCAGCGCTCTGGCCAGGTTGGCGTCCACGCTGTCGAAGCACTCGCCCGTCGCGCCCTTGCCGCCGATCACCAGGGTCAGCGCCTGCTCGTAGTTGCCGTTGTCGTCCTGGGCGCGGGCTGCGGTGTGGCGCTTCTTCCACTCCGCCATGTTGTTCCCGGCCTGCTCGACGGGCTTCGTGCCGCTGTCGTCGTCGGCGAGCCGCTGCGCCTCGGCCAGGCCCTTGGCGAGGACGCCCATGTCCTCGGAGAAGTCGTGGTCGTACGCGTCGACCGTCTCGTCGCCGACCTTCACCGTCTCGGCGCCGCGCGCCACCAGCGTGAGGTTCTCGTTGCCGCGCGCCTTGAGGGAGGCGATGCGGGCGTCGTGCAGGACGTTCAGGGAGCGGACGCCGTGGTCGTAGGAGTCGTTCAGGCCCGCGCGGGCCACGCTGTGGCCGATCACCAGCCACAGCAGGACGACGGTGGTCGCCGCGGTGGCGGCGACCAGACCGTGGTTCAGCACCCGGTTCGTCCGGCGGTAGTTGCGGTGCTGGGCCCAGGCGAGCGCGGCCAGCGCGAGGACGCCCAGCGCGATCGCCGCCCACGGGTAGGGGGTGGCGTCCGCGTAGTCGTCCCGCAGGCGCTGGTTCTCCTTCTTGTAGAGGTCCTCCGCCGCCGGGAGCATCTCCTGCTGCATCTTCTGGTTGGCGTACCGCAGGTAGGCGCCGCCGACCGGGTAGCCCTGCCGGTTGTAGGTGCGGGCGCGCTCGACGAGGCCCTTGTACTCCGGCAGCAGCTTGTTCAGCTTGGTGATGGCCGCCGCGGAGGGGGAGCCGGGGTCGGAGTTGTTGGCCGCGGTGACGAGCTTGGCGGCGGCCGTGTCGATGTCGTCCTCGTAGCGCTTGCGGGACTCGGCCGTCTCCTGGCCGCCGGCGAGGAAGCCGCTGGAGGCGGCGGTGTTGGCGTCGGCGAGGGAGCGGTAGATGTCGGCGGCGGCCGTGCTCAGCGGCTGGCTCTTGTTCAGGACGTCGTCGGCGGCGGCCGAACGGTCGGTCATCTGCCAGGCCGTCACGGCGCCGAAGGCGACGACGAGGAGCGCGAGGAGGGCGCCGATGATGCGGAGGCGTCCTGGCTCGGTGGTCGCGGCGGCCCGCACCTGGTCGACGCCCTCGGCGAAGGCCGTGCGGCGGGCGGGTGGTGGTGCGGTGCTGCTCCTTGTTGCCACGTCTTCCGACCTCCCCCATGGTCATGGCTCGCCGCAAGTATCGCTGGCGGGAGTGACATCGCGCACCGGCCTTCACGGGATCTTGATCAGATTGCAGTCACCCCTGTTGATGAGTACGCGGTGGGTAAGTGTTCGGTTCCGTCGGCGGGGGCCGGTCCTGCCCGCGGGCCGCGGTTGCGTCATGGCTGGTCGTGACCACGCGGCGGAGCCGCCGCACGGGTACGGCCCCGCTCCCCCCGGCAGGTGCGGTCCCGCCCGTCTCGGTGGGCGCGGTTTCGTGTCCCACGGGCTGCGGGCCGCGGGCCGCGGGCGCCGGGCCGCGCGACCCGCCCCGGCACCGGACGCGGTCACACCTCGAAGTACGCCCGGACCCTTCCCTGCACGTCCATGTCCGCTCCCACCCGGTCCAGCCCGAGCAACGCCGCCCCCAGCACCGGGCGCTCCCGGACGACCCGCGGCGCCGCCTTGGGGGCCCGGGCCGCCAGCGACTCCCGGACGCGGTCGTCCAACCGGTCGTGACCCGCCGTCAGGACACCGCCGCCCAGCAGCACCGGCGTCTCCTCCTCCAGCAGCTCCAGGCGGGTCAGGGCGACCACCGCCATCGTGACCACCTCCTCCGCCAGACGGTCGACGAGCGCGCCGGCCACCGGGTCGCCCTCGGCGGCCGTGGCGAACAGGACGGGGGCCAGCTCGTGGCGGCGGGCCGGTGAGACGTGTTCCAGGTGGAGGGCCTCGATGAGGGCGTACATGGACGGCAGGCCGAAGTGGGCCGGAAGCGTGCGTGCCAGCGCCGTCGGACCGCCCCGGCCGTCCTCCGCCCGCGCCGCGTGCCACAGGGCCTCCTCGGCCAGGCCCCAGCCGCCGCCCCAGTCGCCGGAGACGCGGCCGAGGGCGGGGAAGCGGGCGGTGCGGCCGTCGGGGCGCATGCCGACGCAGTTGATGCCGGCGCCGCAGACCACGGCCACGCCCCTGGGTTCGGCCACGCCCGCGCGAAGGATGGCGAAGGTGTCGTTGCGGACCTCGACGGTCGTTCCCCACGCCCGCGCGTGCAGGGCCGCCGCCAGTCGTTCCTCCTCGACCGGCAGGTCGGCGTTGGCCAGGCAGGCGGAGACATGGGTCGCCGAGGTGACGCCGGCGGCCGTGTACGCGCGCGTGACGGCGTCGGCGAGGGCGTCCACCGCCGGGCCGACGCCCACCGCGGGCGGGCGGAAGCCGCCGCCGCGGGCCGTCGCGAGGACCTCCCCGCCGGCGGCCACGACCGCGACGTCGGTCTTGCTGTTGCCCGCGTCGATGGCGAGGACGCTTGCGGTCAGGCCCACGCGAGATGCTCCCGGTTGTGCGCGATCAGTCGGTCGGTGAGGGCGTCGGCGGAGGCGTACTGGCCGACGAGGGGATGCGCGAGCAGGGCCCGGAAGACGCGGTCGCGGCCGCCGTGCAGGGCGGCGTCCAGCGCCAGGTGCTCGTAGGCCGTCACGTTCGCCATCAGGCCCGCGAACAGCGGGTCCGGGGCTGCGACGGGCAGCGGGGACGGCCCCTGCGGGCCGACCGCCGCCTGCACCTCGATCACCGCGTCGTCCGGGAGGAAGGACAGCGTGCCGTGGTTGTGGGTGTTGACCACCTGGTACGGGCTGCCGGACCCGGTGAGCAGCGCGGCCGCCAGGTCCACGGCCGCCTCCGAGTAGTAGGCCCCGCCGCGCCGGGCCAGCAGCGCCGGCTTCTCGTCCAGGGCCGGGTCGCCGTACATCCGCAGCAGGTCCCGCTCCATCCGCGCCACTTCGGCGGCCCGTGAGGGCTTCGTCCGCAGTTCCTCCACGACCTCGTCGTGCGCGTAGTAGTAGCGCAGGTAGTACGAGGGGACCGCGGAGAGGCGGTCCAGCAGGGTGCGGGGCAGGTGGAGAGCGTCGGCGATCGTGTCGCCGTGCCCGGAGAGCAGCTTCGGCAGGACGTCCTCGCCCTCCGGGCCGCCGAGACGCACCCCCGTCTCCCAGGTGAGGTGGTTGAGGCCCACGTGGTCGAGGTGGACCTCGGACGGGGAGACGCCCAGCATCCCGGCGAACCTGCGCTGGAAACCGATCGCCACGTTGCACAGCCCGACCGCCCTGTGCCCGGCCCGGAGCAGGGCGCGGGTGACGATGCCGACCGGGTTGGTGAAGTCGATGATCCAGGCGCGCGGGTTGGTCCGGCGGACCCGTTCGGCGATGTCCAGGACCACCGGGACCGTGCGCAGCGCCTTGGCGAGGCCGCCCGCTCCGGTGGTCTCCTGGCCGACGCAGCCGCACTCCAGCGGCCAGGTCTCGTCCTGTTGCCGGGCCGCCTGACCGCCGACGCGAAGCTGCAGCAGGACCGCGTCGGCCCCGTCGACGCCGGCGTCCAGGTCGGAGGTCGTGACGACGCGGCCCGGGTGGCCCTGCCGGGCGAGGATGCGGCGGGCCAGCCCGCCGACCAGTTCCAGGCGTTCGGCCGCCGGGTCGACGAGGACCAGCTCCTCCAGCGGCAGCGTGTCCCTCAGACGGGCGAAGCCGTCGACGAGTTCGGGAGTGTAGGTCGAGCCTCCGCCGACCACGGTGAGTTTCACTGAAGGTTGCCTCGCTTCCGGAATCCGGGCTCGGTGGTCATCGGCCGGGGGTCCGGCCCGCCGCGCGGCGGCAAGGGGGCGTGGCGTCCCCCGAAGTGTCGCCGCACAGCCGCTTCACCCCTTCACCCCGGTCAGGGTGACGCCCTCGACGAACGCCTTCTGCGCGAAGAAGAACACGAGGATCACGGGGGCCATGACCAGCACGGTGGCCGCCATGGTGAGGTTCCAGTCGGTGTGGTGCGCGCCCTTGAAGGACTCCAGGCCGTAACTCAGTGTCCAGGCTCCGGGGTTCTCGGAGGCGTAGATCTGCGGGCCGAAGTAGTCGTTCCAGGCGTAGAAGAACTGGAAGAGGGCGACGGCGGCGATGCCCGGCTTCGCCATCGGGACCACCACTCTCAGCAGGGTTCGGAGGTCGCCGCAGCCGTCGACCTTCGCCGCGTCGAGGTACTCGTTGGGGATCGTCGTCAGGAACTGGCGCAGCAGGAAGATCGAGAACGCGTCACCGAACGCCATCGGGACGATCAGCGGCCACAGCGTGCCCGACAGGCCCAGCTGTTTCGCCCAGAAGAGGTACATCGGGATGACGACGACCTGCGGCGGCAGCATCATCATCGAGATCACCAGCATGAGCAGCAGGTTCCGGCCGCGGAAGCGGAACTTGGCCAGCGCGTACGCCACCGGGACCGACGACACCACGGTCAGGACGGTGCCCAGACCGGCGTAGAGGAGCGTGTTGCGCCACCAGGTGAGGAAGCCGGGGGTGTCGAACACCTTCCGGTAGTTGCCCCACTCCCAGGTGTGCGGGACCAGGTCACGGCTGAGGGCCTGACTGTCGCTCATCAGCGAGGTCAGGAAGACGAACACGAACGGCAGGGCGAAGAAGAGGGCCGCGGCGAGGCCGAGGGAGTGGACCGCGACCCACTCCAGCGCGGCCCGGCGGCGGGCCGGGCGCTCGCTGCCCGGGGGCGCCTCCACCCGCACCGGCTTGTCGAGTACGTGGGCCATCGGTCAGTCACCTGCCTGGATGAGACCGCCCCGGCGCCGCATCAGGAACGCGGTGAACACCATCGACAGGGCGAAGAGGACCAGGGCGACGACACACGCGGAGCCGTAGTCGAAGCGCTGGAAGCCGAGGTTGTAGACGAGCTGGGGGAGGGTGAGCGTCGACCGCTCCGGATAACCGGGCTCGAACTGCGTGCCCGCACCCTGGATCACGCCCGACGCGACCTTTCCCGCGATCAGCGGTTGTGTGTAGTACTGCATCGTCTGGATCACGCCGGTCACCACCGCGAACATCACGATCGGTGAGATGTTTGGCAGCGTGACGAACCGGAACCGCTGCCACGCCGACGCCCCGTCCAGCTCGGCGGCCTCGTACTGCTCCTTCGGCACGTCGAGCAGCGCGGCCATGAAGACGACCATCAGGTCGCCGATGCCCCACAGGGCGAGCAGGGTGAGGGCCGGTTTCGACCAGGCGGGGTCGTTGAACCAGCCGGGCGCCGGGACGCCGATCCTCTCCAGGATCGAGTTGACCGGTCCCGTGCCGGGGTTGAGCAGGAAGGCGAAGGCCATCGTCGCGGCCACCGGCGGGGCCAGGTAGGGCAGGTAGAAGAGGGTCCGGAAGACACCCGTGCCCGTCTTGATCCTGGTGATGAGCAGTCCGACGCCGAGTCCGAAGGCGACCCGCAGGGTCACCATCACCAGGACCAGCCACAGGGTGTTGCGCAGGGCGGGCCAGAAGAAGGGGTAGTGCTCGAAGACGTACGTCCAGTTCTGCGTCCCGCTCCACGTGGGCGGCCTGAAGCCGTCGTAGTGCATGAACGAGAAGTAGACGGTCGAGAGCAGCGGGTAGGCGAAGAAGACCGCGAAGCCGATCAGCCAGGGAGACAGGAAGAGGGAGGTCCGAAGCGCCGCCCGGCGGCGCTTCGACGCGAGGGTGAGCGTGCTCATCGGCTACTTCGCCTGCGCGATGTCCGTGTCGATCTGCTGGGCCGCCTTCTCGAGGCCGGCCTTCAGGTCGGTGACCTTGCCGCTCTCGTAGTCGTAGCCCAGCTGCTGGATCGTGGTGAGGTACACACCGCCGTTCACCGAGGCCGGTGCGGTCGTCGAGTTCGGGTTCGCCGCGATCTCCAGGAACGTTTTGAAGCGCGGGTCGTAGGTCAGCTTCGGCGACTTCAGCGCGGCCAGCGTGGAGGGCACGTTGTGGATGGCGTTGGAGAAGTTCACGACCGCGTCGGTGTCGGTGGTCATGTACTTCACCAGCTCCCAGGCCGCGTTCTGCTTCCCGCTGGTCGCGGCTATGCCGGCGATGGTGCCGGTGATGTACCCCTTGCCGTACTGGTCGGCCTGGTCGTCGGGGACGGGCAGCGGGGCGACGCCGATCTCGAAGTCCGGGTCGGCGTCCAGAGCCATGCCCAGCCGCCACTCGCCGTCGAGCTGCATGGCGACCTGACCGGTGTGGAAGGGGTGCCTGGGGCCCCACTCGTCGCCGAGGGTGGCGCGGTAGGTCTCCAGCCTCTTGTAGCCGCCGAGTGCGTCGACGAGCTTCTTCTGCAGGGTGAACGCGGCCGCCACCGCGGGGTCCTCGGCGATGGTGGACTTGCCGTCGGAGTCGAAGTACGTGGGGGAGAACTGCCCGAGGTAGTGCTCGGTGGTGGTCTCCCAGCCGTGGTAGTTCGGCATGAAGCCGAGCTGCTTGTACGTGGCGCCCTGAGCGATGGTCAGCTTCTTGGCGGTCCGCTCGAACTCGGACCAGGTCTTCGGCGGGCCGGCGATGCCCGCCTTCTCGAACGCCGTCTTGTTGTAGTAGAGGCCGTACGCGTCCCCCAGCAGCGGCACGGCACAGCGCTCGCCCTCGAACTGCGTGTACTCGTTCATCGCCTTCGGGAAGGTCTTGTCCGGGTCGATGCCGGACTTCTCGAAGAGCGGGTCGAGGTCGACCAGGGCGCCGGAGGAGCAGAACTTGCCGACGTTGTTGGTGGTGAAGGACGAGATCACGTCGGGCGCTTTGCCGCCGCCGGCGCGGAGCGCCTGGTTGATCTTGTCGTCCGTCATGTTCCCGACGACGTTCACATGGATGTTCGGGTGCGCCTTCTCGAAGCCGGCGACGAGCTCCTTCACGGCCTTGACCTCGGCCGGCGCGCTCCAGGCGTGCCAGAAGGTGAGGGTCGTCTCCGCCGAGGCGTCGTCGGTGGCGCCGGAGCCGGCCTGACCGGTACAGGCCGTGGTGAGCAGGGCGAGGGACGCGGTGAGGACGAAAGCCGTCTTTCGGACGGCTCCGGGCATGGCTGTGCGCATGACGGGATCTCCCTGGTGCACGGGTGTGGGCGAGGGACGGGGAGGGCGGTGTGCGGGGGTGGGCCTGCGGTGGGGCGGCGCTCAGCGGGAGGTGTCGAAGACCTCGTCGCGGGTGGCCGCGAGCGCGCTCTCCAGCGCGCCGCGCAGCACGGGCTGTGCGGTGACGTCGCCGACGACGAGCCGGGGCCGGGCGGCCGCCAGCTCCTCCAGCTCGGCCTGGACCAGGCCGCGCAGCACCTCGCCGCCGGAGGTGAGCGAGGCGCCGCTGAGGACGACGAGTTCGGGGTCGAGGACGGAGACGAGGGAGGCGAGACCGGTGGCGAGGCGGGTCGCGTAGGTGCGCAGAAGTTCCCGGTGCGGGCCCCGCTCCTCGGCCGCGGCCCGCCCGACGAGGGCCGCGGCCGCCTCGGCGTACGGCCCGGACGGAATGTCCTCGATGCCCAGCTCGCGGGCCAGCTGCGGGATCGCCTGGGAGCCGGCCAGCTCTTGGTAGCCGCCGCTGTTGGCCCTGGTGACCTGGCGGACGAGGGGCGCTCCCGGAACCGGCAGGAAACCCACCTCTCCCGCGCCTCCGGTCCAGCCGCGGTGCAGCCGGCCGCCGAGGACGAGGGCGGCGCCGAGGCCGCCTTCGTTCCACAGCAGCACGAAGTCCTCGTGCCCGCGGGCCGCACCGAGCCGCTGCTCGGCGACGGCGACGAGATTGACGTCGTTCTCGTACTCGACCGGCATGGGCAGCGCGGCGGCGAGTTCGTCGAGGAGGCTGGGGGAGTGCCAGCCGGGCAGGTGGGAGGCGTAGCGCAGCCGGCCGGTGTTGGGGTCGAAGGCGCCCGGGGTGCCGATGACGAGCCGGTGCACGTCGTCCCGGGCGAGCCCGGCCGCCTTCACCGCGCCCTCGAGGGCGTCGGTGACCTGCCGGACGACCGACCTCGCCGACTGCCGTCCGGGTGTGGGCAGTTCGTACGAGCCGACGGTGCGGCCGGTGACGTCGGCGACGGCGGCCACGATCCGCTCCGGGGCGACGTCGAGCCCTGCGGCGTACGCGGCGGCCGGGTTGACCTCGTACAGCTGGGCGTTCGGGCCGGGCCGCCCCTCGGTGGTGCCGGTCGCCAGCACCAGCCCCGCCGCCTCCAGGCGGGCCAGGAGCTGGGAGGCGGTCGGCTTGGACAGGCCGGTGAGCTTGCCGATCCGGGTGCGGGACAGGGGGCCGTGCGCCAGCAGGAGGTCCAGGGCGGCGCGGTCGTTCATGGCGCGCAGGACGCGCGGGGTGCCCGGCGTGCCGGCGGATCCTGCCATGGGTCGACACCTGCCTTTCAGCGGCCCAGCTTCTCAGTGACCTCGGAGGGCCGTCCACCGAGGGGCGGCCTCGGCCGATCACTGTTAGGAAGGTTTCCTATCGGATGCAGGGAAGGTAGGCCCGGGGGGAAGCGACCGTCAAGAGACCGTCGCCGGGCAACACAGTCGTTACCTCGGGGAGCGCACGACGAACGGCCGGCGCCTCGGGCGCCGGCCGTTCGTCGGGAGCGGGGTCCTCCGCGTCACTTCACGGGAGCCGCCGGTCCCGCCGGAGTGATCGGCGTCGCCGCCTGGGCCTGCGGGGACGCGGTGTTGGCGTACACCGACGGCGCCGCGACGGCGGCCGTCGGGTCCGCGTCCGCGTCCTCCTCCGCGGCAGCGGTCGCGCCGCCGACGATGCGGATGTCGGCCGCGTCGAAAGCGCGCTTGATGCGCCAGCGCAGCTCGCGTTCGACCGTCAGGGACTTGCCCGGCATCGTCTTCGCGGAGACGCGGACGACCATGGAGTCCAGCAGCACGCTGTCCAGGCCGAGCACCTCGATCGGACTCCACAGGAGCTCGTTCCAGGGCTCCTCCTTGCCCATCTTGTCGGCGACCTCGTCGAGGGTGGCCTTGACCTTGTCCAGGTCCTCGGTGGCCTTCACCGTCACGTCGACGCCGGCCGTCGCCCAGCCCTGGGAGAGGTTGCCGATCCGCTTGACCTCGCCGTTGCGGACGTACCAGATCTCGCCGTTGTCGCCGCGCAGCTTGGTCACGCGCAGGCCCACCTCGATGACCTCGCCGGTGGCGACGCCCGCGTCGATCTGGTCGCCGACGCCGTACTGGTCCTCGAGGATCATGAACACGCCGGAGAGGAAGTCCGTGACCAGGTTGCGGGCGCCGAAGCCGATCGCCACACCCGCCACACCGGCGGACGCCAGCAGCGGGGCCAGGTTGATCTCGAACGTCCCCAGGACCATCAGCCCGGCCGTGCCGAGTATCAGGAAACTCGCCACCGAACGCAGCACCGAGCCGATCGCCTGGGAACGCTGCCGTCGCCGCTCGGCGTTGACCAGCAGACCACCCAGGGCCGTGCCGTCGACCGCCTGGACCGTGCGGTTCATGCGGTCGATGAGCTTGGTGATCGCCCGCCGCACCACCACTCTCAGGATCCCGGCGATCACCAGGATCAGCAGGACCCTCAGCCCGATCGCGAGCCACGTCGACCAGTTCTCCTCGACCCAGCTGGCGGCGTTCGTCGCGCTCTCCTGGGCGTCCTGGAGCGTCGGAACGGTCACGGTCGGCGACTCCGAGGGGGTCGGCGACGGCGACGAACCGGCGGCCAGTAGGACGGCGGACAAGGACACGGCAGGTACCTCCACGTGCGGCACTGCTCCGTCCGGCGCGGCGGTCAAGGTGTTCAAGGTCACGAAAAGGTCACCGGACGGGCAGGACCACCACACTAACGGGGCATTGTGTGTGCCTACGCCGGATGCGCGAAGGAGAGACCGTGCTCACCTGCGCTTGAACGGGTTGTCAACCGGGGGATGCATCCGATGTGGTCGAAAACACTCCCAGCCCGTTACCGGGACGTGGTGGCGCGTCCACCAGGCAAGAGGGGAGACTGGCCGCAGATCGTCCCGGCGCGAGCCACGCGCCGCCGACGCCCGAGGAGGCATCCGTGCCGCATGTCCTGGTCCTGAACGCGTCGTACGAGCCGCTCGGCGTCGTACCGCTCCGCCGCGCGCTCGTCCTCGTCCTGGAGAACAAGGCAGTCTCCCTGGAAGAGTCCGGCGCCTTCCTGCACAGCGCGACCGTCACAGTCCCCGCACCCAGCGTGGTCCGGCTCAAGCGATTCGTCCGGGTTCCCTATCGGGGGCCCGTTCCTCTGACCCGGCGGGCGCTGTTCGCCCGCGACGGGGGCCGGTGCATGTACTGCGGTGGCGTCGCAACCAGCGTCGACCACGTCATCCCGCGCAGCCGCGGGGGCAAGCACGTCTGGGACAACGTCGTGGCGTCCTGCCGTCGCTGCAACCACGTCAAGGCCGACCGCCACCTGGTCGAACTCGGCTGGCGCCTGCGCCACAAACCCGCCCCGCCCACCGGGTTGGCCTGGCGCATCATCGGCACCGGCCATAGGGATCCGCGCTGGCTGCCCTACTTGCAGCCGTACGGCGCGGACGACGCCTTGGCCCGGATCGACGGCATCTCCGCCTGACGATCCGGGCCTTCGCACGCCCCGTGGCCCCACCCGGCCACGGGGCAGTCCCCGTGCCCCCGCCACCACACCGGACCAGCCGAAACACACCCGCACCCGCCTTCCGGCCGGAGCGGATGCGGCGCCGGCGCGCAGCCCGGACGCTCCCGCACTCGCCCGCGGCGGTAAGCGGGGCCGTGGCGCCGGCGCGCAACCAGGACACACCCGCACCCGCCTTCCGGCCGGAGCGGATGCGGCGCCGGCGCGCAGCCCGGACGCTCCCGCACCCGCCCGCGGGCTGCGCGCCGGCGCCGCCGCAGCCGCCCGCGGCGGTAAACGGGGTCGTGGCGCCGACGTGCAGCCAAGACGCACCCGCACCCGCCCTCCGGCCGAAGCGGCTCCTGGCGCCGACGCGCAGGCAGGACGCTCCCGCACCCGCCCTCCGGCCGGAGCGGGTCGTGGCGCGGGTGCGCAGCCCGGACGCTCCCGCAGTCGCCCGCGGCGGGGAGTGGGTCGTGGCGGTGCGGCGCAGCCCGTCGCGTAGCGCTGCACGGCCAAGGGCCACCAATTCCAGCAAGCGGCCGTACG
>NZ_JBIUBX010000021.1:0-158018 GCF_044548445.1 Streptomyces sp. NPDC052016
CGCCCGGTTACATTCCGAACCCGGAAGCTAAGCCTTACAGCGCCGATGGTACTGCAGGGGGGACCCTGTGGGAGAGTAGGACGCCGCCGAACAATCATTGAAAGGGTTGGGCCCTGAACTTCGGTTCGGGGTCCAACCCTTTTTTGTTTTTCGTCACTTGGAGTTCAGGTTCCGCTCCCAGCATCCAAGGCATGGGTACTGCAGCAATGCTCAGGGCCGCAGGCGTCGGAGTCGGGGACGAGGTCGTCGTGCCGGCCTTCGGGAATGTCGAAGTGGCCGAGGCGGTGGCCCAGGTCGGCGCCCTTCCTGTGTTCGCCGACGTGGATCCCGTGACCTACTGCCTCGATGCGGTCGCGGTCGAGGGCGCCGTAACTCCGCGGACTGTGGCCGTTGTTGTCGTGCACCGGTTCGGGCGGCCGGCGAATGTCGCTCGGTTGCACGAGGTGGGGGAGCGGCACGGGCTACTGGTTCTGCAGCAGGGCGAGACGGAGGCGCCGTACGACGAGGTCGCGCAGCGGAGGGAACGGGCCACCTATCTTGACGCGAGGTTGCGGGGGGTGCGGACGCCCGACGGTGGGGACGGGCACACCTACCAGCAGTACGTCGTGCGGGTGCCGGGGAACGGGCGGCCCGACCGCGACGCGTTCGCACGGGCACTGCGGGGGAGGGGAATCGAGTGCCGGGTGCCGGTGAGGACTCCGCTGCATCGGATGCCCGAGTTCCGGCGCTGTGTTTCGCTGCCACAGACCGAGCTGGCAGCCGACGAGACGCTCGCGCTGCCGGTCGACGCGTCGCTGACGAAGCGGGACTTGCAACGCATGGTGTCTGCCTGCAACGCACTTGGGGGACTGCTCCAACCTGCCACCTGAACGAGTTTGGGAGTACGGCTTCGTTCGGGGTATGATCTATTCCGTTGCCGCGAGGGAAACCTCGAAAAGTGACAGGCCCCTATAGCTCAGTCGGCAGAGCGTCTCCATGGTAAGGAGAAGGTCAACGGTTCGATTCCGTTTGGGGGCTCAGAAAAAATCCCCCCGCCCTGATGGGCGGGGGGATTTTCTTTGTGCCTCCCGTCAGGCCACGCGCATCGCCAGGATCGCCATGTCGTCGGACGGGGCGTCCGACGCGAAGCGTTCCACCGCGCGCATGATGCGGGCCGCGACCGCGCCGGCCGTCAGGCCCGTGCAGGTCGTGAGGACGTCGGCGAGGCCGTCGTCGCCCAGCATGCGGGTGCCCTCGCGGCGCTCCGTGACGCCGTCCGTGACGCACAGCAGGACGTCACCCGGGTCGAGGATGACCGTCTGCTCGTAGAGCTCCAGATCCTCCATGACGCCGAGGAGCGGCTGGGGTTCGGCGGCCGCCTCGACCGTGCCGTCCTGACGCAGACGCAGGGGGAGGGGGTGGCCTGCGCAGACCACCTTCAGTTCCGCGCTGCCGTCCTCCTGCGGGCGCAACTCGCCGTAGAGGAGGGTCAGGAAGCGGCTGCGGGCTCCCTCGTCGAGGATCGCGGAGTTCAGGCGCTCCAGGACCGCCGGGCCGCTGAGGCCCTCGCGCGCCAGCAGCCTCAGGGCGTGGCGGGCGAGGCCCGTCACCGCTGCCGCGTTGGGACCCGTGCCGCAGACGTCGCCGATGGCGAAGCCGTAGGCGCCGTCGCTGATCGGGAAGAGGTCGTAGAAGTCGCCGCCGACCTCGTTGCCCTCGCCGGCCGCGCGATAGATGACCTCGACCTCGACGCCGTCGATGTCGGGGAGTTCCGGGGGCAGGAGGCTGCGCTGGAGGGACTGGCTGATGGCCGTGCGCTCCGAGTACAGGCGGGCGTTGTCCAGGGCGAGGGCGGCTCGGCGGCTCAAGTCCTCGGCCAGTTCCAGGATCTCCTGGCGGAAGTGCTCGTCGGTGGGCTTGCCCAGGGTGAGCATGCCGATGACGCGGTTGCGGGCGACCAGCGGGAGGACGACGGTCTCGCCGCCCACCGCGGAGGCCGTGGCCAGGGTGGGGCCGATGCCCGACGTCACCTGGTGGGTGGGGCCGCCGGACAGACCGAGGCTGCGCATGGAGCTGCGCAGAGCCGCCTCGTGGGCCGCCTCGCCGGGGGCCGACCAGACGCGGGCGCCCGGGGTGGGGACCGGGTCGGGCGGCGCGATCTTCGAGAGCAACGACTTGATGCCGTCGATGAGTTCCTCGTCCTCGTGCAGGACGTAGGACAGGTACGGGTCGGAGGCCTGGTCGGCGATCGTGTAGACCGCGCACCAGGTGGCCAGTGTCGGGACCGTCATCTGGGCCATGAGGGCGAGGGTCTGGTCCCGGTCCAGGGTGCCGGCGAGGAGGTCGGAGGCCTCGACGAGGAAGCTGAGGGAGCCTCGGCGCAGCCGTTCCAGCTCGCCCAGACGGGCCGACTCGACGGCCAGCGCGATGCGGTCGGCGGCGAACTGCAGGCGCAGCGCTTCCTCGTTGGAGTACCTTCCGGGCGCCTCGGCCGCGACGCCGAGGGAGCCGGTGAGGCGGCCCTCGACCTTCAGCGGGACCGTGACCACCGAGCGCATGCCGGTGCCGTTCAGCAGGGGGACGGCGCCGGGGACGGCGAGGAGGTCCTCGTGGACGGCCGGCATGCGGGCCGAGCCGTAACGGCCGGGGCCCGCCTCGACGGGGACGCGTGCGAAGCGCTGGCGCGCCGACGGCAGACCGGTGGAGGCGCGGACCTCCAGCTCCGTTTCGTCGTCGGTGGCGAGCAGGAGGAACGCGGAGTCGGCGTCGAGCATGTCGCGGGCGCGTTCCACCGTGCGCTGGAGGAGGCCCTCGAGGTCGTCCGGAGCGGGCGAGCCGATGAACACCTCGAAGGGGTCGGCGCTCTGGCCGTCCGCCGTGGGAGCCGCGTCGGAGGCCGGGACGCGCGACGGCGTCTGCAGGACCGCGCGTTCGTGGTCGCGGACGAGCAGGCAGACCGTGGAGGGGTCGCCGTCGGTGTCGCGGACGCGGAGGTGGGAGGCGTACACGGGGGTCACGCGGCCGTTCGCGCCGCGGATGCCGTAACTGCCCTCCCAGCGGGAGAGTTGGAGCGCCTCGGCGATGCCGGTGCTGGTGCCGGGGGTGTGCGGCCAGGCGGCGAGGTCGGTGAGGGGTTTTCCGGTGACCTGGTCGGCCGGGTAGCCGAAGAGATCCTCGGCGTCCTCGTTCCAGGCGGAGATGGCGCCCGTGGGGTCGATCTGGACCACGGCGACGCGGACACGGCCGTCGGCGAGCGGAAGCAGGTTGGCGGGGAGGGACGGGCCGGCCGTCCGGGTGCCGACCGGGCGCTCGGGGAGGGCGAGCTGGAACCAGACGTTCTTGTGCGTGGGCGTGTAGTCGACGCCCCAGCGGCCGGCGATCGCCGCGCACAGCTGGAGGCCGCGGCCGCCCTCGCGGTCCGGGCTGCCCATGGAGGCCGGGGAGCCCTGGAGGGGGATCTCGCGCTCGGGATAGCGGTCGGCGACCTCGATGCGTACGCCGTCGTCGGTGCGCAGGCACAGGACGTCGGCGTGGGTGCCCGCGTGGACGACGGCGTTGGTCACCAGTTCGCTGGTGAGGACGACGGCGTCGTCGACGATGTCGGCGAACCCCCAGCCCTGGAGGGTGTCGCGGACGAAGGAGCGGGCGGTCGCGACCGATCGCCCGACGGGCTCGAAGCTGGCGGCCGCGCGCGCGGTGATCACAGAACTCCTCGGCCGGTTGTCGACGTGCAGGGCTCCCCGGCCGTCCTGCTCGCGCCGCTGCTGCGGCAGCGTGCCCGCGGGCCGGGGTTCCGGGGGCTGTCCCCCCGGGATCAGTCCGGTGGTCATGTGTGCGGCCGCCCTCCGATGCCCGCTCGTGCTTGTGCCACCGCCCAGACCGGACGGACCGGTGCGGCTGGACAGCCGCATGCAAGGTTACTTACCTTCCCCGTCCGTGCGGATGCCGGTCAGCGGTCTTTCCGCCCCCGGTGTGTGCGGACCGTGTGTGCGTGCTGCCGAACTGTTATGGCCTGGTTCGGCGAGAGTGAAACACTGGGCAGCCTTCTTGTGAAGGTCGGGCAGACTGGGTGTCTTCTGTGTACGGAGGGCAGCAGCCCCTTGGGCCTGCCTGGTTTCATCGGGCAGTAGGACGGACGACCCCTGCGGGAGGGACCAAGTGGAGTCTGGCGCAGCGACGCGGAGCACGAAGGCGCGCGCGAAAGGCGGACAGTCCCTGAACAGGCAGCGCACCCCCCGGGGAGGGACCACCACCGTGGACACGGCGGCTCTCAACCGTCTGCTGGCCGCCCTGGTGTCCATGCGGGACGGCAACTTCCGCAAGCGGCTCACGGTGTCCGGGGACGGCGTGATGTCGGAGATCGCGGCGGTCTTCAACGAGGTCGCCGACCGGAATCTCCACCTGACGGGTGAGCTGTCGAGGGTGCGGCGCATGGTCGGGCGTGAGGGAAAGCTCACGGAACGGCTGGAGACGGGGGCCTGCGAGGGGTCCTGGGCGACCGCCATCGACAACTCGAACGCGCTGGTGGACGACCTCGTGCGGCCGGTGTCCGAGGTCGGGCGGGTGCTGTCGGCCGTCGCTGAGGGCGACCTGTCGCCGCGCATGGAGCTGCGCACGCACACGCCGGAGGGGACCGGGCATCCGCTGCGCGGGGAGTTCCTGAAGGTCGGCCGCACGGTGAACAACCTCGTCGACCAGCTGTCGACGTTCACGGACGAGGTCACGCGCGTGGCCAGCGAGGTGGGCACCGAGGGCAAGCTGGGCGGTCAGGCCCAGGTGCGCGGTATGTCGGGTTCGTGGAAGGACCTCACGGAGTCCGTCAACACGATGGCGGAGCGGCTGACGGCCCAGGTGCGGGACATCGCGCTGGTGACGACCGCGGTGGCCAAGGGCGACCTGTCGCGCAAGGTCACCGTCCACGTCGAGGGCGAGATGCTGGAGCTGAAGAACACCGTCAACACGATGGTCGACCAGCTCTCCGCCTTCTCGTCCGAGGTGACGCGTGTGGCCCGCGAGGTGGGCACGGAGGGCATCCTGGGCGGCCAGGCGCAGGTCTCCGGCGTCGACGGTGTGTGGAAAGAACTCACCGATTCTGTGAACACCATGGCCGGGAACCTCACGGCTCAGGTGCGCGGGGTCTCCGAGGTGATGACCGCGGTCGCCAACGGTGATCTGTCGCGGAAGGTGACCGTGCCGGCGCGCGGTGAGGTCGCGCAGCTCGCCGAGACGATCAACCAGATGACCGAGACGCTGCGGATCTTCGCGGACGAGGTCACGCGGGTGGCCAACGAGGTCGGTGGCGAGGGACGGCTGGGCGGTCAGGCGAACGTGCCGGGCGCGGCGGGGACGTGGAAGGACCTGACGGACTCCGTCAACACCGTGTTCCGGAACCTCACCACCCAGGTGCGGGACATCGCGGCGGTGACGACGGCGGTGGCCAACGGTGATCTGTCGCAGAAGGTCACGGTGGACGTGGCCGGCGAGATGCTGGAGCTGAAGAACACCGTCAACGGGATGGTGGACCAGCTGTCGGCGTTCGGCGCCGAGGTCACGCGGGTGGCGCGGGAGATCGGTGTCGAGGGTGAACTGGGCGGCCAGGCGCAGGTGTCCGGCGCGGCGGGGACGTGGAAGGACCTGACGGACTCCGTCAACACGGCGTTCCGGAATCTCACCGGACAGGTGAGGAACATCGCCCAGGTCACCACGGCCGTGGCCAACGGTGACCTGTCGCAGAAGGTCACCGTCGACGTGTCCGGCGAGATGGCGCAGCTGAAGAACACCGTGAACACGATGGTGGACCAGCTGTCGTCCTTCGCCGACCAGGTCACGCGGATGGCCCGGGACGTGGGTACGGAAGGGCGGCTGGGCGGTCAGGCGCGCGTGGACGGCGTGTCGGGTACGTGGAAGGAACTGACCGACTCCGTCAACTTCATGGCCGGCAACCTCACCTCCCAGGTGAGGCAGATCGCCCAGGTGACGACGGCGGTCGCCCGGGGTGACCTGTCGCAGAAGATCGACGTCGACGCGCGCGGGGAGATCCTCGAGCTGAAGAACACCATCAACACGATGGTCGACCAGCTCTCCGCCTTCGCCGACCAGGTGACCCGGGTCGCGCGCGAGGTGGGTACCGACGGGCGGCTGGGCGGGCAGGCGCAGGTGCCCGGTGTCGCGGGTGTGTGGCGGGACCTGACGGACTCGGTGAACGGCATGGCCGGCAACCTCACCGCCCAGGTGCGCAACATCGCGCAGGTGGCCACCGCCGTGGCCCGCGGTGACCTGTCCCAGAAGATCACCGTGGACGCGCGCGGGGAGATCCTGGAGCTGAAGAACACGCTGAACACGATGGTGGACCAGCTGTCGTCGTTCGCCCAGGAGGTCACGCGTGTGGCCCGTGAGGTGGGTACGGAGGGCATCCTCGGTGGTCAGGCCGAGGTGCAGGGTGTCTCGGGCACCTGGAAGGACCTCACGCAGTCCGTGAACTTCATGGCGAACAACCTGACCATCCAGGTCCGCAACATCGCCGAGGTCACCACCGCGGTCGCCAAGGGCGACCTGTCGAAGAAGATCACCGTCGACGCCAAGGGCGAGATCCTCGAGCTCGTCACGACGGTCAACACGATGGTGGACCAGCTGTCGTCCTTCGCCGAGCAGGTGACCCGCGTGGCCCGCGAGGTGGGCACCGAGGGCATCCTGGGCGGCCAGGCGCACGTGCCCGGCGTGGTGGGCATCTGGAAGGACCTGAGCGACAACGTCAACCTGATGGCGAAGAACCTCACCGTTCAGGTGCGGAACATCTCCCAGGTTGCCGCTGCCGTGGCCAACGGAGACCTGACGCGGACGGTGACGATCGAGGCGCGCGGCGAGGTCGCGCAGCTCGCGGACACCTTCAACACGATGGTGAAGACGCTGAGTTCGTTCGCCGACCAGGTCACCAAGGTGGCCCGTGAGGTGGGTACGGACGGGATCCTGGGCGGTCAGGCGCACGTGCCGGGTGTGGCGGGTACGTGGAAGGACCTCACCGAGTCGGTGAACCAGATGGCGTCCAACCTGACCGGCCAGGTGCGCAACATCGCCATGGTCACGACGGCCATCGCCAAGGGCGACCTGACGAAGAAGATCGACATCGACGCGCGCGGGGAGATCCTCGAGCTGAAGACGACCATCAACACGATGGTCGACCAGCTGTCGTCCTTCGCCGAGGAGGTCACCCGGGTCGCCCGCGAGGTGGGTACCGAGGGGCAGCTCGGAGGGCAGGCACGCGTGCGGGACGTCGACGGCACGTGGCGCGACCTCACCGAGTCGGTGAACGAGATGGCCGGGAACCTCACCCGGCAGGTGCGTGCCATCGCGCGCGTGGCGACCGCGGTGACCCGGGGCGACCTGAACCTGAAGATCGACGTGGACGCGTCCGGGGAGATCCAGGAACTCCAGGACTACATCAACAAGATGATCGCCAACCTGCGCGACACCACGATCGCAAACAAGGAGCAGGACTGGCTCAAGGGCAACCTCGCGCGCGTGTCCGCGCTGATGCAGGGCCGGCGGGACCTGGAGGACGTGGCCTCGCTGATCATGAGCGAGCTGCCGCCGCTGGTGGCCGCGCAGCACGGCGCGTTCTTCCTGGCGATGCCGCCGGCGGACGGGGCGAGCGAGCAGGGCGACCAGTACGAGCTGCGGATGCTGGGCTCGTACGGCTACTCGATGGGGTCCATGCCGACGTCGTTCCGGCCGGGTGAGGCGCTCGTCGGGACGGCCGCGGAGGAGAAGCGAACGATCCTCGTCTCGAACGCCCCGAGCGGTTACCTGAAGATCTCGTCCGGGCTCGGCGAGGCGCCGCCCGCGCAGGTGATCGTGCTGCCGGTGCTGTTCGAGGGCAAGGTGCTCGGCGTGATCGAGCTGGCGTCCTTCACGCCGTTCACACAGATCCAGAAGGACTTCCTGAACCAGCTGGCCGAGATGATCGCGACCAGCGTCAACACGATCTCCGTCAACACCAAGACGGAGCAGCTGCTGAAGCAGTCGCAGGAGCTGACCGAGCAACTGCGGGAGCGGTCGGCCGAGCTGGAGCAGCGGCAGAAGGCCCTCCAGGCGTCCAACGCGGAGCTGGAGGAGAAGGCCGAGCTGCTGGCCCGGCAGAACCGCGACATCGAGGTGAAGAACACCGAGATCGAGGAGGCGCGGCAGGTCCTGGAGGAGCGCGCCGAGCAGCTCGCGGTGTCGATGCGCTACAAGAGCGAGTTCCTCGCCAACATGTCGCACGAGCTGCGGACGCCGCTCAACTCGCTGCTGATCCTGGCCAAGCTGCTCGCCGACAACGCGGAGGGCAACCTCTCCCCGAAGCAGGTCGAGTTCGCCGAGACCATCCACGGCGCCGGGTCGGACCTGCTCCAGCTGATCAACGACATCCTCGACCTGTCGAAGGTCGAGGCGGGCAAGATGGACGTCTCCCCGACGCGCATCGCGCTCGTCCAGCTCGTGGACTACGTGGAGGCCACCTTCCGGCCGCTGACCGCGGAGAAGGGCCTCGACCTGTCGGTGCGGGTCTCGCCGGAGCTGCCCGCGACCCTGCACACCGACGAACAGCGGCTGCTGCAGGTGCTGCGCAACCTGCTGTCCAACGCGGTGAAGTTCACCGACTCCGGCTCGGTGGAGCTGGTGATCCGGCCCGCCGGGGCGGATGTGCCGGTGGCGATCCGGGAGCAGTTGCTGGAGGCGGGTTCGCTGAGCGACGCGGACGCTCCGCTGATCGCGTTCTCCGTGACCGACACCGGCATCGGGATCGCGGCCAGCAAGATGCGGGTGATCTTCGAGGCGTTCAAGCAGGCGGACGGCACCACCAGCCGCAAGTACGGCGGTACGGGCCTGGGGCTGTCCATCTCGCGGGAGATCGCACAGCTGCTCGGCGGTGAGATCCACGCGCAGAGCGAGCCGGGGCGTGGCTCGACGTTCACGCTGTACCTGCCGCTGCACCCCAGTGAGCTGCCGCCGCAGGGCTACCAGCAGCTGGTGCCCGCGCTGGAGGCCGGTGACCTGGTGGCGTCCGAGAACGCCGCGCGCGAACTGTCGGAGCTGTCCGACGTGGAGATCGAGACGCCCGCCGAGGTGAAGTCGTACCAGGAGACGCAGAACGGCGCGGCCGCGCTCTTCCGGCGCCGGCGCCGCTCGGTGGCCGGTGGGGAGCCGCAGGTCGGGCATCCGGAGCAGTGGGCGCCCGTGGGGCACGAGGCGGCCGCGCGGCAGCGGGGCTTCCGGTTCGGCGGCGAGAAGGTGCTCATCGTCGACGACGACATCCGTAACGTGTTCGCGTTGACCAGCGTCCTGGAGCAGCACGGGCTGTCGGTGCTGTACGCGGAGAACGGCCGTGAGGGCATCGAGGTGCTGGAGCAGCACGACGACGTGGCGGTCGTCCTGATGGACATCATGATGCCCGAGATGGACGGGTACGCGACGACGACGGCGATCCGCCGGATGCCGCAGTTCTCCGGGCTGCCGATCATCGCGCTGACCGCGAAGGCGATGAAGGGCGACCGGGAGAAGGCGATCGAGTCGGGCGCCTCCGACTACGTGACCAAGCCGGTCGATCCGGATCACCTGCTGGCGGTGATGGAGCAGTGGATGCGGGAGGAGTGACGGGAACCATCCCAGGACGCGGGAAGTTGCTGACTCAGGGTGGTCGTGGCCGTGTATCGAGGCGGGATCCGGGGAACCTTCTGGTCTCATGCCACGTTCCTGCTACGTGCACAGTGACATCACGGTGACAGGGTGTGGCGAAGGTCGGGGTGCGGCTACCATGACCGGCACAAGGAAGGGCGGCGCAAAGGAGTCGTCCCCAGGGGCGGCGCCCGGTGCACTGCCGGGGCGAGGAGGGCGGGCCATGGTGCAGAAGGCCAAGATCCTCCTGGTCGATGACCGGCCGGAGAATCTGCTGGCGCTGGAGGCGATCCTCTCGGCGCTCGATCAGACGCTGGTGCGGGCATCGTCCGGGGAAGAGGCGCTCAAAGCACTGCTGACGGACGACTTCGCGGTCATTCTGCTGGACGTCCAGATGCCGGGAATGGACGGTTTCGAGACGGCCGCCCACATCAAGCGGCGGGAGCGGACGCGGGACATCCCGATCATCTTCCTCACCGCGATCAACCACGGCCCGCACCACACCTTCCGTGGGTACGCGGCGGGTGCGGTGGACTACATCTCCAAGCCGTTCGACCCGTGGGTGCTGCGTGCGAAGGTCTCGGTCTTCGTCGAGCTGTACATGAAGAACTGCCAGCTCCGTGAGCAGGCGGCCCTGCTGCGGCTGCAGTTGGAGGGCGGTGGCGGCAAGGCGGCGGCCGGTGGCGGCGCCAAGGAGTCGGCCGGGCTGCTCGCCGAACTGTCCGCGCGGCTGGCGGCCGTCGAGGAGCAGGCGGAGGCGCTGTCCAAGCAGCTCGACGACGAGTCGGCGGACGCGGCCGCGGTGGCCACGGCGGCGCACCTGGAGCGCAAGCTCACCGGTCTGCGCCGGGCGCTGGACGCGCTGGAGCCCGGCGCCGGAAGCGGCCCGGCCTCGGTGTCGTCGCAGAACTGACGCGTCCGGTGGGGGTGTTGGGCGTGAGCGGCCGTCAGCCGCAGGCGTGCGAGCGGCGGTCATGGGTGCCGGCGGCGTGGTCGGGTCGGTGCGCATGGCGTCCACACATGAGCGTGGGTCAGCCGCCGCGGGGGGCACGTCAGTTCCGCGCCTCCGGGAGGGCGACACGAACGGGTGAAGCAGTGGGCACGCGTGTCCACCGGTGTCTCCCCCGGTAACCTCACACCTATGGCCTCACGTCCCTCCGCAGCCAAGAAGCAGCCCGCCAAGAAGGCTGCTGCTCCCGCGAAGGTTCCGGCGAAGAAGGCCGCCGCGAAAAAGACCGCGGCGAAGAAGGCGCCCGCCAAGAAGGTCGCGGCCAAGAAGCCCGTGCCCAAACCGGCGCCCAGCCCCACCGGGGGCGTGTACCGCCTCGTGCGCGCCGTCTGGCTGGGCCTGGCCCACGCCGTGGGCGCGGTGTTCCGCGGCATAGGGAACGGCGCCAAGAACCTCGACCCCGCTCACCGCAAGGACGGTGTCGCGCTGCTGCTGCTCGGCATCGCGCTGATCGTCGCCGCGGGCACCTGGGCCGACCTGCGCGGCCCCGTCGGTGACCTCGTCGAGATCCTGGTGACCGGCTCCTTCGGCCGGCTCGACCTGCTTGTGCCGATCCTGGCCGCGGTCATCGCCGTGCGTTTCATCCGGCACCCCGAGAAGCCCGAGGCCAACGGCCGCATCGTGATCGGGCTGTCCGCGCTCGTCATCGGCGTGCTCGGCCAGGTCCACATCGCGTGCGGCTCGCCCGCCCGCAGCGACGGCATGCAGGCGATAAGGGACGCCGGCGGCCTCATCGGCTGGAGCGCGGCGACCCCGCTGACCTACGCCATGGGCGAGGTCCTCGCCGTACCGCTGCTCGTGCTGCTCACGATCTTCGGACTGCTGGTCGTCACGGCGACGCCCGTCAACGCCGTCCCGCAGCGGCTGCGGCAGCTCGGGGTGCGCCTCGGCGTGCTGCGCGATCCCGGGGCCGACGCGTACGAGGGGGCTCCGGACGACGACGCGCGCTACGACGAACAGTGGCGCGAGGGCCTGGCCGCGCGCCCCCGCCGGCGCTCGGGCGCCCCGCAGGCGTACGACGCCGACACCGCCGAGCAGGAAGCCCTTTCGCAGCGGCGCGGCCGGCCCCGGCGCTCGGCGGTGCCGCAGCCCGCGATGGACCGGCAGATGGACGCCGTGGACATCGCCGCCGCCGCGGCGGCGGACCTCGACGGAGCCGTGCTGCACGGCATGCCGCCCTCGCCGATCGTCGCCGACCTCACGCAGGGCGTCAGCGTGGGCGACCGCGAGCCCACCACGCCGACGCCCGTCCCGGCCCCGGCCGGGCGCCCCAAGCAGGAGAAGCCGAAGACCGGGGCGGTGCCCGACCTGACCAAGGCCGCCCCCGAGGAACCCCGCGATCTGCCGCCCCGCGCCGAGCAGCTCCAGCTCTCCGGCGACATCACCTACGCCCTGCCCTCCCTCGACCTCCTCACGCGCGGGGGCCCCGGCAAGGCGCGCAGCGCGGCCAACGACGCCGTCGTCGCCGCGCTGACGAACGTCTTCACCGAGTTCAAGGTGGACGCCGCCGTCACCGGCTTCACCCGCGGTCCGACGGTCACGCGCTACGAGGTCGAGCTCGGCCCCGCGGTGAAGGTCGAGCGGATCACCGCGCTGACGAAGAACATCGCGTACGCCGTCGCCAGCCCCGACGTGCGGATCATCAGCCCGATCCCCGGCAAGTCGGCGGTCGGCATCGAGATCCCCAACACCGACCGGGAGATGGTCAACCTCGGCGACGTGCTCCGTCTCGCGGAGTCCGCGGAGGACGACGACCCGATGCTGGTCGCCTTCGGCAAGGACGTCGAGGGCGGGTACGTCATGCACTCGCTGGCGAAGATGCCGCACATGCTGGTCGCCGGCGCCACCGGCTCCGGCAAGTCGTCGTGCATCAACTGCCTGATCACCTCGGTGATGATGCGGGCGACCCCCGAGGACGTCCGGATGATCCTGGTCGACCCCAAGCGCGTCGAGCTGACCGCCTACGAGGGCATCCCGCACCTGATCACGCCGATCATCACCAACCCCAAGCGGGCCGCCGAGGCGCTCCAGTGGGTCGTCCGGGAGATGGACCTCCGGTACGACGACCTGGCGGCGTACGGGTACCGGCACATCGACGACTTCAACCGAGCCGTGCGCGAGGGCAAGGTCAAGCCGCCCGAGGGCAGCGAGCGCGAGCTCCAGCCGTACCCGTACCTGCTGGTGATCGTCGACGAGCTGGCCGACCTGATGATGGTGGCGCCGCGGGACGTCGAGGACGCCATCGTGCGGATCACGCAGCTCGCGCGCGCGGCCGGCATCCACCTGGTGCTCGCCACGCAGCGCCCGTCCGTCGACGTCGTCACCGGTCTGATCAAGGCGAACGTGCCCTCGCGGCTGGCGTTCGCCACATCGTCGCTGGCGGACTCGAGGGTCATCCTCGACCAGCCCGGTGCCGAGAAGCTGATCGGCAAGGGTGACGGACTGTTCCTTCCGATGGGAGCGAACAAACCGACCCGTATGCAGGGCGCGTTCGTGACCGAGGCGGAGGTCGCCGCTGTCGTCCAGCACTGCAAGGACCAGATGGCGCCCGTCTTCCGGGACGACGTCACCGTGGGCACCAAGCAGAAGAAGGAGATCGACGAGGACATCGGCGACGACCTCGACCTGTTGTGCCAGGCGGCGGAACTGGTGGTGTCCACGCAATTCGGGTCGACCTCCATGCTCCAGCGCAAGCTCCGTGTCGGCTTCGCCAAGGCCGGTCGGCTGATGGACCTCATGGAGTCGCGGAACATCGTCGGGCCGAGCGAGGGGTCCAAAGCGCGTGACGTTCTTGTGAAACCCGACGAGTTGGACGGCGTGCTCGCGGTGATCCGCGGGGAGGCTGAAGGGTAGGCGTTTCTCCGTGGGGACGGCGGGCGTCCGTGACTCACCCGTTAGAGAGCGGCGGGCAACCGTTTCCCTTCGGCATACGTCAAGTTGAGCGAGAGGACAGGTGCGGGTCCCAACCTGGGACGCGCGCCGGTCCCGTCATTGGAGTGTCCGGTCCATTCCGATGGCGTACAGACACCACCGTCCGGTTGCCCCTCCCTTTTGCACCCCCCCTAGACTGATCCTCCAGCACAGGTGGCTACACGCTCGAAAGGCGCCCCCGTGTCCATCGGCAACTCCCCTGAAGACGAGCGTCCGTTCGAAGACGTCTCCGAGGAAGCCCGCCCCTCCATCGGCCGCGTCCTGCAGCAGGCGCGCATCGCGGCCGGGTTGACCGTCGACGATGTCAGTACCGCCACCCGAGTCCGTATCGCCATCGTGCACGCCATCGAGGCGGACGACTTCGCCCCCTGCGGCGGGGACGTCTACGCGCGCGGGCACATCCGGACCCTGGCCAGGGCCGTCCACCTCGACCCCGCCCCGCTGATCGAGCAGTACGACGCCGCCCACGGCGGCCGCCCGGCGCCGACGCCGGCCGCACCCCTGTTCGAGGCGGAACGCATCCGGCCCGAGCGGCGCGGTCCGAACTGGACGGCTGCCATGGTCGCCGCGATCGTCGCCGTGATCGGCTTCGTCGGCTTCACCGCGTTCAAGGGCGGCGACGAGGGGACGCAGGACGTCGCGGACGGCACCACCCCGACCACCAGTGCGCCCGCCACACCCACCCCGAAGAGCGACAAGACCGTCGACGAGACGCCCGAGCCCTCCGACAGCGCCATCGCCGCCGCGCCGCAGGACAAGGTGACCGTCCAGGTCAGCGCCGTCGACGGCAAGAGCTGGATCTCGGCCAAGGACCACAACGGCCGGCTGCTCTTCGACGGGCTGCTCAAGCAGGGCGACTCCGAGACCTTCCAGGACAGCGAGAAGATCAACCTCGTCCTCGGCGACGCGGGCGCGATCCAGCTCTACGTCAACGGCAAGAAGATCGAGGACGACTGGCAGCCGGGGGCCGTGGAGCGGCTGACGTACACGAAGGGCGATCCGCAGGCCGGGTAGCGGGACCGGCGGGGCGTGCCGTCGGGCGGACGGGGTCGGCGAGGATCGCCGGCCCCGTCGGCGTACGGGCGCGAACCTCTGCGGCACGACCCCTGCCTCTGTGGCACAGGCCGCGCACCTCTGCGGCGCGAGACCGTGCACCTCTGTGGCAGGAAGGCGCCTTTGCGGCCGAAGGCCGTCGGCCCCGTCGGCTGCAAGATCGCCAACCCGTCGACCGGGGCTGTCGGTGAGACAAAGTAGTCTTGAGCCCATGCCTGAACGCCGTACCGTCGCACTCGTCACCCTTGGCTGCGCCCGTAACGAGGTGGACTCGGAGGAGCTCGCAGGCCGTTTGGAGGCGGACGGCTGGCAGCTCGTGGAGGACGCCCAGGACGCGGACGTCGCCGTCGTCAACACCTGTGGATTCGTCGACGCCGCCAAGAAGGACTCGGTGGACGCCCTCCTGGAGGCCAACGACCTCAAGGGGCACGGCAGAACCCAGGCCGTCGTGGCGGTGGGCTGCATGGCCGAGCGGTACGGCAAGGATCTCGCCGAGGCCCTCCCGGAGGCCGACGGCGTGCTCGGCTTCGACGACTACGCCGACATCTCCGACCGCCTGCAGACCATTCTGTCCGGCGGCGTCCACGCGTCCCACACCCCGCGCGACCGGCGCAAGCTGCTGCCGATCAGCCCGGCGGAGCGGCAGCAGTCGGCCGCCGACGTGGCGCTGCCCGGGCACGGCCCGGCGGACCTCCCGGACGGTCTCGCGCCCGCGTCCGGCCCCCGAGCGCCCCTGCGCCGCCGCCTCGACGGCGCCCCGGTCGCCTCGGTCAAGCTCGCCTCCGGCTGCGACCGCCGCTGCACCTTCTGCGCCATCCCGTCCTTCCGCGGCTCCTTCATCTCCCGCCGTCCGAGCGACGTGCTGAACGAGACGCGATGGCTGGCCGAGCAGGGCGTCAAGGAGATCATGCTGGTCTCCGAGAACAACACCTCCTACGGCAAGGACCTCGGCGACATCCGGCTCCTTGAGTCGCTGCTGCCCGAGCTGGCCGAGGTCGACGGCATCGAGCGGGTGCGCGTCAGCTACCTCCAGCCGGCCGAGATGCGGCCCGGCCTGATCGACGTGCTGACCTCGACCCCGAAGGTCGCCCCCTACTTCGATCTGTCCTTCCAGCACTCCGCGCCCGACGTGCTGCGCGCGATGCGCCGCTTCGGCGACACCGACCGCTTCCTGGAACTGCTCGACACCATCCGGAGCAAGGCGCCCGAGGCGGGTGTGCGCTCCAACTTCATCGTCGGTTTCCCCGGCGAGTCCGAGGCCGACCTGGCCGAGCTGGAGCGGTTCCTCAGTCACGCGCGGCTGGACGCCATCGGCGTCTTCGGCTACTCCGACGAGGAGGGCACCGAGGCCGCGACGTACGAGAACAAGCTGGACGAGGACGTCGTCGCGGAGCGGCTCGCGCGGGTCTCCCGGCTCGCGGAGGAGCTCGTCTCGCAGCGTGCCGAGGAGCGCCTCGGGGAGACCGTGCGCGTGCTCGTGGAGTCGGTGGACGACGAGGGCGTCCACGGCCGCGGTGCGCACCAGGCGCCGGAGACGGACGGCCAGGTGCTGCTCACGTCGGGCGAAGGTCTGAGTGTCGGTCGTATGGTCGAAGCGAAGGTGGTCGGCACGGAAGGCGTCGACCTGGTGGCCGAGCCCCTGCCGGGCTCGAACGGGTGTAGTGAGGAGGCGGGCAGATGACGGGTGTCCCGGCATCGGCCGCGGGCGGCTCCTCCCAGGCGAAGGGTGCCACGGCCGCGTCGGGCGCGTCTGCCCCCGACGACTCCCCGGGCGTCGGCAAGGCTCCCCGGGGCGGCAAACTGGCGGCCGCGGCCGTCAACCAGGCGAGCGTCTGGAACGTCGCCAATCTGCTGACGATGCTCCGGCTGCTCCTGGTGCCCGGCTTCGTCGCGCTGATGCTGGCGGACGGCGGCTACGACCCGGCGTGGCGTTCGCTCGCCTGGGCGGCCTTCGCCGTCGCCATGATCACCGACCTGTTCGACGGGCACCTGGCGCGGACGTACAACCTCGTCACCGACTTCGGGAAGATCGCCGACCCCATCGCCGACAAGGCGATCATGGGCGCGGCCCTCATCTGCCTCTCCGCGCTCGGCGACCTGCCGTGGTGGGTGACGGCCGTGATCCTCGGCCGGGAACTCGGGATCACGCTGCTGCGTTTCATCGTCATCCGGTACGGCGTCATCCCGGCGAGCCGGGGCGGCAAACTCAAGACGCTCACCCAGGGCGTGGCCGTCGGGATGTACATCCTGGCGCTGACGGGGTGGCTGGCCACCCTGAGGTTCTGGGTGATGGCCGCCGCGGTCGTGCTGACTGTGGTGACCGGGCTCGACTATGTGAGACAGGCCATTGTGCTGCGCAGGCGGGGAATCGCCGAGCGCAAGGCCGTGCCGGAGGAGACCGGAGCGTGACGTCCACAGCCGCCGACGTGGTGCGACTACTCACCGTGAGGGGTGAGACGCTCGCCGTCGCCGAGTCGCTCACCGGTGGGCTGGTCGCGGCGGAGATCACATCGGTCCCCGGGGCGTCCAAAGCCTTCCGCGGTGCGGTCACGGCTTACGCGACCGGACTGAAGCAGGAACTGCTCGGTGTCGATCCGGGCCTGCTGGCTACTCGGGGCGCCGTGGACCCGCAGGTCGCGGCCCAGATGGCGGTCGGCGTGCGCAAGGCGCTCGGTGCCGACTGGGGCATCGCAACGACCGGTGTCGCGGGCCCCGACCCCCAGGACGGACAGCCCGTCGGGACGGTCTTCGTGGCCGTGGACGGGCCGTTCGCGACGGACTCCGGTTCCGCCTCTGGCGGAAAAGTGGAGGCCCTGCGGTTGAACGGCGACCGCGCGGAAATTCGTAGAGAGAGTGTACGGAGCGTACTCGCAGTGCTTTTGAAGGAGCTTGCGGGCGAACAGACCGGGAATGAGCGGGCACAGGATACGGAACAGAACGGGGGGTTTTGATGTTTGCAGCCCTGAGTGAACACGACATCGCTCCCCGCACGGCCGCAGCGCTAGGCGGTACGGTGGGGCGAGAAGGATGCGGCTACGCGGTCCGAGGAGGGAGCCACCGATGATTCTGCTCCGTCGCCTGCTGGGTGACGTGCTGCGTCGGCAGCGCCAGCGCCAGGGCCGTACTCTGCGCGAAGTCTCCTCGTCCGCCCGAGTCTCACTCGGCTATCTCTCCGAGGTGGAGCGGGGGCAGAAGGAGGCTTCCTCCGAGCTGCTCGCCGCCATCTGCGACGCGCTGGACGTACGGATGTCCGAGCTCATGCGGGAAGTGAGCGACGAGCTCGCCCTCGCCGAGCTGGCTCAGTCGGCTGCTGCAACCCCCAGTGAGCCTGTGCCCACGCCGGTTCGTCCGATGCTGGGTTCCGTGTCGGTGACCGGTGTGCCACCGGAGCGGGTGACCATCAAGGCGCCCGCCGAGGCGGTGGACGTGGTCGCCGCGTGAGGTGCCCCAGGGTCGGTGTGCCGGCCGATGGGTGTGCATAAGGTCAGGCGTGTAAGGCGCACAGCACGCTCGTGCGCGTGAGGCGTACGGCGAGTGTGAGGCCCCGGCCGGGGCTTCTCCGGGGAGAACCGGAGGAGTGCGGTCGGGGTTTTTGCCGTCCGGAGGCGTTCGGAGAGCTCCGGAGCCGCCCGTGGACCACCGGAGGGCTCTCTGGGTCGCCCCGGAGAGTTCCGGAGCCGTCCGGAGGCGGTTGGAGAGCTTTGGAGCCGTTCGTGGCGGAGTGGGCGGGTGTGCGGTGCGGGGTTGGGGTGCGGTGCGGGGTGGGGTGCGGGGCCGTGGTCAGGCGGTTCGGGTCGGTTTGCCGGGGTCCGGTGCGGCGGTCATCGTGGAGGGGCACGACGGCTGACCGCCGACCCGGAGGTACGGATGCACGCCGTGAAGAGCCCGCTGTCCGACGTCGATCAGAAGACCGTCTCCGAGGCCATCCAAGGGGCGCTGGTCGACCTGATCGACCTCTCGCTGGTGGCCAAGCAGGTCCACTGGAACGTCGTCGGGCCCCGCTTCCGGACCGTCCACCTCCAGCCCGACGAGGTGGTGGACACCGCGCGCACGCACTCCGACACCGTGGCGGAGCGAGCCTCGGCACCGGGTGACCCGCCGGACGGGCGTGCGGCGACGGTGGCCGCCGGGAGCGGCTTAGACACCGTGGCGCGGGGCTGGGCCGAGGACACGGAGGCGGTGCGGACGCTGGTGGCGTCGCTGAGCGCGTTGATCACCCGAATGAGGGAACGGGTGGCGGCTACCGGTGACGCGGATCCCGTGACTCAGGACACATTCATTCAGATCACCGCTGCGCTGGAGAAACATCACTGGATGTTCCAGGGGGAGAACGTGTGAGGCCTGGGGAGCCGCTGATACGTGGCCGTCGCGCCTGTCGCGCGTCCTCCCGGCGGTGCGTGCGGCCCTCCAGCGTGCCCCCGGGTGGGACGGGTGGTGGTCTCGGCGTGGGCTGGTGGTGACGGCCGTGGCGGGTCCGGCAGCTCGCCGGGGGGTCGCGCTGGGGCTCGGGGCGCTGTGGTGGTGGGCCGCGGTACGGCTGGCGGTGGTGCCCGACGCCGGGGTGCTGGAGGGGACCATCGCCGTCGGGGGATGGGGGCTGAGCCTGCTGCCGGTGCACTGTGTGGCCAAGGCGCGGGCGGTGGGGGCGGTCGGTGAAGGACGGTGGGTGGCTGCCTGGCGGGGGGAGGCTGGTCGGCGGGCGGACGGTGCCTGGGAGGAAGAGGCTGCCCGGCGGGGGCGGTGAAGGGCGGAGGGGTGCGGGGCGGTGCTCACCAGGGCATGGCCACGCCGCCGTTCGGGCGGAGGATCTGGCCCGTCGTGAACGAGGACGCGTCCGAGGCCAGGTGTAGTACCGCGTGGGCGACGTCCTCCGGCTCGCCGACCCTGCCCAGCGGTGACATGCGCGACATGAGCGCCTCGGTGTGCGCCTGTGCGCCGGCGTCGTGGCGGTCGGTCATGGGTGTGCGGATCCAGCCGGGGGCGACGGCGTTGACGCGGATGCCGTGCGGGCCGAGCTCGGTCGCCAGCGTCCTGGTCAGCTGGACCACGGCCGCCTTGGCGACGCCGTAGCAGAGGAGGCCGGGGGCACCGGTGTCCACGGCGCCGGAGGCCATGGTGACGAGGCTGCCCCGGGTGGAGCGGGCGAGCATCAGGCGGGCCGCTTCCTGGCAGGCGTAGAGCACTCCTTTGAAGTTGACGTCGAGGACCCGGTCGAGGTCCTCTTCGCTGGTCTCCAGCACAGGGCTGCTGTGCATGATCCCGGCGACGGCCGCCATCACGTCCAGGCGCTCACAGGACTCCATCGCCTGACGCACCTGGGCGCGGTCGGTGACGTCGAGGGGGTGGGTGTGGGCCGTGCCGCCCCGGTCCTTGATCAAGGTCGCGGTCTCGTGGAGTCCCTGAGTGTCGCGGTCCGCGCCGTGCACGGTGGCGCCGGCGTCGGCCAGCAGGACGGCGCAGGCGCGGCCTATGCCGCTCGCCGCGCCGGTGACGAACGCGGCGCGTCCGGTGAGGTCGTACGCCTTCACGGCCATGAGCCGACGGTACGGAGGTTTCTGACGGCCCGTCAATCGGTGGGGTGGGGGCGGACGCGGCGCGTGGGCGCGGAGCCCGGGGGCGGGGCGGGGCCCGTCTGGCAGGCCGGGCACCAGTACGTCGGGCGGTCGCGTGAGCCGTCGCCCTGGTCCGCCGCGCGGACGGAGGTGCCGCACCGCAGGCAGGGGCGGGGTGCGCGGCCGTAGACGAAGAGGTCCGGGCCGCGGCCGCGGCCACCCGTCGTGGTGCGGATGGGCCGGTCGCGGTTGACCTCCAGGAGCTTCTTCGCGAGGGCGGGCAGTTTCGCCGCGCGGTCGGCGGGGAGCGCGCCGACGGGAAGCCAGGGAGTGGCGCCGAGGAGGAAGCAGAGCTCGCACTTGTAGACGTTGCCGATGCCCGCGAGGTTGCGCTGGTCGAGGAGGGCCTCGCCGAGGGGGCGGGCGGGGTCCGCGAGGAGGTTGGCGAGGGCCCGCTCGGGGTCCCAGTCGGGGCCGAGCAGGTCGGGGCCGAGGTGGCCGACCACTCGCTCTTCGTCCGCGGTGTGCAGGAGTTCGAGGACGGGGAGGCGGTAGCCGACGGCGGTGCGGTCGTGGGCGCCGAGGACGGCCCGGATCTGGTGGGCGGGGCCGCCGGTCCAGCGCTCGTCGTTCGCGAACACCTTCCAGGAGCCGTCCATCCGCAGGTGGGAGTGGAGCGTCAGGCCGCCCTCGATGCGGGTGAGGAGGTGTTTGCCGCGCGGGGTGACGTCCAGAACGGTGCGGCCGGTGAGGTCGGTGAGGGCGTACTTCGGCACCCGCAGGTCGGAGCGCGTCAGCACCTTGCCCGCGAGGGCGGTGTGCAGCCGCCTCGCGGCCTGCCAGACCGTGTCACCTTCGGGCATGGGTCAAGGGTGGCATGACGTCCGGGGGGTGCGGACCGGGCGTGGAGTGGCGCGGTGGGTCGTGTGGCCGAGAGGAGTGGCCGGGCCGTGGCGTGCGGTGGGTCGGCAGGGCGCTGGGCGGGTGGGTGGTCATGCGCGCAGCCGCAGGCCTCGGGGCGTCGCGATGAAGCCCGCGCCTTCCAGGAGGGTGCCCAGGGGGGAGGTCAGGGCCGAGGTGCCGTTGACGCGTTCCACCGTGACGGTGCCGAGGGAGCCCGCGCGGGCCGCTGCGGCGAGGGCCTCCGCCGCGGCGTGCAGGCGGGGGTCGTCGACGGGGGCGTGTTCGCCGTCGGGGGTGGAGGGCCAGGCCAGCAGGGTCTTCCCGCCGCGCTCCATGTAGAGGGTCAGCTCGCCGTCCACGAGGACCACCAGGGAGCCGGCCTTGCGGCCCGGCTTGTGTCCGGCGCCGGTGGGTGGCTCGGGCCAGGACAGGGCGGCGCCGTACGCGTTCGCGGGATCGGCCGCGGCGAGGACCACGGCCCGGGACGCGGGCGAGGGCGTACGGCGTCGGCGGTCCGCGAATCCGGAGGCGTACGGGAAGCCGTTACCGCCGCGGGGGCCGCCGGCGCCGGGGGAGGCGAGGGCGCGGGGGGAGACGTAGTCGCCCGGCGCGGCCGGTGACGCCGGGAGGTCGAAGGACGCGTCCAGGCCGGGGACGTCCCAGCCGAGATCGTCGGACGGGGAGGTGTCGGGGAAGGTGAAGCCGTCGGGGGAGGCCTCCTCCCGCGGGCCGGGGAGCGTCTCCTCGCGGTCGCGGGCATTGGCCACCGCGCGGACGCGATCCACCGCCCCGTCCATCGCGAACTGCGCGGCGCCGAGACCCTCCACGACGTAGCCGCGCCGGGCCTGGCCGCTCTCCTCGAAGACGGACAGGATCCGGTACGTCGCCGAGAAGCCGCCCTCGACGCCCTCCGCCGAGACCGCGCCCCGGGTCACCACCCCGTGCCGGTCCAGCAGGGTGCGGGCGAGGGCGTGGGCGCGGACGGTGGTATCGGGTTCGTGGGCCGGAAGGAGGGACCAGCGGCCGGCTACGGTCGGCGGGCCGCTGCGGGAGGCGGAGCGGGCGGCGGCCGTCAGCGAGCCGTAGCGGCCGCGAGGGACGGCGCGCTTGGCGCGGTGGGCCGTGGAGCCGGCGGTGCGGCCCGAGCCCAGCAGGGAGCGCATCGGCGCCAGCGTGTCGTTGGTGAGGCGTCCGGACCATGCCAGGTCCCACAGCGCGTCGGCGAGTTGGGGGTCGGTGGCGTCCGGGTGGGTGGTGGCACGGACCTGGTCGGCGATCTGACGGAAGAACAGACCGTATCCGCCCGAGAGGGCGTCCAGGACGGACTGGTGAAGTGCGGTCAGTTCCAGAGGGTGGGGAGGGGGCAGGAGGAGGGGGGCCGCGTCCGCGAGGTACAGGGAGACCCAGCCGTCCTTGCCTGGCAGGGCGCCGGCTCCGGCCCACACCACCTCCCCGGCGGCGGTGAGCTCGTCGAGCATCGCAGGGGAGTAGTCAGTGACGCGGGACGGCAGGACGAGTTTCTCCAGGGCGGAGGCGGGGACGGACGCGCCTTGGAGCTGCTCGACCGCGCGGATCAGCCCGTCGATGCCGCGCAGGGCGTGCCCCTTGCCGATGTGCTGCCACTGGGGCAGGAACTGGGCGAGCGCCGCGGGCGGCACGGGTTCGAGCTCGTGCCGCAGGGCCGCCAGGGAGCGGCGGCGCAGCCTGCGCAGGACGGTCGCGTCGCACCACTCCTGGCCGATGCCGGCCGGGTGGAACTCGCCCTGGACGACACGGCCGCCCGCCGCGAGCCGCTGGAGGGCGCCCTCGGTGACCGCGACGCCCAGGCCGAAGCGGGCGGCGGCGGTCGCCGAGGTGAAGGGGCCGTGGGTGCGGGCGTAGCGGGCGAGGAGATCACCCAGGGGGTCCTTCACCGGCTCGGTGAACGCCTCGGGGACCCCGACGGGGAGTGCGGTGCCGAGGGCGTCGCGCAGGCGGCCCGCGTCCTCGATCGCCGCCCAGTGGTCGGCGCCGGCGACACGGACCCGGATGGCGCGGCGGGCGGCGGCCAGCTCCTGGGCCCAGTGGGGCTCCGCGCCGCGCTCGGCCAGCTCGGCGTCGGTGAGCGGGCCGAGCAGGCGCAGCACGTCCGCGACGCCTTCGACGTCCTTCACCCGCCGGTCCTCGGTCAGCCACTGCAGCTCCCGCTCCAGCTCGGTGAGCACCTCGGCGTCGAGCAGTTCCCGCAGCTCCGCCTGGCCGAGCAGCTCGGCCAGCAGCCGCGAGTCCAGGGAGAGGGCGGCCGCGCGGCGCTCGGCGAGCGGGGAGTCGCCCTCGTACAGGAACTGGGCGACGTAGCCGAACAGGAGGGAGCGTGCGAACGGGGACGGCTCCGGGGTGGTGACCTCCACCAGGCGCACCTTGCGGGACTCCAGGTCGCCCATCAGCTCGACGAGCCCCGGGACGTCGAAGACGTCCTGGAGGCACTCGCGGACCGCCTCCAGGACGATCGGGAACGAGCCGAACTCGCTCGCCACCTGGAGCAGTTGGGCGGCGCGCTGGCGCTGCTGCCACAGGGGGGTGCGCTTGCCCGGGTTGCGGCGCGGCAGCAGCAGCGCGCGGGCGGCGCATTCGCGGAAACGCGACGCGAACAGGGCGGAGCCGCCGACCTGGTCGGTGACGATCTGGTCGACCTCGCCCTTGTCGAAGACGACGTCCGCCGCGCCGACGGGGGCCTGCTCGGCGTCGTACTGCGTGCCGGCCCGCATCGGCTCCTGGTCGAGCAGCTCCAGGCCCATGAGATCGGCGTCGGGAAGGCGCAGCACGATGCCGTCGTCGGCGTGCATGACCTGGGCGTCCATGCCGTACCGCTCGGAGAGCTTGGCGCCCAGGGCGAGGGCCCAGGGGGCGTGGACCTGGGCGCCGAAGGGGGAATGCACGACGACCCGCCAGTCGCCGAGCTCGTCACGGAACCGCTCGACGACGATCGTGCGGTCGTCGGGGACGTGGCCGCAGGCCTGGCGCTGTTCGTGCAGGTAGGAGAGCACATTGTCCGCCGCCCAGGCGTCCAGGCCGGCGGTGAGCAGGCGCAGGCGGGCGTCGTCCTTGGGCAGGGAGCCGACCTCGCGCAGGAAGGCGCCCACCGCGCGGCCCAGCTCCAGCGGGCGGCCCAGCTGGTCGCCCTTCCAGAACGGGAGGCGGCCGGGGACACCGGGGGCGGGGGAGACCAGCACACGGTCGCGGGTGATGTCCTCGATGCGCCAGGAGCTCGTGCCCAGGGTGAAGACGTCACCGACGCGGGACTCGTAGACCATCTCCTCGTCGAGCTCGCCGACCCGGCCGCCGCCCTTCTTGGGATCGGAGCCCGCGAGGAAGACGCCGAACAGGCCGCGGTCGGGAATCGTGCCCCCGGAGGTCACGGCGAGGCGCTGCGCCCCGGGGCGGCCGGTGACCGTGCCGGCGACGCGGTCCCACACCACGCGCGGGCGGAGTTCGGCGAAGGCGTCGGAGGGATAGCGGCCGGCGAGCATGTCCAGGACGGCCGTGAAGGCGGATTCGGGCAGTGAGGCGAAGGGCGCCGCGCGGCGGACCGCGGCGAGCAGGTCGTCGAACTGCCAGGTGTCCATCGCCGTCATGGCGACCACTTGCTGGGCGAGCACGTCCAGGGGGTTCGCCGGGACCCTGAGGGACTCGATGGCGCCGACGCGCATGCGCTCGGTGACCACCGCCGCCTGGACCAGGTCGCCGCGGTACTTCGGGAAGACCACGCCGGTGGAGACGGCTCCGACCTGGTGACCCGCGCGGCCCACGCGCTGGAGGCCCGAGGCCACGGAGGGCGGCGACTCGACCTGGACGACGAGGTCGACCGCGCCCATGTCGATGCCCAGTTCCAGACTGGAGGTGGCCACGACGGCGGGGAGCCGCCCTGCCTTGAGGTCCTCCTCCACCAGCGCGCGCTGCTCCTTGGAGACCGAACCGTGATGGGCGCGCGCGATGACGGCCGGCGCGCCCTGGGCCGCGCCCGAGCCGCCCATGAGTTCGGCCGGGGCGTGGTGCTCGTCGAGCGACTCGCCGGTGGCCCGCTCGTAGGCGATCTCGTTGAGGCGGTTGCAGAGGCGCTCCGCGAGCCGGCGTGAGTTGGCGAAGACGATCGTGGAGCGGTGTGCCTGGACCAGATCGGTGATCCGTTCCTCGACGTGCGGCCAGATCGACGGGCGCTCCGCTCCCTCGCTGCCGTCCGCGACCGGGGAGCCGCCCAGCTCGCCCAGGTCCTCGACCGGGACGACGACCGAGAGGTCGAACTCCTTCCCGGACTCGGGCTGGACGATCTCCACCTTGCGGCGCGGGGAGAGGTAGCGGGCCACCTCGTCGACCGGGCGGACGGTCGCCGAGAGGCCGATGCGGCGGGCGGGCTTCGGCAAAAGTTCGTCCAGGCGCTCCAGGGAGAGGGCCAGGTGGGCGCCGCGCTTGGTGCCGGCCACGGCGTGCACCTCGTCCAGGATCACCGTGTCGATGCCGGTCAGGGCGTCGCGGGTGGCCGACGTCAGCATCAGGAACAGCGATTCCGGGGTGGTGATCAGGATGTCCGGGGGGCGGGTGGAGAGGGCGCGGCGCTCGGCGGCGGGGGTGTCGCCGGAGCGGATGCCGACCTTGACCTCGGGCTCGGGCAGACCCAGGCGTACGGCTTCCTGGCGGATGCCGGTCAGGGGGCTGCGGAGGTTGCGCTCCACGTCGACGGCCAGGGCCTTGAGCGGGGAGACGTACAGGACGCGGCAGCGCTTCTTCGGGTCGGCCGGCGAGGGGGTGGAGGCCAGCTGGTCCAGGGCGGCGAGGAACGCGGCCAGTGTCTTGCCGGAGCCGGTCGGGGCCACCACCAGCACGTCCGAGCCCTCACGGAGGGCCTGCCACGCGCCCGCCTGGGCCGCGGTGGGCGCGGAGAACGCCCCCGTGAACCAGCCGCGGGTCGCGGGGGAGAAGCCGTCCAGGGCTCGGTGCGTGTTGCTGACCATGCGTCCATCGTGCACCCCCGGTCTGACAATGGCGCTGACCTGCGGGAAGCCATGGCGGGCGGTGCGGTGCCTGTGCGATGTGGTTCGGTGCGGGCGGTGGGCTGGGGTGCGGGGCGGTGCGGGCCGTGGGCCGGGGGTCGTGGGTTCGAGCGGGCTGGGGCGGGCGCTGGGGTGCGGTGTGGGCGGGGCTACGGCGCGGTGCGGGCCGTGGGCCGGGGGTCGGCGCGTGCTGGGGCTGGGCTGGGGCTGTTGTGTGGTGCGGCGGGCAGGAGCGCGGCGCGGTGTGTCGGCCTGTGTCGCCGCTGTCGCGCGACGCGGTGTTCCGGCCCGTGTCGTGGGCCGGGACCTGCCGTGTCCCGGTGCCCGTCATATCTCGGCTGCTGGAGAGGGGAGGCATCGCCGAGAATGGGGGATATGGCGGGATCGGGCGACGTGGCGAGGCACTGGCAGTACGCGGAGCTGCCCGGCGTCGATCTGCTGCGCGCCCGGTACGTGCGGAAGCACTTCGTGCGGCACACCCACGAGCACTTCGTGATCGCCGGCATCGCCGAGGGCGTGGAGGTCTTCCACCACGGCGGGGCTGATCAGCACGCCGGAGCCGGTTCGCTCGCGCTGGTGAACCCGGACACCCCGCACACCGGGCGGGCGGGGGTTCCCGAAGGGTGGCGGTACGGGGCCGTGTACCCGTCGCCCGAGGTCGTCGCCGCGATCGCCGCCGAGACGACCACCCTGCGCGGGACTCCGGGGTTCGTGAGCCCCGTGCTCGACGACCCGTACGCCGTCGCGCTGGTGCACCAGGTGCTGCGGGCCGCCGACGAGGGCAACGCCCTGGCCGCCGACACCCTCCTGCGGGTCGCCGTGACACGGCTGCTGCGGTCGAACGGCGGGACCCTGCCGACGCGCCAGGTGCGCACCGCCGGCGCGCTGGTCGCCGCACGCGCGCGAGCCGTGCTGGAGGAGCGGATGGTCGAGCCGCCGACGCTGGAGCAGCTCGCCGGGGATCTCGGAACCGGTTCGTTCGCGTTGCTGCGTGCGTTCCGGGACGCCTACGGGATGCCGCCGCACACCTGGCTCACCGACGCGCGCGTCCGTCGGGCGCGGCGGCTGCTGGACGCCGGGACGGCACCCGCCGAGGCGGCCCTCGCGGTGGGATTCACCGATCAGCCGCACCTCAACCGCCACTTCGCCCGGATCGTGGGCGTGCCGCCGGGCGCCTACCAGCGGGAGCGCAAGAACGTACAAGACCTGCGGCGGTGACCGCGCCTACCGTCCTGTGCGTGGCAGAACAGACAGCTCTCGCAGACATACAGGACGGCCTGGGCGGGAGGCCCGACGCAGCCGTCGTACGGGACGCCCTCGGCGTCGGTGTCGCCGTGGGACTCTCCGGGTTCGCCTTCGGGGTGACCTCCGCCGGCAGCGGGCTCACCGTGTGGCAGACCTGCGCGCTCAGCCTGCTGGTGTTCACGGGCGCGTCCCAGTTCGCGCTCGTCGGGGCGCTCGCGGCGGGCGGAAGTCCCCTGACGGCGGCAGCCGGTGCCTTCTTCCTGGGCGTCCGCAACGCCTTCTACGGCCTGCGCCTGTCGCAGTTGCTGGCCCTCCCGCGCGCGGTGCGCCCGTTCGCCGCCCAGTGGGTGATCGACGAGACGGCGGCCGTCTCACTGGCGCAGCGGGATCGGCGCGGGGCGCGCATCGGCTTCCTGGTCACCGGTCTCAGCCTCTACGTGCTGTGGAACGTCACCACGCTGCTGGGCGCCCTGGGCGCCGAGGCGATCGGGGACACCGACGCATGGGGGCTCGACGCGGCCGGGCCCGCCGTCTTCCTGGCACTGCTCGCACCCATGCTGAAAACGCCCACGGAGCGGGTCGTGGCCGCTCTCGCGGTGGTGCTGGGGCTCGGTCTCCTGCCCGTCCTGCCGGGGGGTGTGCCCGTCCTGGTGGCCGCGCTCGCCGCGCCGCTCGCCCTCTGGGGCGAGGGCTTCGGCAAGGGGCGGGCGAAGAAGGGCCGGCAGGAGGAACAGCGGTGAACATCTGGATCGCCATCGGCGTGACCGCGCTCGGCTGCTACGCCGTCAAGCTCGCCGGCCTGCTCGTTCCCGCGGGTGTGCTCGAGCGGCCCTTGGTCCGGCGGCTCGCGGCTCTGCTGCCCGTCGCCCTGCTCGCCGCCCTCACGGCCCAGCAGACGTTCGCCGACGGGCGCGCGCTCGTGCTGGACGCGAGGACGGCGGGGCTTGCCGCGGCCGCCGTGGCGCTCGTCCTGCGAGCGCCGTTCCTGCTCGTCGTCGCGGCGGCCGTGGTGGTGACGGCCGGGGTGCGGGCCCTCGGAGGGTGACCGTGGCGGCCGTGTCCCGCGGCGTCAGCCGATGGCGCGGCCGTACGCCCTCAGGGTGCGCAGGGCTTCGATGGTCACCGTGGGACGTGCCTCCAGGGCGGTGCCCGGAGCCCAGCCGCGCCAGCGGACGGGCCAGCCTCCGTCCTCCTGCTGGTCGTCGGCGAGGAAGTCCAGGGACCGCTCCATCTCGTCGTCCGTGAACCACCCGCGCGCCACGGAGCCGGGCGTCCGGGCGAAGTCGTACGGAAAGTGGTGTTCGCCGGGGGCGTAGCCGGGCGCGACGGGGTACGCGTCGCGCTGGTCCGGGTCCAGTACGGCGAGCCGGTGCTCGCGGACCAGGCGGCCCAGGCGGTCGGCGGCCGCCTCCGCGCGTGGGCGGTCGGGGGCCCAGTCCAGGAAGGCCACCGCGGCCTGGATCTCGTAGGGGTGGGACGTCTCCAGGGAGTCCACCGCGTGCCAGCAGAAGTCTGTGGCCCTGAAGAGCCAGGCGTGCCACACCTCGTTGCGGTGGAGGACGCCCACCACCGGGCCGGTCGCCAGGAGTTCACTGGGCGGGTCGTCCACGATCGGGACGAACGGGGCGGCGGGGTAGCCGCGCTGGCTGGGATGGACCGCGGGGAGCGCGCCGTCGGCGGTGGAGACGGAGGTGAGGTAGCGGCACACCCGTTCCACGCGCTGGCCGCCGCAGCGGCCCACGGAGTCCAGGACGCGCAGGGCGCGCGCCACGTGCAGGGGCTGGCTGACGGGGCCGCGCAGATCGGGCTCCAGCGCGTGACCGTATCCGCCGTCCTCGTTGCGGTAGGCGTCGAGTGCGGTCTCCACGGGGTCGGCGCCGCCGTGGAGGAAGTGATACGCGAAAAGACGCTGTTCCAGCACGCGCGCGGTGAGCCAGACGAAGTGCTCGGCGCGGAAGAGCGGGGTGCGCGCCGGGGGCGTAGGGGGGAGTGGGGATGCTCCTGTTTCGGCCATGCGTCAGACCGTAGGGGCGGAAAGCGGTGTCGGCCTGCGGTCCCGGCAGGGGCCACCCCCGGGAGCGGGATACTGGTGTCATGCGGTTGACGGTCTTCTGGGAGCGGATGGCGGAGCACTTCGGTTCTGGCTACGCCGACACCTTCGCGCGCGATCATGTGATGACGGAACTCGGCGGGCGTACGGTGCACGAGGCGCTGGCGGCCGGCTGGGACGCGAAGGACGTGTGGCGCGTGGTGTGCGCGGTGATGAACGTTCCGCAGGAGAAGCGCTGATCGACGGTGAAGATCGCAGGGGGGTCCGTGATTGTCGGTGCCGTGGGCGAGACTTGAGCCGTGGCACCCACTGACGAGTCCGGGCAGATCGGCCCGCATGCATCCCCGTCGGGCACGACGCCGCCCACCCGGCCTCCGGCCGGCACCGAGGCCGCGCCGGGCGCCCGCATGCCGCGCTGGCTGCCGCGCGCGATGGTGCTCGCGTTTGCCCTCTTCGGGGTGTTCCAGCTGGGCACGTGGGCCTTCCACCAGCTCATCGGCCTGCTGATCAACATCCTCATCGCGTTCTTCCTGGCCCTCGCGATCGAACCCGCGGTGAGCCGGATGGCCGCCCACGGCATGCGCCGAGGGCTCGCGACCTTCCTGGTCTTCTTCGGCCTGCTGATCGTGGCCGCCGGCTTCTTCACGCTGCTGGGCTCGATCCTCGCCGGACAGATCATCAAGATGATCGAGGGCTTCCCCGAGTACCTCGACTCCGTCATCAACTGGATCAACTCGACGTTCCACACGGAGCTCAGGCGTGTGGACATTCAGGAGGGCCTGCTCCACTCCGACTGGCTGAGGAGGTACGCGCAGAACAGCGCCGCCGGCGTCCTGGACGTCTCCACGCAGGTCCTCGGCGGTCTCTTCCAGTTGCTGACGATCGCGCTGTTCTCGTTCTACTTCGCCGCCGACGGACCCCGTCTGCGCCGCGCCCTGTGCTCCGTCCTGCCGCCCGCCCGGCAGGCCGAGGTACTGCGCGCGTGGGAGATCGCCGTCGACAAGACCGGCGGCTATATCTACTCGCGCGGACTCATGGCGCTCATCTCCGGCATGGCCCACTACGTCCTGTTGCAGACGCTCGGCATCCCGTACGCGCCCGCCCTCGCGGTGTGGGTGGGTGTGGTCTCGCAGTTCATCCCGACCATCGGTACGTATCTCGCGGGCGCGCTGCCCATGCTGATCGCCTTCACGATCACACCCCTGTACGCGGTGTGGGTGCTGATATTCGTGGTGGTCTACCAGCAGTTCGAGAACTACATGCTGCAGCCCAAGCTGACCTCCAAGACCGTCGACATCCATCCCGCCGTCGCCTTCGGCTCGGTCGTCGCCGGTACAGCCCTCCTGGGGGCGGTGGGCGCCCTGATCTCCATCCCGGCCGTCGCCACACTGCAGGCGTTCCTCGGCGCGTACGTGAAGCGCTACGACGTCACGGACGACCCCCGTGTCCACGGGCACCGACGACGAGGCGAGGGACCCGGTCTGTTCACGCGTACGCGGCGGCTGTGGACGAGGGTCGGCGAGCTGGCGGCCGGGCGGGGCAGACGCTCCGGCTGACGGCGCTCGTGGTGTATGCGGGCCGGGGAGGGAGCGGTCTGGCGTGCGCCTCCTCCGGTGACCGGTTCGGGAGGGCGGAGAGCACCTGCGCCGGTCCTGCCCCGACCACCGCGTCGGGGTGGTGGCGACGCTGGGTCCGGGGTGGGGGATCTTCCCACCGCGGGCTCCATCGGCTCGGCTGATCGACCGGCGGCGGACTCCCCGTGGCCCCCGTCGGTACCGCCTTTCGGACGGCCGCCGTAGCCACGCCTTCGTCGGCGGGCGGTGTGCCCGAGGGGCGGGCCGCGTTCGGCGTTCGGGAGAAACGCGACCCGCGAGGCCAGGACGCTCGGCAAGGCGTCGCAGCCACGCACGCGAACACCGGCACGCCCCTCCGGGCCCGGAGACGCGGAGCATCCCGGTTCCGCGCTCGAAGTGCCACGGCTTCCCGTACGGGGCTACGACGGTCGGCCGGACGGCCACGGGCCGGGAGTGCGCGCCGACGGCGTCAGGCCGGGAGCGCGCGCTCGTCGCGGTGTCGGCGCCGTGAGGCGGCGAGCCGCTGGAGCGCCGGCGCACCGGCGTACCGGCGCCGTGGCGCGAGTGGAGATGTGGAAGTGCCTCGTGGTGCGCTTGACACGAAAATCGAACATCCATTCTTATGGAGGCTCCGGCGAGGCGCTCGGCGGGGATTTCGTCCCGTTTTGGGTAGGGACGTGCCCGAGTTATCCACAGGCCGGACCAGCGTCGGGGCGCATTGTCAGTGGCAGGCGTTAGCGTCTTTGACGTGAAGCGATCGACTCAAGCAAACCGGGTGGAACCCATGGCAGGAACCGACCGCGAGAAGGCCCTGGACGCCGCACTCGCACAGATTGAACGGCAATTCGGCAAGGGCGCGGTCATGCGCATGGGCGAGCGGTCGAAGGAGCCCATCGAGGTCATCTCGACGGGGTCGACCGCGCTCGACGTGGCCCTCGGCGTCGGCGGCCTGCCGCGCGGCCGTGTCGTCGAGATCTACGGACCGGAGTCCTCCGGTAAGACCACGCTGACCCTGCACGCCGTGGCCAACGCCCAGAAGGCCGGCGGTCAGGTCGCGTTCGTGGACGCGGAGCACGCCCTCGACCCCGAGTACGCGCGCAAGCTCGGCGTCGACATCGACAACCTCATCCTCTCCCAGCCCGACAACGGCGAGCAGGCCCTGGAGATCGTGGACATGCTGGTCCGCTCCGGTGCCCTCGACCTGATCGTCATCGACTCCGTCGCCGCGCTCGTCCCGCGTGCGGAGATCGAGGGCGAGATGGGCGACAGCCACGTCGGTCTGCAGGCCCGCCTGATGAGCCAGGCCCTGCGGAAGATCACCAGCGCGCTCAACCAGTCCAAGACCACCGCGATCTTCATCAACCAGCTCCGCGAGAAGATCGGTGTGATGTTCGGCTCCCCCGAGACCACGACGGGTGGCCGGGCGCTGAAGTTCTACGCCTCGGTGCGCATCGACATCCGCCGCATCGAGACCCTGAAGGACGGCACGGAGGCGGTCGGCAACCGTACCCGCTGCAAGGTCGTCAAGAACAAGGTCGCCCCGCCCTTCAAGCAGGCCGAGTTCGACATCCTCTACGGCCAGGGCATCAGCCGTGAGGGCGGCCTGATCGACATGGGCGTGGAGCACGGCTTCGTCCGCAAGGCCGGCGCCTGGTACACGTACGAGGGCGACCAGTTGGGCCAGGGCAAGGAGAACGCCCGCAACTTCCTGAAGGACAACCCCGACCTCGCCAACGAGATCGAGAAGAAGATCAAGGAGAAGCTGGGCGTCGGCGTGCGTCCGGAGGAGCCCGCCGCCGAGCCGGGCACGGACGCCGCGGCCGCCACGGGCGCGCCGGCGGACGACTCCGCCAAGACGGTTCCCGCTCCCGCTGCCAAGGCCGCCAAGACCAAGGCCGCGGCTGCCAAGAGCTGATCCGTGACGCGACGAACGGACTGGGCCGAGTACGACGCCTACCCCAGCCTCCCCGGTGATCCGGGGACCGGGGACGGCGGCGGCCTTGCCGGGGGCGACGGCTGGCCGGACGGCGACGGCCCGTACGGGAGCGACGGGCCGGACGGCGAGGGCCGGCGCCGTGGCGGCCGGGCCGGACGCGGTGGTGAGGGCGGTCCCCGAAGCGGACGCGGGCGCCGCCGGCGCGGCTTCGGAGAACCGTCCGCCGAGGACGAAGGCGCTCCCGACTCGTCGAGGGCCGAGAAGGGGGAGTCTTCGGGGGACCCGGCTGAGCGGGCCCGGGCGATCTGCCTGCGCCTGCTCACCGGGACCCCGCGCACACGGAAGCAGCTCGCCGACGCCCTGAGCAAGCGGGAGATCCCTGACGACGTGGCCGAGGAGGTGCTCTCACGGTTCGAGGAGGTCGGGCTAATCAACGACAGCGCCTTCGCGGACGCCTGGGTGGAGTCCCGGCACCACGGCCGGGGACTGGCCCGGCGCGCCCTCGCACAGGAACTGCGGACCAAAGGCGTCGACTCGACGCTGATCGACGAGGCGGTCTCCCAGCTCGACTCCGAGCGCGAGGAGGCGACCGCGCGCGAACTGGTCGCCCGCAAGCTGCGCTCGACCCGCGGCCTCGAACGCGACAAACGGCTCCGCCGTCTTGCCGGAATGCTCGCGCGCAAGGGCTACCCCCAGGGCATGGCCCTGCGCGTGGTCCGGCAGGCACTGGAGGAGGAGGGGGAAGACACGGAGTTCCTCGAGGACGGGGACGCCTGCGGGGACGTCTGACGGCAGGCGCTGAGATCCGACGGTGGGCGGCGCTGCGTCCAACGCTCGGTTCGGACACGGTGGACGCGCGGGGGCGCCCATCGCGTCCGGAGCCAGGGCGACAGGAGATGGCCTTCGCCGCGCGGATGGCCTTCGACGCGGCCGGCGCGAAGGACATCAGGATCGTGACCGTCAACGGCACCGACGAGGCGCTGGCCGCGCTCAAGGACGGCCGCTTCGCCGCCACGGTCTCCAACTCGGCCGCCGACACCGGTGAGCTGGCGATCGAGAACGCCGTTTCGCTGCTGCGCGGCGAGAAGGCGGACAAGGTCGACAAGACGCGGGCCCGCCTGGTCACCGGGGACAACGCGGACACCGCGCCGCTGTACTGCCCCGTCGACGACTACTGAGACACCGCCCTGTCCGGCGCCGCACCTCCACGCGGGTCCGTCCGCGAGGTCACCGGCAGCCCGGCCGCCCGCCACGCCTGGAATCCCCCCACCAGGTCGGTGGCCCGGCCCAGTCCCAGCCGGTGCAGTGACGCGGCGGCCAGGCTCGACGCGTAGCCCTCGTTGCAGATCACGACGACCCGCAGCTCGTGACCGGTGGCCTCGGGCACACGGTGGCTGCCCTGGGGATCCAGCCGCCATTCCAGCTCGTTGCGCTCGACGATCAGGGCGCCGGGTATCAGACCGTCCCGCTCGCGCAGGGCCGCGTACCGGATGTCGACGAGCAACGCCTCGCCCGCGCGGGCGGCCTCGTACGCCTCCCGTGCCTCCAGGCGCGCGTACCCCGCACGCACCCGTTCCAGCAACTCGTCGATGCCCAGGGGCCGCTGGTCGCTCACTGCCAGTCCTCCGGGCGCTCGACCTGCTCCAGTCGCAGTACCTGGCCGGTACGGCTGTAGCGGCGGATGCGGGGCAGCGGCGGGTAGTAGGCGTGCACGGAGACCGCGTGCTCGTGGGCCGACTCGTTGAGGACCTCGTGGACGTGGTGGCGTCCGAAGGCGCGGCCCCGGCCGGCCGGCAGCCGGCGCTCCCGGTCCACGCCCTCCGTCAGCTCCAGGGTGCGCCAGCCGTCGGTGGGCAGCCGCGCGGCGAGCGAGTTCTCCTTCAGCTCGCCGCGTGCGGTGAGGAACGCGCCCACCGAGTCGGCGTGGTCGTGCCAGCCGGTGCCGGTACCGGGCGGCCAGCCGATCAGCCAGGCCTCACTGCCGGCCGGTCCGTCCAGGCGCACCCAGGTGCGGCCCTCCGGGTCGAGGGGGAGCGAGGCGATGAGTTCGGTGTCGGCGGCCGTACGCCGGACGAAGTCGAGGAGGTCCGCCTGCGTGGGCGCGGATACGGCGGCGGACACGGGAACAACGGGAGGCAAGACAGACACGGGTACCGTCCTGGAAGTGTGCGCGGGGGAGCGCGCGGCAGCGCGAGAGCGCTCGGCGGCGCGCGCCGGTGGAAAGAGGACTGCGCGAATTCAGCAGGACGGACGACACACGCAGCCCGCGTAGCGGACGAGGTCCATATGGACCCTCCGCCACAGGCGCACACAGGTGTCGGTCACGATCCGGAGTACACCACGCGGGTGTGCACCGGTCAACTCAACGTCACCATGCGGACGGTGGGGTGACGTCGAGTATGGTCAGCGGATCGTCATGCCGGATGCCGATCCGGTCCGTACGCCTCCGGTCAGCCGATCGTCATACCGCGCGGCGGTCCGGTCCGTACGCCTCCGGTCACTTCGCCCCAGCCCCGGCCCGCGCGCCCACCGGGCCGCCCACTGCGGCCTCCGCCGCCGCGTACAGGTCGGCCGGGCGCACCCCGCTCAGCGCCGAGACCAGGTGGCCGTCGGGGCGGATCAGCAGGACGGTGTGGGCGGCGGCACCGGGGTAGCTCTCGGCCACCAGCAGCTCGGCCGGGCAGGGCAGGGCGGTCACCGCGCCGGCGAGGCGGGGCATGATTCCCGCGCTCACCCAGTGCTTGCGCTCCCACACGCCCGTGCCCGGCGCGATCAGCACGACGAGCAGGGCGCCGCGGCCCAGCCGGTCCCTCAGCCGCACGAAGGAGCCGTCCTCCGCCGTCACCCGCACGTCCTCCACCGGCGCGCCGAGGGGCGTGTCCACCGCGACCTCCGCCTCCAGGGGCCCGGGGGCGAGTGGGGAAGCGGCGTACGCGCCCGGCGCGCCCAGCTGGCCGCGGCCCAGGTGACCGTCCGTGAGCAGCACGTCATGGCGGGCGGCGCCGGGGACGTACGCCCTTATGCCACCGCTGCCGCGCAGCAGCGGCAGCGCCTGGTCGGCGGCGCGGAGTCGGGCCGCGACCACCGCGCGCCGCTCGGTCTGGTAGCTGTCGAGCAGTGCCTCGTGCGGACCGTGGTGCCAGGCCAGGGCCAGTTTCCAGGCGAGGTTGTCGGCGTCCCGCAGGCCCTCGTCGAGGCCCTGGGTGCCGAGCGCCCCGAGCAGGTGGGCCGCGTCCCCGGCGAGGAAGACCCGCCCGGCCCGCCAGCGGCGCGCCAGCCGGTGGTGGACCGTGTGGACCCCGGTGTCGAGCAGCTCGTACGCCGGGCTCGGGGCGTCGCTCCAGCCGACGAGGGTCTCGCGGATCCGGCTCACCAGGAGCTCGGGCGTGACGAGGTCCTTGCCGGGCGGCAGCAGCCAGTCCAGGCGCCAGACGCCGTCCGGCAGCGGACGTCCGGTGACTTCCCCGGCGGAGGGGCCGGACGTCCGCCAGGGCGGCATCCGATGGAGCAACGCCTCACCGGTCCAGGGAAGTTCCGCGCGCAACGCGGCGACGGCGTGACGTTCCACCGCCGTACGGCCGGGGAAGCGGATGTCCTGCAGTTTGCGGACCGTGGAGCGGGGGCCGTCGCAGCCGACCAGGTAGCTGCCGCGCCACCACGTGCCCTGGTGGCCGCGGGTGTGGGCCGTGACACCGGAAGGTTCCTGCTCGATCGTGTCCAGGCGGCTGCCCACCACCATCCGCACCAGCCGCTCGCCCATGAGGGCAGTGCGCAGGGCGCCGGTCAGGACGTGCTGGGCGAGGTGCAGCGGGGCCGGTTCGGTGTCGTCGAAAGTGATCTCGCGTGTCACCTGCTTGCGGCGCATCGCCCGCCATCCGGCCCAACGGACGCCCGCCTCGGCGAGAGAAATCCCGGTGAGCCGCTCCACCAGGGCCGCGGTGTCCTCGCGCAGGACGACGCTGCGCGCGAGCCGGTGTTCGTCCTTGCCCGGCCCTTCGTCGAGGACGATCGACGGTACCTCCTGACGCGCCAGCGCCGCGGCCAGCGTGAGCCCCACGGGCCCCGCTCCGACGATGATCACCGGGTCCACGGCGTGGCGCCCCCTGCCCGAGACGGCGTCCTCAGGGACGTGAGTGAACAAGAGGTTGGAGCAGGGTGCACGATCACAGAACGTATGCAACCTATTGCCGGTTCCCGCGTCAAGCGACGGAGGCAGTGGCGAGCCCGCCACTGCCTCCGTACAGGTCACACCACTTGAGCGGTCGTCAGACCTTGCCGGTCGCGCCGACCCCGTGGGTCCCGCCGGCCTCGGCCGCGTTGAGGTCCTCGACGTCCTCGGCGCCGAGCACCGCACCCGTGCCGCGCTTGCTGCGCCGCAGCCGGCCCTCCAGCCAGGAGGCGAAGGAGGTGAGGATGAAGTTGAGGACGATGAAGATGATCGCCACGACGATGAAGCTCGGGACGACGTTGGCGTAGTTGGCCGCCAGCGTGCTGCGCGAGTTCAGCAGCTCGGTGAAGCCGAGCATCACGCCGCCCAGCGCGGTGTCCTTCACGATGACCACGAGCTGGCTGACGATGGCTGGCAGCATCGCGGTGACCGCCTGCGGCAGCAGGATGCTGGTCATCGTCTGGCCCTTGCGCAGACCGATCGCGTACGCGGCCTCCGTCTGCCCCTTGGGCAGCGCGAGGATACCGGCCCGGACGACCTCGGCGAGGACCGACGCGTTGTAGAGCACCAGACCGGTGACGACGGCGTACAGCGGCCGGTCCTCGCTGCTGATGTCCGTGGAGCGGACGTAGAACTCGTTGGCGAACAGCATCAGCAGCAGCACCGGGATGGCGCGGAAGAACTCCACCACGGCACCGGCCGGGACACGCACCCAGCGGTGGTCGGACATACGTGCGATGCCGAAGACCGCGCCCAGCGGGAGGGCGATGACCATGGCGAGCGCCGCGGCCTTGAGCGTGTCGCCGAGGCCGGGCAGCAGGTAGGTCGTCCACGCCTCGGAGGTGGTGAACGGCTCCCACAGCGCCCACTCGAGCTGGTTCTTCTCGTCCATCTTCTGCCACATCCACCACAGCGCCAGGGCGAGGAGGACGAAGAAGAGGATGGAGAGGAGGACGTTGCGCCGCCTGGCACGGGGGCCGGGGGTGTCGTAGAGGACGGAGCTCATCGCTTCACCGCCAGTCGCTTGCCGAGCCAGCCGAGCAGCAGGCCGGTGGGAAGGGTCAGGACCACGAAACCGAAGGCGAAGACCGCGCCGATGGCCAGCGTCTGGGCCTCGTTCTCGATCATTTCCTTCATCAGGTAGGCGGCCTCGGCCACGCCGATCGCGGCCGCCACGGTGGTGTTCTTGGTCAGGGCGATCAGGACGTTGGCCAGCGGGCCGATGACCGCGCGGAATGCCTGTGGCAGCACGACGAGCCACAGCGTCTGGACGAAGCCCAGCCCGATCGCGCGCGCCGCCTCGGCCTGGCCGAGGGGCACGGTGTTGATGCCGGAACGGATCGCCTCACAGACGAAGGCCGCGGTGTAGGCGACCAGACCGAGCACTGCCAGGCGGAAGCCCTGGAGGTCGAAGTCGTCGGACGCGCCCATCGTCATGCCGAAGATGTCGGCGAGGCCGAGCGAGGTGAAGACGATGATGACCGTCAGAGGGATGTTCCGGACGATGTTGACGTAGGCGGTGCCGAACCCGCGCATCAGCGGGACCGGGCTGACCCGCATCCCGGCCAGCAGGGTGCCCCAGACCAGGGAGCCGACGGCGGAGAAGACGGTCAGTTTGACCGTCATCCAGAACGCCGCGAGGACGTCGTAGCCTTCAAGAAAGTCGAACACGATCTCCCGCGCTTCCGGGTGTGTGGCGTACGTGGAGGGCGTGGCGCGCCGCCGCCGTGATCGCGACGGTCGGCGGCGCGCCCGCGGAACCCCACGTCGGCCGCGGGATTCCTACGGCAGCGGATGCCGCATGGCGTGCGGAAGACGCCTTACTTGACGATGACGCCGATCTTCGGGGCCGGCTCGTTCTTGTAGTTGGCCGGGCCGAAGTTCTCGTCGACGGCCTTCTGCCAGGACTTGTCGTCGACCATCTTCTCCAGCGCGGCGTTGATCTTGTCGACGGTCTCCTTGTCGCCCTTCTTGACGCCGATGCCGTAGTTCTCGTTGCTGAGGTGCTCGCCCACCAGCTTGAACTGACCCTTGTACTTGTCCTGCGCGGCGAAGCCCGCGAGGATCGAGTCGTCCGTGGTCACGGCGTCGACGGCACCGCTCTGGAGAGCGGCGATGCACTCCGAGTAACCGCCCTGCTCGCGCAGGTTGGCCTTGGGGGCGATCTTGTCCCGGACATTCTGCGCCGAGGTCGAGCCCTGCACCGAGCAGAGGTTCTTGCCGTTGAGGTCCTCGCCCGCGGCGATCTTGGAGTCGGCCTTGACGAGCAGGTCCTGGTGGGCCAGCAGGTACGGGCCGGCGAAGTCGACCTTCTGCTTGCGCTCGTCGTTGATCGAGTAGGTGGCGACGATGAACTTCACGTCGCCGCGCGCGAGGGCGTTCTCGCGGTCGGCGCTCTTCGTCTCGACGAACTCGATCTGGTTCGCCTCGTAGCCGAGCTCCTTGGCGACATAGGTGGCGACGTCCACGTCGAAGCCCGAGAAGGAACCGTCGGGCTCCTTCAGGCCGAGGCCCGGCTGGTCGTACTTGATGCCGACCTTGATCTTGTCGCCGCCACCGTTGGATCCGCTGCCGGAGTCCTTGTCGTCGGAGCCGCACGCGGTGGCGGACAGGGCGAGGGCGAGGACGGCGGCCGAGGCGGCGGTGACCTTGCGAAGCTTCATGGTGAACTTCCTTTGGATGATGCCTTCGGGTGTCGAAGGAAAGAGGACCGTCGAAAAGCGGGTGACGAGGTCGTCGGGGATGCGCCGGGGCGCGTCAGTGGTGAAGGATCTTCGACAGGAAGTCCTTGGCGCGGTCGCTGCGCGGATTGCTGAAGAACTGGTCGGGCGTGGCCTCCTCGACGATGCGGCCGTCCGCCATGAACACCACGCGGTTGGCCGCCGATCGTGCGAAGCCCATCTCGTGGGTGACGACGATCATCGTCATGCCGTCCCGGGCGAGCTGCTGCATGACCTCCAGCACCTCGTTGATCATCTCCGGGTCCAGGGCCGAGGTCGGCTCGTCGAAAAGCATGACCTTCGGGTTCATGGCAAGGGCCCGCGCGATGGCGACGCGCTGCTGCTGGCCGCCGGAGAGCTGCGCGGGGTACTTGTCGGCCTGGGCGCCCACGCCGACCCGGTCCAGCAGTTCGCGGGCCCTCTCCTCGGCCTTCCGCTTGTCGGCCTTGCGGACCTTGATCTGGCCCAGCATCACGTTCTCGAGCACCGTCTTGTGCGCGAACAGGTTGAAGGACTGGAAGACCATGCCGACGTCGGCACGCAGCCGGGCCAGCTCCTTGCCCTCCTGGGGCAGCGGCTTCCCGTCGATCGTGATCGTCCCCGCGTCGATCGTCTCCAGGCGGTTGATGGTGCGGCACAGTGTGGACTTTCCGGACCCGGAGGGTCCGATGACCACGACGACCTCACCGCGCGCGATCGTCAGATCGATGTCCTGGAGAACGTGCAACGCGCCGAAGTGCTTGTTGACGCTCTTCAGGACGACCAGCTCGCCGGGCGCGGCCGCGTCTTCCTTGGCCACCGATACTTCGGTCATCGCTCTCAGGCTCCGTCCTCCTCGGTTTCGGAGGACAGTAGTAACCAGTCTCGACCAGCGTCATTACATCTGAGGGGAATCTGAGCATCACGATCCGATAGCAATCAGACACGTGTCGTAGCACTTGTGACCTGCGCGCGTATCGGCCGGATAACGGAAGCGCCGCGCAACCGGAACGCACTTGACGGCGTCCTCGTACATCAGCGTGACTGCCTTGGTGCACACGCGCGGGTGCACCGCTTTCGCGCGCGCCGAAGCTGTACGGCTTGATCGTACGACTGTGTACAGCGCCGGACCGAACGCCCGATGAACCGAAGGAGGCCGGGATGAGACTGCTGCTCGTCGAGGACGACAACCACGTCGCCGCCGCGCTGTCCGCGGTGCTGAAGCGGCACGGTTTCGACGTCACCCACGCGCGCAGCGGCGAGGAGGCGCTCCAGGCGCTCGTCCCGGAAGGGCCCGGCTTCGGGGTCGTCCTGCTCGACCTGGGCCTGCCCGACCAGGACGGATACGAGGTCTGCGGCAAGATCCGCAAGCGCACCTCCACCCCGGTCATCATGGTGACGGCCCGCTCCGACGTGCGCTCCCGCATCCACGGCCTGAACCTCGGCGCCGACGACTACGTCGTGAAGCCCTACGACACCGGAGAGCTGCTCGCCCGTATCCACGCCGTCAGCCGGCGCACCGTACCCGAGGACCCGGCCGCGGCCGGCGAGGGCACGATCGGCCTGGGGCCCGTCCACATCGAACTGCCGACCAGACGCGTCACCGTGGACGGCTCGGTCGTCCAGCTGACCCGCAAGGAGTTCGACCTGCTGGCGCTGCTCGCCCAGCGGCCCGGTGTCGTCTTCCGCCGGGAGCAGATCATCAGCGAGGTGTGGCGCACCAGCTGGGAGGGGACCGGGCGCACCCTGGAGGTGCACGTCGCCTCCCTGCGGGCCAAGCTGCGCATGCCCGCGCTGATCGAGACCGTACGCGGCGTCGGCTACCGCCTCGTCGCCCCGGCCGCGTAGCGGGGACCGTTGCGCACACGTCTCCTGCCGCTGCTCATCGTCCTGATGGCGGCCGTGCTGCTCGCGCTCGGCGTGCCGCTGGCCGTCAGCGTGGCCGGCGCGCAGCAGCAGAAGGTCGTCGTGGACCGCATCGACGACACGGCACGCTTCGCGGCCCTCGCCCAGTTCGTCACCGCTCCGCCGGCCACCTCCGGTGCCGGGGCCGCGACCAACGACGAGCGGCGCGACACGCTCAGCCGGGAGCTGGCCAGCTACTACGACGTCTACGGCATTCGTGCCGGTGTCTTCTACCGCAGTGACACCCCCATGGCTCATGCGCCGAGGGACTGGTACCTCCCCGAAACGGGCGAGGTGCGGGACGCCTACGAGGAGGCGTTCCTCAGCCGCCGGAGCCATGATCCCCGCCAGGTGTGGCCGTGGCAGCGCAACCGTCTGGTGGTGGCGTCGCCGGTGATCCGGGACGGTGACGTCGTCGCCGTCGTCGTCACCGACTCGCCGACCGGCGCCATGCGGTCGCGGATCCTGCACGGCTGGCTGGTCATCGGCGCCGGCGAGATCGCCGCGATGCTCCTCGCCATAGGAGCCGCCCTCCAGCTGACCGGCTGGGTGCTCAAGCCCGTGCGCGTCCTGGACGCGACCACCCACGACATCGCCACCGGACGCCTGAAGTCCCGGGTCGCGGTGGCCAGCGGTCCACCGGAGCTGCGGCGACTGGCCCGGTCCTTCAACGAGATGGCGGACAACGTCGAGGACGTCCTGGAGCAGCAGCGCGCCTTCGTCGCCGACGCCTCGCACCAGCTGCGCAACCCGCTCGCGGCGCTGCTGCTGCGCATCGAACTGCTGGCGTACGAGCTTCCGGAGGGCAACGAGGAGATCGCCTCCGTCCAGAACGAGGGCAAACGCCTCGCCCAGGTCCTGGACGACCTGCTCGACCTGGCGCTGGCCGAGCACACCGAGGCCGACCTGAGGATCACCGACATCGGCGCGCTGACCGCCGAGCGCGTCGCCGCCTGGGCGCCTACCGCGGAGGCCAAGGGCGTCCGCCTGGTGGGCGACTGCCCGCCCACCACGGCATGGGCCGACCCGGTCGGCCTGTCCAGCGCCCTCGACGCGGTGATCGACAACGCGGTGAAGTTCACGCCGGAGGGCGAGAGCGTCGAGGTGACCGTCGCCTCCGACGGCGAGGCCTCGACCATCGTGGTCGCGGACCACGGTCCCGGCCTGACCGACGAGGAGCTCGCGCGCGTGGGCGACCGTTTCTGGCGCAGCGGCCGCCACCAGAACATCAAGGGTTCGGGTCTGGGCCTGTCCATCTCCCGGACCCTGCTGGCGGCCGGCGGGGGATCGTTGTCGTACGACCATCACGAGCCCAAGGGGCTGAGGGTGACGGTGTCGGTGCCGCGGTCGAGGCCCACGGCCTGAGGCATGCGGGGGTGCCCCAGGGGACGGGGTGGGATCCCTACGGTTTCACGGACCGGTAGTAGCGCCGGGCGCCTTCGTGCAGCGGAAGCGGGTCGGTGTAGATGGCCGTGCGCAGGTCGACCAGCTGGGCGGAGTGGACGTGCGCCCCGATGCCGTCCCGGCTCTTGATCACGGTCCGGGTCAGCCACTCGGTGAGCCGGGGATCCATGTCCGTACGGGTCATCAGCAGGTTGGACACCGCGATCGTCGCCACGGCGGAGCCGTTCTGAATGGTGGGGTAGGCCGACTCGGGCATGTTGGTGGCCCGGTAGTAGCTGGTGGAGTCGTCCTGCTGGTGCATCTTGGCGACCAGCGTGGCGTCGATCGGCACGAACCGGAAGGAGAGGCCGTCGGCCAGCTTCTCCAGACCCGCCGTCGGCACTCCGCCCGACCAGAAGAACGCGTCGATCTTGCCCTGCTTCAGCTGCTCGGGCCCAGTGTCGATGCCCTCCGAGACCGCCGTGAAGTCCTTCCCCGGGGCCAGGCCCGCCGCCTTGAGCACCCGGTTGGCGATCAGCCGCACACCCGAGCGGGGCAGGCCCGTCGCGACCGTCTTGCCCTCCAGGTCCGCCACCGACCGGACGTCCGAGTCGCGCGCCACGACCAGCTGGACGTAGTCGTCGTACAGCCGGGCGACACCGCGCAGCCGGGCGGACGAGCCGCGGTTCTGCGCCTCGTACGTCGCCACCGCGTCGGCCGCGGCGATGGTGAAGTCGGCGTCGCCCTCGGCCACGCGCGCGACGTTCTCCTGCGAGCCGTTGCTGGTGGTCAGGTTGACGTCCAGGTGCGGCATGTCCTCGGCGAGCTCGGTGCGCAGACGGCTGCCGTACTCGTAGTAGACGCCGCTCGTCGTGCCCGTGCTGAAAGTGATCGTGCCGCTCGGCGGGTCCTCGCCCAGGGGCAGCAGCCACCACAGCAGCAGCCCGAGAACGGCGGCGCCGGCGGCCGCGCCCTGCAGGGCCCGGCGCCTGCCGATACGGGGGAACACCTTGGACATGCGCGCGATCCTGCCAGGCCGGGGCGGGGGCTGACCAGGGCGGAGCTCACAGCCGGGGGCGGCCGTGCGGGCCGACGGGACCGCCGACGGCCGCGGACGGACTCCGGCAGAGGTGTCAGTGGCCGCCGTTACAGTCGGTGCATGAGTTCCTCGCCCGTCTCGCCCGCCGACCTGGTCCGTGAGTTCCACCGCGTCTTCGGGCTCGATGTCCGCAGTACGCCGACGGAGGTGTCGCCCGACCTCGCCGCGCACCGCGGTGAGCTGCTCGCCGAGGAGGCCGCGGAGGTCGCCGAGGTCTCGGTGAGCGGCCCGCTGGACCGCCTCGCGCACGAGCTGGCCGACGTCGTCTACGTGGCGTACGGCACGGCCCTGGTGCACGGGATCGACCTCGACGCGGTGATAGCCGAGATCCACCGCTCCAACATGACCAAGCTGGGCCCCGACGGCCGGATCGCCCGCCGCGCCGACGGGAAGGTCCTCAAGGGCGAGCACTACGAGGCTCCGGACGTGTCGGGGGTGCTGCGCCGGCAGGGGTGGGTGCCCGAGGGGACGGCCTGACGGCCTGGCCCACCTGATGCCTGACGGCCGTTCGAGCGCCGGTCGTCCTGCTCGGGTGCCCGCCGGGGGCCTCCCGCCGGGGCGGGCGCTGCGGCTCCGTGCATCGGCTTCGCCGGGTGCGGGGGGTCAGCGGCGCTTTCGTTCCGCGCGGGTGCGGGTGCGGGTGCGGGTGCGGGTGCGGGTGCGGGCGCGGGTTCCGTTCCGTGCGGGCGCCGGCTCGTGGGACTCCAGCCGAGGAGGCCCAGGCGTCCCTCCGCGGGGTCCTGGGCGAGCCGGAACGTTGCCCGGGCGGGCTGACGGGTGACGGCTCGGGGCGCCGACCGGTGGTCGTCCCTGGCTGCGATCGTGGGCATGGGACCCGGAGGCGGGGCCGCCTTCTCCCGCCCGGGGCCAGTGCCCTGTGCTCCCCGCGTGCCCAAACGAACGCCGGGCCGCACGCGGAGTGACTGCCCGGCGTTGACGGGTCCTGCTTGACGGCCTGCGGACAGGCCGGTCGCGCGCGGCCCGGCGGGGCGGCCGGCAGGCGACCGTCTCCGGGGCCGCGCCCTCCGACCCCGGGCGTCAGTCACCCACGCGCGTCTCCGCCCGCACCTCGGCGACCTCCGCCGCCGGGGTCCGACGTGCCTCCCGGCGGCCGGCCCACCACAGGGCCATCGGTTCAGTGAAGCGGGCGGTGAGCGGACCCAGGACGACCAGGATCAGGACGTATGCCGTCGCCAGCGGGCCCAGGGACGGCTCGATGCCGGCCGTGACCGCCAGCCCGGCGATCACGATCGAGAACTCCCCGCGCGCCACCAGCGCACCGCCCGTGCGCCATCGGCCCTTGACCGAGATCCCGGCGCGCCGGGCCGCCCAGTAACCGGTGGCGATCTTCGTGGCGGCGGTGACGACGGCCAGCGCCAGGGCGGGCAGCAGGACCGGAGGGATGCTGGCGGGGTCCGTGTGCAGGCCGAAGAACACGAAGAAGACGGCGGCGAACAGGTCCCGCAGCGGGCTCAACAGGGTGTGCGCTCCCTCGGCGACCTCCCCGGACAGCGCGATGCCCACCAGGAACGCGCCGACCGCCGCCGACACCTGGAGCTGCTGCGCCACACCGGCGACCAGGATCGTCAGCCCCAGGACGACGAGCAGCAGCTTCTCCGGGTCGTCGTTGGAGACGAAGCGGGAGATGACCCGGCCGTAGCGCACCGCCGCGAACAGCACCAGGCCGGCGACGCCCAGCGCGATCGCCAGGGTCATGCTGCCGGCCGCGAGCCCCACCCCGGCCACCAGCGCGGTGACGATCGGCAGGTAGACCGCCATCGCCAGGTCCTCCAGGACCAGGACGCTCAGGATCACCGGTGTCTCCCGGTTGCCGACCCGGCCCAGATCGCCCAGCACCTTGGCGATCACCCCGGACGACGAGATCCAGGTGACCCCCGCGAGGACCACGGCGGCCACCGGGCCCCAGCCCAGCAACAGCGCGGCGGCCGCGCCCGGCACGGCGTTGAGGGCGCAGTCCACGAGACCCGCCGGGTAGTGCGCCTTGAGGTTGGAGACCAGATCGCTCGCCGTGTACTCCAGGCCGAGCATCAACAGCAGCAGGATGACGCCGATCTCGGCGCCGATGGCCACGAACTCCTCGCTCGCGCCCAGCGGCAGCAGCCCGCCCTCGCCGAAGGCGAGACCGGCCAGCAGGTACAGCGGTATGGGGGAGAGCCGGAACCGGCCGGCGAACCGGCCGAGCAGGCCGAGGCCCAGGATGATGGAACCGAACTCGATCAGCAGAACGGCGGAGGAGTGCACCGGTTCACTCCCGCCCGAGTATCGCCGCGGCCGCGTCCACGCCCTCGCGGGTGCCGATGACGATGAGGGTGTCGCCGCCCGCGAGCCGGAAGTCCGGCGCCGGCGACGGGATCGCCTCGGCCCGCCGCAGCACCGCCACGATCGACGCGCCGGTCTCCGTGCGCATCCGGGTGTCGCCCAGCAGCCGCCCGTTCCAGCGGGAGGTGGCCGCCACCTCGACGCGCTCGGCGACCAGCCCCAGGTCCGTGGTGTACAGCAGACTCGCGCTGTGGTGGGACGGCATCAGCGCATCGATCAGCGAGCCCGCCTCGGCGGCGGTCAGGTGCAGCGACTGGGCGCAGGAGTCGGGGTCGTCGGCGCGGTACACGCTCACCGTGCGGGTGCCGTCGCGGTGCGCCACCACGGACAGGTGGCGTTGCTCCCGCGTCACCAGGTCGTACTGGACGCCGATCCCTGGCAGCGGGGTCGTCCGGAGACGGGGAGCAGACACGTTTCTTCTCCTTGCTGGTCGCTGAAGTCCGGCGGAGACCGCCGACGGGTACCCGGAGCCGCAATGCTGCCATCCCCCCGTACGGTGACGACATGGGTGTCGTGACGGATGGACAGGGCCGCCGGAGGACGGAAAGGCTGGTCACGGCGGTGCCATGGACCAAGCGTCGGTGGACGGCGGTGCCATGGGCACGGAATCGGCTGTCGCCAGTATCACGGACAGGGCGTCGGAGGACGGCGGGGAGCCGGGGAGGAGGAGTCGGGCACGTGTCGCTGTTCTGGCGGATCTTCGCCCTCAACGCCGTCGGTCTGGTCGTGGCCGCCGCGCTGCTCCTCGGCCCGGTGACCGTCTCCACCCCCGTCCTGCCCGCCGAGGCGCTCGTCGTCGTGGCGGGCCTGGCCGCGCTGCTGGCCGTCAACGCGGTCGTGCTCCGCGTCGGCCTGGCGCCGCTGGGCCGCCTGGGGCGGGCCATGGCCGACGCCGACCTGCTGCACCCGGGAGCCCGTGCCGTCGTCTCCGGACCGGTGGAGACGGCCGAACTGATCACGACGTACAACGCCATGCTCGACCGGCTGGAGGCCGAACGCGCCGCCAGCTCCGCCCGGGCCCTGTCCGCGCAGGAGCGCGAACGCCACCGCGTCGCCCGCGAACTCCACGACGAGGTCGGCCAGACCCTGACCGCCGTGCTCCTCCAGCTCAAACGCGTCGCCGACCGCGCCCCCGACGGGCTGCGCGGAGAGGTGGCCCAGGCCCAGGAGGCCACCCGCGCCGGCCTCGACGAGACCCGCCGCATCGCCCGGCGCCTGCGCCCCGGCGTCCTCGACGAACTCGGTCTGCCGAGCGCGCTGCGCTCCCTCGCGGCCGAGTTCACCACCCATGGACTGACGGTCCGCCACGACCTGCGGACCGGTCTGCCCCCGCTGACCGAGGAGACGGAGCTCGTGCTCTACCGCGTCGCCCAGGAAGCCCTCACCAACACCGCCCGGCACGCCGCCGCCGACCGCGCCGAACTCCGCCTCCGCCCCTTCGCCGACGGCGTCGAACTCCTCGTCCGGGACAACGGCAGAGGTCTGGCACCGTCGGCCGAGGAGGGCGCGGGCATCGGCGGGATGCGTGAGCGGGCCCTGCTGATCGGAGCGACGCTCAGCGTCACGTCCGGGACCGCCGGTGGGACGGACGTACGGTTGCGGACCGTGGGGACCGGCGGTTCCGGGGGCACTGGCAGCACCGAGGGGACCGGCAGCACCGAGGGGACCGGCAGCACCGGAAAGACCGGCAGCGAGGAAGCGGCGGGCGGTGCCCACGAGGAACCGCCCGCGGGCGCCGTCACGGGTATCGGCGGCACCAGCACGACTACCGGCACCAGCACGACTACCGACACCAGCACCACTACCGGCACCGGCGCGAACACCGGTACGGACACCGACACGGACGCCGGCAGCGGCTCAGGCCTCGGCACCCGCGCCGAAAGCCGCGCGGGCCGAGGTGCAGCCTCTGCCGACGCCGGCACCTCGGGCACCTGCGGAGGCCATCGGTGACCGACGACCCCCGACCGCTCACACGGCTCACACCGCTCACACCGCTCCCCGAGGTCCCGCAAGCCCCACCGACTCCGGCCGTTCCCGCAGGTCCGCCCGTCCGGGTCCTTCTCGCCGACGACCACACGCTGGTTCGCCGGGGCGTGCGGCTCATCCTCGACGGCGAACCCGACCTGACGGTCGTGGCCGAGGCGGGGGACGGGGCCGAGGCCGTCGAGCGGGCCCGGGACGGGGACATCGACCTGGCCGTCCTCGACGTGGCCATGCCCCGCACCACCGGTCTGCAGGCGGCCCGCGAACTCTCCCGCCGCCTCCCCGGCCTGCGCATCCTCATCCTCACCATGTACGACAACGAGCAGTACTTCTTCGAGGCGCTCAAGGCCGGAGCCGGCGGTTACGTGCTCAAGTCCGTCGCCGACCGCGACCTCGTCGAGGCGTGCCGGGCGGTCATGCGCGACGAGCCGTTCATCTACCCGGGTGCGGAGCGGGCGCTCGTCCGCTCGTACCTGGACCGGCTGCACCGTGGTGACGGCGTCGACGGTCTGCCCGAGCGGCCCATCACCGAGCGCGAGGAGGAGATCCTCAAGCTGGTGGCCGAGGGCCACACGTCCAAGGAGATCGGAGCGCTGCTCTTCATCAGCGCCAAGACGGTCGAACGGCACCGCGCCAACCTGCTCCAGAAGCTGGGCATGCGCGACCGCCTCGAACTCACCCGCTACGCGATCCGCGCAGGCCTGATCGACCCCTGACCGCGGCGCGGCGTCCCGCGCGCACGGTCACGTGACCGCCTACGGTGGGGACATGACCGAGATCGTCGTCGTGTACGAGCTCGACAAACCGGTCCCCACCCGGCCCGCCCCGGAAGCGCAAAGCACTGGAGAACGGGCCGTCCGCAAGGTGCACGCGGCATCCGCCGCACCGGGGAGGCCCACCGCGACGGGACCGCGGACCCTCTGCGGCAAGGACACCTTCGCCATGGACACGGCCCCCTGGAAGCCCTCCGAGCACCCTGGCGCGGTCTGGTACCCCGCAGAACACGCGTCTCTGGTCTGCGCCGAGTGCGACGCCGTGATGGAGGTCTGATCTCGTCGGGTGGGTCCGTCGGGCCGGGGCCGACCTCGTCCGGCGAGTCCGCGCCGACGGGGGGAGCCGACCTCGTCGGGCGAGTCCGCGCCGACGCTTCCCTCCGAACCACATGCCGCGACCGGTGGTGAGGCGCCCGCTCGCCGCATCGTTGCGGGGGCTGTGCCGGGAGCGCCTACCCTTGTGGAATGACCAGCAGCAGCGACCGGAGCTCCGTAGTGGACGTTCAAGGACCCAAGAGTTACGAAATCCGCACCTATGGGTGCCAAATGAACGTTCATGACTCCGAGCGGTTGTCCGGCCTGCTCGAAGAGGCCGGGTACGTCCGCGCCCCCGAGGGGTCGGACGGCGACGCGGACGTGGTCGTCTTCAACACCTGCGCGGTGCGCGAGAACGCCGACAACCGTCTCTACGGCAACCTCGGCCGCCTCGCGCCGAAGAAGGCGTCGCGCCCGGGGATGCAGATCGCGGTCGGCGGCTGCCTCGCGCAGAAGGACCGCGACACCATCGTGAAGAAGGCTCCCTGGGTGGACGTCGTCTTCGGCACGCACAACATCGGCAAGCTGCCGGTCCTGCTGGAACGCGCGCGCGTGCAGGAAGAGGCGCAGGTCGAGATCGCCGAGTCCCTGGAGGCCTTCCCCTCCACGCTGCCGACCCGCCGCGAGAGCGCCTACGCCGCCTGGGTGTCGATCTCCGTCGGCTGCAACAACACCTGCACCTTCTGCATCGTCCCGGCCCTGCGGGGCAAGGAGAAGGACCGCCGCCCCGGCGACATCCTCGCCGAGGTCGAGGCCCTGGTCGCCGAGGGTGTCTCCGAGATCACGCTGCTCGGCCAGAACGTCAACGCGTACGGCTCCGACATCGGCGACCGCGAGGCCTTCAGCAAGCTGCTGCGCGCCTGCGGGAACATCGAGGGCCTGGAGCGCGTCCGCTTCACCTCCCCGCACCCGCGCGACTTCACGGACGACGTGATCGCCGCCATGGCGGAGACCCCGAACGTGATGCCCCAGCTGCACATGCCGCTGCAGTCGGGCTCGGACACGGTCCTGAAGGCGATGCGCCGCTCCTACCGCCAGGAGCGCTACCTCGGGATCATCGAGAAGGTCCGCGCCGCCATCCCGCACGCCGCCATCACCACCGACATCATCGTCGGCTTCCCGGGCGAGACCGAGGAGGACTTCGAGCAGACGCTGCACGTCGTGCGCGAGGCCCGCTTTGCGCAGGCCTTCACCTTCCAGTACTCCAAGCGCCCCGGCACCCCCGCTGCCACCATGGAGAACCAGATCCCCAAGGAGGTCGTCCAGGCGCGCTACGAGCGTCTCGTCGCCCTCCAGGAGGAGATCTCCTGGGAGGAGAACAAGAAGCAGGTCGGCCGGAAGCTCGACCTCATGGTCGCCGAGGGCGAGGGCCGCAAGGACGGCGCCACCCACCGCCTCTCGGGCCGCGCCCCCGACAACCGCCTCGTCCACTTCACCAAGCCGGAGCAGGAGGTGCGCCCCGGCGACGTGGTGACCGTCGAGGTGACCTACGCCGCTCCGCACCACCTGCTCGCCGAGGGCCCCGTCCTCGACGTGCGCCGCACCCGCGCGGGGGACGCCTGGGAGAAGCGCAACGCCGAGAAGGCGGCCAAGGCGGCGGGCGTCATGCTCGGCCTGCCCAAGATCGGCGTGCCCGCGCCGCTCCCGGTGGCCACGGGCAGCGGCTGCGGCTGCGACTGACCCGGCAGCGGCGCGAGGTGCCCGACGGTTGCCCGGTTGGTGGCGGGCGGTTCCGACGGTGCCCCGGCCGGTGGCGGGACACGTCCCGACGGTGACCGATCCGGCGGACGCGCCGATCGGAGCGCGCGTCGGGCACGGGTCGCGCTGGTCGGACGTAGGCAGCGCGCACAGGGGCGGGCTGGTCGGACGCATCGCGCACAGGGCCGGGCTGGTCGGACGTGAGCAGCGCGCGCAGGGGCGAGCTGACCGGGCGTACGCATCGCGCACAGCGTCGCGCTGACCGGGCGTACGCATGCGCACGTCCGCTGACCGGACGTTTGCCATGCGGAGGTCGCGCTCACCGGAAGCACGCATCGCCCCCCCGGCGCCGGGCCGTCCCGCACGGGGCGGCTCGCGCCGACCGGACGTAGGCCTTGGGCAGGGGACGTGCCGATCGGACGTCCTGATCGAGGACGGGCCGTGGGCGCGGGCTAGTCTGCCGATCATGCTTGTCGCCGCCGCAGTCTGCCCCTGCCCGCCCCTGCTCGTGCCCGAGCTCGCCGCCGGTGCGGCCCCCGAGCTGGACGCCGCGCGCGCCGCCTGTTCCGACGCTCTGGGCGTGCTCGCCGCGGCCCGGCCGGACCGACTCCTGGTCGTCGGACCCACCGACGAGTCCGGTCGGGGCGTGTATCCGGAGGGCACGCGGGGCTCGTTCCAGGGCTTCGGCGTGGACCTCGCCGTCCGGCTCGGCCGGAGCGGCGGGGAGCCGGCGCCCGAGAGGGAGCTGCCGACCTCCCTCGCCGTCGGCGCCTGGCTGCTGGAGCGGGCGAAGTGGTCGGACACCCCGGTCGAGGGACTCGGCGTGGCGGACACCCTCGCGGTGGAGCGGTGCGTCGACGCCGGAAGGGAGCTCGGCGCACGGCCGGGGCGGGTCGCACTCCTGGTGATGGGCGACGGCAGCGCGTGCCGGTCGCTGAAGGCCCCCGGCTACCTCGACGAGCGGGCGGCGCCCTTCGACGCCGAGGTCGCGCGTGCGCTCGGCGCGGCGGACATCGCGGCTCTCGAGGCGCTTGACCTCGAGCCGGCGCGCGAGCTGAAGGTTTCGGGTCGGGCCCCATGGCAGGTGCTCGCGGGGGCGGCCGAGGACGCCGGACTGTCGGGCGCGCTGCTGTACGAGGATGCGCCGTACGGCGTCGGCTACGTGGTCGCGACCTGGTCGTAGGCGCCGTGCGGCCGGTGCCGTGCCGGTCGTGGAACGGCGGACGGCCGCGCGCGTTCCCGCTGCGCGGCCGTCCGCCGATCGCTGTACTGCCGTGGCCGCCGATCAGGAGGTCGGCGGGGGCGGGCCGGGCGGGGGCTCGCTCGGCGGCGTGAACGTGTCGCCGCCCATCCCCGGCTCGCGCCTGCCCGTCCCCGGCTCGTGCTTGTGCGCGAGCCGGTCCATGGCGCCCTTCGCCTTGTCGGTACCCGTGTGGATCTTGTCGCTGTACTTGCCCTTGGTCCGGTCGTCGACGACCTTTGCGGCCTTGTCGATCCCGTGCTGGATCTTGTCCCCGTGCTGGTGCGCGAGGTCCGAGACCTTGCCCTTGGCCGGGGTGAGCTTGGCCTTCAGATTGTTCAAAAGACCCATGGGTCACCTTCCCTGACGGGTCCGTTACGTGCGGGCGTTCTCGCCGGCCTCGCTGTCGGCGGCCTCCCCGGAGGACTGCTGCCGGGGGATCTCGACACCGTCGGCGGTCGGGTCGTCGTCCGTGGCCGCCTCCGTGGCGTCGCCGGCCTCCGCCGGCTCCCGCGCCGGCGCCTCCTCGGCGGCCTGCTCCGCCTCGTCGCCGTCCACCGCCGTACCGGCCGGTGCCTCGGCGGTCGTCTGCGGCTCCCGCGCGGTCGTCTCCTCCGTGACCGTCTTCCCCGTACTCGCCTCCTCCGTACCGGCCCCTGCCGTGGTCGCCTCCTCCGTGGCCTTCGACCTCCGGAAAAGCCGCGCCAAAACGCCCATATCCACTCCATACGGTACTCGTGCGGGCGAAATCCCGCGTTGTCCGGTGCGTCCGTTTGCGCCACCGGGATGCGCCGCCCCGGCAATGGGCGACGGGAATCTCGCAACGGGCAACGACGCCGGACGGGCCCCGTCACGTAACTCGTTCGAGAGCGCGGTGCGAGGTTTGCGAAACTGGTGCGGTGAGCAGCGCACCCCCCGCCCCCCGCGTCATCGCCGTCGTCGGACCGACCGCGGCCGGAAAGTCCGATCTGGGCGTCTTCCTGGCCCGGCACCTCGGCGGCGAGGTCGTCAACGCCGACTCCATGCAGCTCTACCGAGGGATGGACATCGGCACCGCCAAGCTGACGCCCGAGGAGCGCGGCGGCATCCCGCACCACCTCCTGGACATCTGGGACGTCACGGTCACCGCATCCGTCGCCGAGTACCAGAGACTGGCCCGCGCCCGGATCGACGCCCTGCTCGCCGAGGGCCGCTGGCCGATCCTGGTCGGCGGCTCCGGGCTGTACGTCCGCGGCGCCGTCGACAACCTGGAGTTCCCCGGCACCGATCCCGAGGTCCGCGCCCGCCTGGAGGAGGAGCTGACCCTGCGCGGCTCCGGCGCGCTGCACGCCCGGCTGGCCGCCGCCGACCCCGAGGCGGCCCAGGCGATCCTGCCCAGCAACGGCCGCCGCATCGTCCGCGCCCTCGAAGTGATCGAGATCACCGGCAAGCCCTTCACGGCCAATCTGCCGGGCCACGACTCGGTCTACGACACCCTCCAGATCGGCGTCGACGTGGCGCGCCCCGAGCTCGACGAGCGCATCGCCCGCCGGGTCGACCGCATGTGGGACGCGGGGCTCGTGGACGAGGTGCGCGCGCTGGAGGCGCAAGGCCTGCGCGAGGGGCGTACGGCCTCGCGCGCGCTCGGCTACCAGCAGGTCCTCGCCGCCCTCGCGGGCGAGTGCACGCAGGACGAGGCGCGGGCGGAGACGGTCCGTGCCACCAAGCGCTTCGCGCGCCGTCAGGACTCGTGGTTCAGGCGCGACCCGCGGGTGCACTGGTTGAGTGGGGCCACGGCCGATCTCACGGAACTTCCGAGGCTCGCACTGACGTTGGTCGAACGACCGGTTACAGCCTGATCACGTCATGGCATCGGGACGCTCAGGCCGTCATCCGGGCCTTCGGCCCCGTGCCATCATCGAGCTTCGATCGACCGAGTTGAGTCCGAGTTGGGAGGGCGCGTGGCGATGGAGGCCGGCCCTCGCGACACCGCACAAGGCACCGAGCACCTCACCACCGAGCGAGGAGTGCCGGAGCCGGAGGAAAGCCGTCTGAGCCCCGACGGGCCGGACGCCGACGACACCCAGGACGGCGTGACCGCCGACGGGCCGGAGCCCGAGGAGATGTTCGCCGGCGGCCCCGAGGTCGAGGTCGAGCTGCGCCCCCAGCGCCGCCTGCGGATCTGGCAGCTGGCCCCCATCGTCGGGCTGGCCGCGACCGGCTCCCTGATGTTCGCGTTCCCCCTCGCCTTCGACTTCGGCGACAGCGGGGCCGTGATCGCCATGCTCGGGCTGCTCATCTGCTCCTGTGCGGCCGGCTGGGGCATGATGGCCGCCCGCCGCGTCGGTCACACATGGCCCGGTCTGCCCCAGCGCGGCTCCGGCCGCCGCCCCGACTGGCGTGTCGTCCTCGCCTACGTCGTGCTGGTCGTCGCCGTCGTCGTCCTGGCCGTGTGGCGGGTCGCCCGGCTCCGCTGAGCGCCCCCGCGCTCTCTTCGGCTGCGCGACACGGTGTCGTACCCACCCCGTACGATCGAGGAATGAGCACGCGGATCGCCTTCCTCAAGGGTCACGGCACCGAGAACGACTTCGTGATCGTCCCGGACCCCGAGAACGCCATCGACCTCCCCCCGGCCGCCGTCGCCGCCCTGTGCGACCGGCGCGCGGGCATCGGCGGCGACGGCCTGCTGCACGTCGTGCGGTCCGCCGCCCACCCCGAGGCGAAGGACATGGCCGCCGAGGCGGAGTGGTTCATGGACTACCGCAACGGCGACGGCTCCATCGCCGAGATGTGCGGCAACGGCGTCCGCGTCTTCGCGCGCTACCTCCAGCACGCCGGGCTCGTCACCGAGGGCGACCTCGCGGTCGCCACACGCGGCGGCGTGAAGACCGTGCACATCGCCAAGGACGGAGACGTCACCGTCGGCATGGGCAGGGCACGGCTCCCCGAAGGGGAGGTCACCGTCAGCGTGGGCGAGCGCAGCTGGCCCGCACGGAACGTGAACATGGGCAACCCGCACGCCGTCGCCTTTGTCGACGACCTCGCGCACGCCGGCACCCTGTACTCCCCGCCGCCCTTCAGCCCCGCCTCCGCCTACCCGGAGGGGGTCAACGTCGAGTTCGTCGTCGACCGCGGCCCGCGCCACGTCGCGCTGCGCGTGCACGAGCGCGGCTCCGGCGAGACCCGTTCGTGCGGCACGGGCGCCTGCGCCGTCGCGGTGGCGGCCGCCCGTCGGGACGGCGCCGACCCCGCCGTCACCGGCACGCCCGTCACGTACACCGTGGACGTCCCCGGCGGCCGGCTCCTGATCACCGAGCGGCCCGACGGCGAGATCGAGATGACCGGACCCGCGGTCATCGTCGCCGAGGGTGAAATCGACCCGGAGTGGCTGGAAACCGCCGTTCGCTGACGGCGCCCGAGGCTTGGCATCGGAGGTGGAGACGCCCTGCCGGAGCCGAGGAGTACCGTCCGGGCCGGACCCGTGAGTTCGACTCCACGGCCCGCCCCAGGTCAGGCGGCTCAAAACCGTAAACCTCGAAACCGTCGCTCGAATGGGTGATCCGTTTCACGCTCGGCGAGAGGCGGCCGATCGAGCGTGATGGGCTCGGTAGCATCAAGCACCGGCCCGGACGGGGGATCGTCGCCGCCCCCTGAGCCGTGTCCGCCTTGGGGCACTCCGTCCGCCGGTCCACGCAGCCGGAGGTGCCCATGAGTGCGGAGGCCACGAACCCCGCGACCCCAGGCCCGGTGGCGCCTGCCGCTCCCCGCAGGCGCAGCCGCCCCCGGATCGACCTGCGCCGCCTGGGCCGTGCCGCGCTGCTCGGCTCCGCCTCCCGCGACCGACTGCCCGACGCGATCGGACATGTGGTCGAGGCGCACCGCGCCCACCATCCCGACGCCGACCTCGAACCGCTGCGCCGCGCCTACGTACTGGCCGAGTCCTCGCACCGCGGCCAGATGCGCAAGAGCGGCGAGCCGTACATCACCCACCCGCTCGCCGTGACCCTCATCCTCGCCGAACTGGGCGCCGAGACGACGACGTTGACGGCCTCTCTGCTGCACGACACCGTCGAGGACACCGATGTGACCCTCGATCAGGTACGCGAGCAGTTCGGCGAGGAGGTGCGCTATCTCGTCGACGGCGTGACGAAACTGGAGAAGGTCGACTACGGCGCCGCCGCCGAGCCCGAGACCTTCCGCAAGATGCTCGTCGCCACCGGCAACGACGTCCGCGTGATGTCGATCAAACTCGCCGACCGGCTGCACAACATGCGCACCCTCGGTGTGATGCGTCCCGAGAAACAGGCGCGCATCGCCAAGGTGACCCGCGACGTCCTCATCCCGCTCGCCGAACGCCTGGGCGTCCAGGCCCTCAAGACCGAGCTGGAGGACCTCGTCTTCGCGATCCTCCACCCCGAGGAGTACGAGCACACGCGCGAGCTCATCGCCGACAACGCCTCCCGCGCGGACGACCCGCTCACCGAGTTCGCCGACGCCATGCGCGCCGTCCTGCGCGACGCCGACATCCAGGCCGACGTCCTCATCCGGCCACGGCACTTCGTCTCCGTCCACCGCGTGGCCCGCAAACGGGGGCGGCTGCGCGGCTGCGACTTCGGCCGCCTGCTCGTCCTCGTCAACGAGGACGCCGACTGTTACGCGGTCCTCGGCGAGCTGCACACCTGTATGACGCCCGTCGTCTCGGAGTTCAAGGACTTCATCGCCGTCCCCAAGTTCAACCTGTACCAGTCGCTGCACACGGCCGTCGCCCGTGAGGACGGCCAGGTCGCCGAAGTCCTCATCCGCACCCACCAGATGCACAAGGTCGCCGAGGCCGGCGTCGTCGCGCTCGGCAACCCCTACGCGCCTCCCGCGGAGGAGCAAGGCGGCGAGGGCGGCCAGAACGACGGAGACACGGCCGACGGGGAGCGCGTCGACCCCACCCGCCCCGGCTGGCTCTCCCGCCTCCTCGACTGGCAGGAGGCCGCACCCGACCCGGACACCTTCTGGTCCACCCTGCGCGAGGACCTCGCCCAGGACCGTGAGATCACCGTCTACCGCCCCGACGGCGGCGCCCTCGGTCTGCCGGAGGGCGCCACCTGCGTGGACGCCGCGTACGCGCAGTACGGCGAGGACGCCCACGCCTGCATCGGAGCCCGCGTCAACGGTCGGCTGGCGACCTTGAGCACCGTTCTGCGGGACGGCGACACCGTTCAGCTCCTCATGGGCCAGGACCCGGCCTCCGAGCCCTCCAGGGAGTGGCTGGAGCACGCCCACACACCGGCCGCCCGCATCGCCATCCAGCGATGGCTGGCGACGCATCCGGGGCCGGACGGCGCGGGCGCGGAGCCGGGCGGAGGGATCGCGGAGCCGGGCGGTGGGGCTGCCGGTGACGCCACGGACGCCGGAGAGACGGCAGGCGGTGCGGCCGCCGACGCGATCGAGGCAGTGAGAGCCGCCGGCGGCGTCCTCGCCCGCCCCGCCGCCGAGCATCCCGCCCCCTGGCCCGGCGCCGCGATCACGGCGGTCGACCGTCCCCGAGCGAGCGTCCGGCTCGCCGGGTGCTGCACGCCCGTGCCCTCCGACGAGGTGATCGGCTTCGCGGTGCGCGGGGGAGCGGTGACCGTGCACCGCGTGGAGTGCGCCGCCGTGTCGCGTATGACGAACGCGGGGCGCGCACAGGTCGACGTGCGCTGGGGAGACACCACCGAGTGCCGGGTCACCCTGGTCGCCGAATCGTTCGGGCGCCCCCATCTGCTCGCCGACCTCACCGAGGCGATCGCCCTGGAAGGCGCCGAGATCGTCTCCGCGACGGTCGAACCCCCGAGCCAGCAACGCGTACGGCACACCTACACCCTCCAGCTTCCCGACGCGGCCCATCTGCCGACCCTGATGCGCGCCATGCGGAACGTCCCCGGCGTGTACGACGTGAGCCGCGCCCAGCACCACGCCGCACCGACACCCTGAACCGACATCCACGGGTGCGCCCCGGGAACCGCGCCCAGGCCCGGTCACGCCGGACGCCCGCGGTCCGGCCTGCCGGCTCGGCGTGGCCCGGGCGTCGTAGGCCACGTCCCGGCTCCCTTGCGCCGTACGACGCCCTCGTTCCCGTGCGCCCCGCCCGGCCCGTACGTCTTCTCCGGCGCATCCGGCGAGACGCTGTCCCAGGCCTCCCGTCCGGCACGCCTCGGTTCCGGCGCCCGCCGTACTCCCGCTCCGGCCTCGTTCCGACGCCCGCCGATACTCCCGCTCCGGCCTCGTTCCGGGCCGCCGATACACCCGCCCTGGCGCCCCTGCCCCGAACACCCACCGGCGGCGCTGCGCTGCACCCCCTGCTCGCAGCCACGCGCGTGTGCGACCCGTTCGGGTGGGGTGGGCGCGCGTCGTCGCCGGGGTGGGGGCGGGCGCTGGTAGCGGTGGTCCATGCCCCTCAGCCGTGTCACCCCCGGTGCCCGAACCGTCCGCTCCCGTCGCATCAAGTCCGCGATGCTCGCCTCGGCCGTCTCCGTCTGTCTCGTCGCCGCGAGTGCCCCGGCGACGCCGCTCGGTGTCGGCGACCGCCTCTTCCCGTACCTCGGCAACCCCGGGTACGACGTGGCGGCGTACGACCTGGCCTTCACCTACTCCGGCAGCAACAGCAAGCCGCTCCAGGCGGTGACCACCATCGAGGGCTGGACCACCGCCGCCCTCGAGCGCGTCAACCTCGACTTCGCCCACGGCAAGGTCCAGTCCGTGGAGGTCGACGGCGAACCGGCCGCCTTCACCAGTGCCGGCGAGGACCTGGTCATCACGCCGGAGGACCCGTTGCCGCAGGGCGACTGGATGCGCATCACCGTGCACCACACGAGCGACCCGGTGAGCGCCGACGGCCGGGAGGGCGGCTGGGTGCGGACCGCGGACGGCCTCGCGATGGCCAACCAGGCCGACGCCGCCCACCTGGTGTTCCCGTGCAACGACCACCCTTCCGACAAGGCGCGGTTCACGATCCGGGTCACCGCGCCCAGCGACTACACGGCCGTCGCCAACGGCCTGCCGGCCGGCGTCGACAAGGCCGGGAACACGACCACCTGGACGTACCGCACCCACCACCCCATGGCCACCGAACTCGCCCAGGTGTCCATCGGCCACTCCACCGTCCTGCACCGCGAGGGCCCGCACGGACTGCCCATCAGGGACGTCGTCCCGACCAAGGACCGCGATCTCCTCGAACCGTGGCTGAAGAAGACCCCCGACCAGATGACCTGGATGGAGAGCAGGGTCGGCCCCTATCCGTTCGAGACGTACGGCCTGCTCATGGCCGACGCCACCACCGGCTTCGAACTCGAGACGCAGACCCTCTCCCTCTTCGAGAGAAAGCTGTTCGCCGGGTCCGTCTACCCGGCCTGGTACGTCGAGTCGATCATGGTGCACGAGCTGGCCCACCAGTGGTTCGGCAACAGCGTCACCCCGCGCACCTGGTCCGACCTGTGGCTCAACGAGGGGCACGCCACCTGGTACGAAGCCCTCTACGCGGAGGAGCGGGCGGGGCGCACCCTGGAGGCGCGGATGAAGGCGGCGTACGGCGACTCCGACGGATGGCGTGCGGCCGGCGGCCCGCCCGGGGCCCCCAAGCCGCCCACTCCGGGCCAGAAGATCGGCATCTTCCGCGCGAACGTCTACGACGGCGCGGCCCTCGTGCTGTACGCCCTGCGCCAGGAGATCGGCACGCAGGCCTTCGAGCAACTGGAGCGCGCGTGGGTGCGCGACCACAAGGACGCCACGGCCGGCACCGCCGAGTTCCGGCGCCTCGCCGAGCAGATCGCCGGGCGCGACCTCGGGACCTTCTTCGAGGCCTGGCTGTACGGCGAGAAGACCCCGCCGATGCCCGGACACCCGGAGTGGAAGTCGGCGGCCCCCGTGTCCGCCGGAAAGGCCGGGGGAAAGGCCTCGGAGAAGGCCGGAGGGCAGGCTGAAGGGAAGGCCGAAGGGAAGACCGGCGGTAAAGCCGGAGCGAAGGCCGGAGACAAGGCCGGAGACAAGGCCGGCGGTGCGCTCGGAGGGAAGGCCGGGGGCACGGCCGGAGCGAAGGGCGGGGACAAGGCCGAGGGGAGGACTGGGGGAAAGGCCGGGGGAACGGCCGAGGGAAAGGCCGCGGCGAAAGCCGCGGAATAAGGCGATGACGAGACGGGTCGTACCGTGCGACCATCGTCAGGTCGGCGCGGCACAGGAAAAGCCGGACGGGACGACGGGAATCTCCCGGGGTACTCGTGCGTTGTGCAATACGACCGCCGATTCGACATCCCCAACGACGTAAGGACCCAATGACCTCCTCTTCTTCCCCTTCCCAGGACGCCAAGCGCTTGGCGCACGCCTACCCCGAAGGTCTTCGGGCCGATGCCCTGATGGAAGAGGACGTCGCCTGGAGCCACGAGATCGACGGAGAGCGGGACGGCGACCAGTTCGACCGCTCCGAGCGCGCGGCTCTTCGCCGCGTCGCCGGCCTCTCCACCGAGCTCGAGGACGTCACCGAGGTCGAGTACCGTCAGCTCCGCCTGGAGCGGGTCGTTCTCGTCGGCGTCTGGACCTCGGGGACCGTGCAGGACGCGGAGAACTCCCTCGCGGAGCTCGCCGCCCTCGCGGAGACCGCGGGCGCGCTCGTGCTCGACGGCGTGATCCAGCGCCGCGACAAGCCCGACGCGGCCACCTACATCGGCTCCGGCAAGGCCGACGAGCTGCGCGACATCGTCCTCGAGACGGGCGCGGACACCGTCATCTGCGACGGTGAGCTGAGCCCGGGCCAGCTGATCCACCTCGAGGACGTCGTCAAGGTCAAGGTCATCGACCGTACGGCCCTGATCCTCGACATCTTCGCCCAGCACGCCAAGTCCCGCGAGGGCAAGGCGCAGGTCGCGCTCGCGCAGATGCAGTACATGCTGCCGAGGCTGCGAGGCTGGGGTCAGTCGCTGTCCCGTCAGATGGGCGGCGGCAAGGGCGGCGGCCTCGCCACCCGTGGTCCCGGTGAGACCAAGATCGAGACGGACCGGCGCCGGATCCGCGAGAAGATGGCGAAGATGCGCCGGGAGATCGCGGAGATGAAGACCGGCCGTGAGATCAAGCGCCAGGAGCGCAAGCGCCACAAGGTGCCGTCGGTCGCCATCGCCGGCTACACCAACGCGGGCAAGTCCTCGCTGCTCAACCGCCTCACGGGCGCGGGCGTGCTCGTCGAGAACGCGCTGTTCGCGACCCTCGACCCGACCGTGCGCCGGGCCGAGACCCCGAGCGGCCGGCTGTACACGCTGGCGGACACCGTCGGATTCGTCCGGCACCTGCCGCACCACCTGGTCGAGGCGTTCCGCTCCACCATGGAGGAGGTCGGCGAGTCCGACCTGATCCTTCACGTGGTGGACGGCTCGCACCCGAACCCGGAGGAGCAGCTGGCCGCCGTGCGCGAGGTGATCAGGGACGTCGGCGCCACCGACGTGCCCGAGATCGTCGTGATCAACAAGGCGGACGCGGCCGACCCGCTGACGCTCCAGCGGCTCATGCGGATCGAGAAGCGCTCCATCGCCGTCTCGGCCCGCACCGGCAAGGGCATCGACGAGCTGACCGCGCTCATCGACAACGAGCTGCCGAGGCCGTCGGTCGAGATCGAGGCGCTCGTGCCGTACACGCACGGCAAGCTGGTCGCCCGCGCCCACACCGAGGGTGAGGTGATCTCCGCGGAGCACACGGCGGAGGGCACGCTGCTCAAGGCGCGGGTGCACGAGGAGCTGGCGGCGGATCTCGCGCCGTACGCTCCGGCGTCGCTCGCCTGACGTCTCGCGTACGACCGGACACTCCGGATACAAAGGCCCGCCCCCTGCCGAGCAGGGGGCGGGCCTTTCAGGTGGACGGCGCCGTGCAGGTGGCGCGTACGGGTCACTGACCGCCGTACGTCCTGCTCATGTTCTCGTAGAGCGCCTGGGCCTCCTGGCCGAGCTGCGGGCCTGCCAGCCAGGTGTTGTCCGCCGGGCCGATCGAGGTGTTGGAGACCAGCTTGGTCTCGCCGCCCACCGTCCGGAACCAGCCGCCGCCGGACGAACCGCCGGTCATGGTGCAGCCGATGCGGTACATCGTCGGCAGCGACGGGCTCAGCGACAGCCGCCCCGGCCTGTCGATGCACTTGAACATCTTCAGCCCGTTGTACGGCTCCGCCGCCGGGTAGCCCCAGGCGCCCATCGCGTCGACCTCGGTCGCGGACGGCGCGGAGAAGTCGACGTCCAGCGCCCCGCCGACGGTCTCCTCCAGCGACGTGGAGCCGGCCTCGGGCGTCACATGCAGCACGGCGTAGTCGTACGCCGCACCCGCGCCGCCCGTGTCCGAGCCGCCCTTGATCCATCCGTTCGACGTCGACGCCCAGTCGGCCCACCAGTTGCCGTACGGGGCGATCTCCGCGGCCGTCGCGTCTCCCAGCTGGGCCTCGGTCCTGCCGAGGTCGTTGTAGGCCGGGACGAAGACGATGTTGCGGTACCAGCCGCCCTCGCCGCCCGCGTGCACACAGTGGCCGGCCGTCCAGACCAGATTGGACTTGCCCGGGTGGTTCACGTCCGTGATGACCGTGCCCGAGCAGACCGCCGTGCCGTCGGGCGTGTCGAAGAAGACCTTGCCGACCGGGGCCGCGTTCTCGTGGTACGGCGTCTTCTCCGCCTCCGCCTCGACGGGCGCGGGCTCCGGGTCGCTGACGCCCTGGTCGGCGATGGCGTCCTTGGTGGTGACCGTCTTGTCGGCCTCCTTCGCGGACCGCATCCGCTCCGGCTTCCACAGGCCCTCGATCACCGGGTTGACGAAGTCCTTGGCCTCCCTCAGCCACTTGTCCTTGTCCCAGTCCCGCCAGCCGCCGTTCGCCCAGTCGTCGACGTCGATTCCGCGCTCCTTGAGCTTGTCGGCGATCTCGGACGGGACGCGGACCTTGCCGTCGCCGGTGCCGGCGGCCTGGGAGGCGGTGGCCGAGGCGTCGGCCTTGGTGTCGTCGGCGCCTTCGCAGGCGGTCGCGGTCAGCGTCAGGGCCGCTAGGAGCCCGCCGGTCAGAAGGAAGCGCCGCCGACCGCGCCGGTGCGCGACGGGCGTACGTGTGGAACGCATGGTGCGATGTCCCCCGTTGAAACACGTGAATGGCATGTACGGCATGTACTTGTCATGTTCTGGCGGCCCCCGACCTTGATCGCCGAGGGCAACACCCCACTATGCCCCCCGATTTGAGAGCGAACGGCGGTGGGGTGGTGAAGGTTCCCGTCAGACACCACCCCTCTGCCGCGGCTCACTGCCCGGCGAACTTCTCGCTCACCTCGTCGTACACGCCCTTGGCCGCCTCACCCAGCCGCGGCCCCGCGAGCCAGCCCGCGTCCACCGGGCCGATCGAGGTGTTGGACACCAGCGCCGGCTTGCCGTCCGAGCCCGTCGCCACCCAGCCGCCGCCGGACGAGCCGCCGGTCATCGTGCAGCCGATGCGGTACATCGTCGGGTCCGTGGCGTTCAGCGACAGCCTCCCCGGCTTGTCCTGGCACTGGTACAGCTTCTGCCCGTCGTACGGCTCTGCCGCCGGGTAACCCGTGGCGGTGACGCTCTTCATCTTCGTCGCGGTCGGCGCCGCGAAGTCCACCGGAAGCGCCGAACCGACCGTCTCCTCCAGCGACTTGCCGGAACCGCCCTCCTCCGGCGTCACATGGATCACGGCGAAGTCGTACGGCGCCCCGTCACCGCCGGTCTGCCCGCCCTGCTCGATCCACTGGTCCGAGGTCTGAGCCCAGTCACCCCACCAGACCCCGTACGGCGCCACTTCCTCCTTGGTCGCCGTCTGCAACTCCTTGTCCGACTTGCCCCCGTCGTTGTACGACGGCACGAACGCGATGTTGCGGTACCAGCCGCCCTTCTTGCCGGCGTGCACACAGTGGCCCGCCGTCCAGACCAGGTTGGACTTGCCGGGGTGGGCCGGGTCCTGCACCACCGTCGCCGAGCAGACCATCGTGCCCTCGGGGGAGTCGAAGAACACCTTGCCCGCCTCAGGCGCGTTGGCGTGGTACGTGGGAGACACGGCCGTCGCGTCCACTGCCGCCGGCGCCGGGTCGGTCACACCCTGGTCGCCGGCGAGGTCGCTGTCGTCGACAGCCCGGTCCGGGTCCTCGGCCTCGCGCATCCGGTCCGGGTCCCACAGGCCCTGGATGATCGGGTTGATGTAGTCCTGAGCCTCGCGCAGCCAGTCCTCCCTGTCCCAGTCCTTCCAGGCGCCGTTCCTCCACTTGTCGAGGTCGATTCCGTGCTCCTTGAGCCGGTCCTTGATGTCGTCCGGGATGGTGATCTTTCCGTCACCGCCCGCCGAGGCGGACGCGGTGGCCCGGCCGTCCGCCTCGGCGCCCCCCGAGTCGCAGGCGGTCGCGGTGAGCGTCAGCACCGAGGCGAGGGCAACGGCGCCCAGAACAGGGGAGGTTCCACGGCGGGCCTTCCTCCCCCGGCGAGCGGTGAACGACGGCCGTATGGATCGCATGATCTGACTCCCCCTGCTGGAAACGAACTTGGAGCGATGGCCGTCTCCGCCGCTGAACTCACGGTGATCTCACCCCCGGTTCACACGGGTCTCACGGCCTTGCGGAACGGCATCACACGATATGCGCTCGCTGCAGGCGACTTCCGACGGAACGGCAACGGTTCGGCCACAAGCCGTCTGACCTGGCCCGATATCTGGCATTCGACGTCCGGCATCTGACATCCGGTGGCAAGCGGCCGGCCCAGATGGTCCAGGTCGCCCAGGTGATCCAGGTGGCGCGCCGCAACCGCAAGGTTCCGTCACGCCAGGGATCTCTCGGCTACCCGTAACCCGCTGGACCGTCGGGGGTTGGTAGCCGTGGGGCCTTCCGTCTGCTCGCGGCCCTCCGTGCGGGATTCCACCGGGTGTGCGGGGGACGCCGTTTCGCCGAGGTCGGCGAAGCCGGCGCCGCTCCGACTCCCGGTCCGACTCCGGGGTCGACTCCCCGTCCGACTCCGGGTCCCGCGACGCACCAACTCGCCTCTGAACAGCGGGAGGACAGGGAGACGTGGCCGTGAACGAGCCTGCGCCCGGGGAGGCGTCTTCGGAGCCCTCCGGCGGCGGGGTTTCCGCTGCCGGAGGGCACACTGCCGGCGCTCGCGCCGCCGGCGCCTCCGCCGTGAGCGCGCCCACCGCGCGGAGCGTGAGCGGTGAGGGCGTCTCCGCTGTCGGGAACTCGGCAACTGGGCGGCCGACGCAGGAGGGAATCCTGCGGCGGCAGTCGGCGCGCGAGCCGGCGGCGCGCACCTACGCGCGCACCCTGCCGATCGTGCCCGTGCGGGCGCGCGGACTGACCATCGAGGGCGCTGACGGCCGCCGCTACCTCGACTGCCTGTCGGGCGCCGGCACCCTGGCGCTCGGCCACAACCACCCCGTCGTGCTGGAGGCCATCCGCAAGGTCCTCGACTCCGGTGCACCCCTCAACGTTCCCGACCTGGCCACTCCCGTCAGGGACGCCTTCATCACCGAATTGTTCCGCACCCTGCCCTCCGGACTCGCCGCCCACGCACGCGTGCAGTTCTGCGGTCCGGCCGGCACGGATGCGGTGGAGGCCGCCCTCGGACTGGTCCGGGCCGCCACCGGCCGCACGGGAGTCCTCGCGTTCACCGGAGCCCACCACGGCATGACCTCGGGTTCCTTCGACGCCTCCGGGGGCGCCTTCGGCATACGGGCGACGCGCCTGCCCTTTCCGCAGGACTATCGCTGTCCCTTCGGTGTCGGCGGCGAGCGGGGCGCCGACCTCGCCGCACGCTGGACCGAGTCCGTCCTCGACGACCCCCGATCCGGTGTGCGCCCTCCCGCCGGGATGATCGTCGAACCCGTCCAGGGCGAGGGCGGCGTCCTCCCCGCACCGGACGCCTGGATGCGGCGCATACGACAGATCACCGCCGAACGGTCCATCCCGCTCATCGCCGACGAGGCCCAGACAGGAGTCGGTCGGACCGGTGCCTTCTGGGCCGTGGAGCACAGCGGGATCACGCCCGATGTCATGGTCCTCTCCAAGGCCATCGGCGGCAGCCTGCCCCTGGCCGTCATCGTCTATCGCGACAGCCTCGACGTCTGGGAACCCGGTGCCCAAGTGGGCACGTTCCGCGGCAACCAACTCGCCATGGCCGCCGGCACGGCGACGCTCGCCTACGTCCGCTCCAACCATCTCGCCGACCGTGCGGCCACCTTGGGCGCACACATGCTGAGCCAACTCCGGCAACTGGCCCATGACTTCCCGTGCATCGGGGACGTGCGCGGGCGCGGGCTGATGATCGGGATCGAGATGGTGGACCCAGACGCCGTGTACGACAGCGGCGAACACCAATGGGCCGGCAGGCAGGGCCGCGCTGGTGCTCACGACCGCGAGGGCAGTCGGACGAACCCGACCGGGGAAGCAGCGGCGGCAGCTCCCGGATCCTCGGAGGTGCCTCTGCGGGCGGTTTCGGCGGGCCCCGACCAGGTGGGTGTTTCGGCCGACGTTGCCTCGTCGCGACTCCACTCTCCCGCTCAGGGAGAGGACATCCCGACCGCCGACGTTCGCGGCCCTCACCCGGCCGCCCCCGGCCTTGCCGCCGCCGTCCAGCGGGAGTGCCTGCGACGCGGCCTGATCGTCGAACTCGGCGGACGCCACGCCGGCGTCGTACGTCTGCTGCCGCCCCTGACGATCAGCGACGAGCAGGCCGCCGCCGTGCTCGACCGGCTGGCGGACGCCGTGGAGGCGGTGGCCCGCGCCCACCCCGGTCGCACGGGCCAGGTCGATCACGGCCGGTCCGGCCCGTCGCAACAACCGACCGGCCCACCCCCACGCCACGGGAGCGGCACCGAAGACCCGAGCTGACCCGACCGGCAGCCCCACAGGCGCCCTGCGTACGCCATGGTCATCCGCCGCCCGGGTACGACATCGCCGATGTGACCCGTGAGCGAACTGAGTGAAGAGGTGCACAGGCCGCCGGGGGCCGCCTCCGCCACGTGGAACACACAGCTCCCGGCCACGCCTCCCCAGAACCCACGTCTCGACGGAGCCACCGGAGTCCGCCCACGGGCTGCGTGCCCACCGCCACCACACCCCGTTTCGTCGCCGACCGAGCCCACCCCACCCGACGAGGAACGACCTTGAACACATCCCTCCAGCCAGCCGGCTCAGCCACCCCGCCCACTGCCACTTCCCCCGCACCGGCGTCCCCCTCCTCTGTTCCGTCAACGTTCTTCACCCCCGCTGCCCCGGTCCCCCGCCGTCGGGAAGACCCCCATGCCACCGAACCACCGCACCTGGCGCACCCCGCTCTCCTGGACCACCCCGACCCCCTCACGGCGGCCCAGGCCGCGGCCGTGGAGAACCTGCTGCGCTGCTGGGTGCGCGAGAACGGCCTGTCCGCCCCCGACGACGGCATCCTGCGCATCCCGCTGCCCGCCAGCGGCACCACTCTGCTCACCCCCGTCCCCTACTGGTCCCCGACGGGCTGGCACCGCTTCGGTCCCGTGCACCTGGCGCATGCCTCCGACCACGCCCCACCCGCGGACGCGGTCACGGTCGCGGCCCTGCTGGCCCGCGAGACGCTCGCATCGCCGACCCCCACGGCCGCCGCCACAGAGGAGCCGCGCATCGGCGAGGGACGGGACGCCCTCCGAGGCCACGGCACCACTGCCTGCCCAGGCCCAGAAACCGCCCGGGCAGACGGCCGCACCGCCCCCAACTCCGCCATCGAGGCCGGGGTCGACCTCGTCGCTCGCGTCGCCGACTCCGTCCGCCGAACCGCGACCTTCATCAGCAGCCGAGGGGAAAGCCCGGCGGACCAGCCTGACCTGTTCCTCTCGGCCGAACAGGCACTGATGCTCGGACATCCCTTCCACCCGACCCCCAAGAGCCGCGAAGGCCTCTCGGACACCGAAGCCGCCCTGTACTCACCTGAGTTGCACGGCACCTTCCGCTTGCACTGGCTGGCTGTCGCCCCCTCCGTACTCGCCACCGACTCCGCCTGGACCGAGCGTGGCCGCCGCGTCCCCGCGGACCGGCTGACGGCCCGACTCGCCGGCGCCGGGCTGTCGCTGCCCGACGGCCACGCCGCCCTGCCGATGCACCCCTGGCAGCTACATGAGGTCCGCCAACGTCCCGACGTCGCAGCCCTGTTCGACGCGGGACTGCTCCGCGACCTCGGCACCCACGGATTTCCCTGGCATCCCACCTCTTCCGTCCGCACCGTCTACCGCTCGGGCGCCCCGGCGATGCTCAAGCTGTCGCTGGGCCTGCGCATCACCAACTCCCGCCGCGAGAACCTCCGCAAGGAACTGCATCGCGGTGTCGAGGTGCACCGCCTGTTGCGCACCGGCCTGTGCAGGCAGTGGCAGACGGTCCATCCGGGCTTCGACATCGTCCGCGACCCGGCCTGGCTCGCGGTCGACGGCCCGGACGGCCTCCCGGTGACAGGGCTCGACGTGGTGATCCGGCACAACCCGTTCACCCCGGCCGACGACGTCTCCTGCGTCGCCGGCCTCGTCGCGCCCCGGCCGTCCGCCCGAGAGAACGCACAACCAGGTCATCCCGTGACCGGGACGCACCTGCCGGCTCAGGGCACGGCTTCCCCCGGGCCGTCGCGGCTCGCCGCGCTCGTCACCCGCCTCGCTCGGAAGACGGGCCGACCGCGAGTCGCCGTGGCCACCGAGTGGTTCCTGCGCTACCTCGAGCAGGTCGTCCGTCCGGTGCTGTGGTTCGACGGCGAGGCAGGCATCGCTCTGGAAGCACACCAGCAGAACACGCTCCTTCTGCTGGACCCCGACGGCTGGCCCACCGGCGGCCGCTACCGCGACAACCAGGGCTACTACTTCCGCGTGTCCCGCCGCACGGAACTCGACGCCCGACTGCCCGGAATCGGCGAACACAGTGACACCTTCGTCTCCGACGAGGTCACCGACGAACGCTTCGCCTACTACCTCGGCATCAACAACGTCCTCGGACTCATCGGCGCCTTCGGCTCCCAGCGGCTCGCCGACGAGCACGTACTGCTCGCCGCCTTCCGACGGTTCCTCACGGACGCCGCCCACGGCCCCGCCCGGTTGCGCAGTTCGCTGCCCGCCCGTCTGCTCGACTCACCCGTCCTGCGCTGCAAGGCCAACCTCCTGACCCGGCTCCACGGCCTCGACGAACTCGTCGGTCCGGTCGACACCCAGTCCGTGTACGTCACCATCGCCAACCCCCTGCATCTCCTCAAACCTTCAGCTTCCTGAACACCCACTCCCTCACCCCACCGAGGTGCCCACCCGTTCCGCCGTCGGAGAGAGGCCTTACCGTGCATCCCACACACGTCGAGGACATGCCGGCTCTCTGTCTGTCCGCACCCGATGCCGACGACCTGCTGAACCACATCGAGGGCTGGGGTCCCGTCGCCACTCCCACCGGCGTCTTCCACCTCGTCCCCGTCCGGGTCGAGAGGGACCTCCGCCGCATCTGCGGTTGGATGAACGACCCCGATGTCGCCGCCTTCTGGGAGCTTTCAGGTCCCGCCTCCGTGACCGAGGCCCATCTGCGGTGCCAACTCGACGGCGACGGACGCAGCGTTCCCTGTCTCGGTGTCCTGGACGGCACTCCGATGAGCTACTGGGAGATCTACCGGGCAGACCTCGACCCACTGGCCCGTCACTATCCGGCCCGGCCTCATGACACGGGTATCCACCTCCTCATCGGCGGTGGCGCCGACCGTGGACGAGGACTCGGCGCCGCTCTGCTCCGAGCCGTGGCCCGCCTCGTACTCGACAGGAGACCCGCGTGCGCACGTGTCCTCGCTGAACCCGACCTTCGCAACATCCCCTCCATCGCCGCCTTTCTCAGTGCCGGCTTCCGGTTTTCCGCCGAGGTCGACCTGCCCGCCAAGCGAGCGGCCCTCATGGTCCGGGACCGGCCATGACGCCCCCTGTTGCGACCCTCCGCTGTCGTGCCGTTACAAGGTGAACGCCTCGGGGTGCCGACCGGTTCCCCGTCGTCAGGCGGCCGAAGAATTCTTTTCCGGCCGGTCACGCACTCCGCCCCACCGCCCCTCCGCCCACCACCGACTCGAGAAGCACCGACATTGATTCCGTCCCCGCCGTCCCCGCTGTCACCTCTGACCACCTGCATGACCCCACGTTTGTCAGTCCCGCGCCGTAGGGTGGTCGCGCTATGACGAAGCCCTCACTCCCCGAACTCCTGCATGCCGCCGTCGCCGCCGTCGGCGGTACGGAGCGCCCCGGCCAGGTGACCATGGCCGAAGCCGTCGCGGAGGCGATCGACGACGGCTCCCATCTGCTGGTCCAAGCCGGCACCGGTACCGGTAAGTCCCTGGGGTACCTCGTGCCCGCGCTCGCACACGGGGAGAGAGTCGTCGTGGCGACCGCCACCCTGGCACTGCAGCGCCAGCTCGTGGAGCGGGATCTGCCGCGCACGGTCGACGCGCTGCATCCGCTGCTGCGTCGCCGCCCGGAGTTCGCGATGCTCAAGGGCCGCTCCAACTATCTGTGCCTGCACCGTCTGCACGAAGGCATGCCTCAGGACGAGGAGGAGGGCCTCTTCGACCAGTTCGAGGCGGCCGCGCCCACCAGCAAGCTCGGCCAGGACCTGATGCGGCTGCGCGACTGGGCCGACGAGACCGAGGACGGGGACCGCGACGACCTGACACCCGGCGTCTCCGACCGCGCCTGGAGTCAGGTCTCCGTCTCCTCGCGCGAGTGCCTCGGCGCCTCGAAGTGCGCGTACGGTGCCGAGTGCTTCGCGGAGATGGCTCGCGAGCGCGCCAAACTGTCCGAGGTCGTCGTCACCAACCACGCCCTGCTCGCCATCGACGCCATCGAGGGCGCCCCGGTCCTCCCGCAGCACGAGGTGCTGATCGTCGACGAGGCGCACGAGCTGGTCTCCCGGGTGACGGGAGTCGCCACCGGCGAGCTCACCCCGGGCCAGGTCAACCGTGCGGTGCGCCGCGCGGCGAAACTGGTCGACGAGAAGGCCGCCGACCAGCTCCAGACCGCCGCCGAGGGCTTCGAGCGGCTGATGGAGCTGGCGCTGCCGGGCCGCCTCGAGGAGATCCCGGAAGACCTCGGCTACGCCCTCATGGCGCTGCGCGACGCAGCGCGCACCGTCATCTCCGCGATCGGCGCGACCCGCGACAAGTCGGTCCAGGACGAGGACGCCGTCCGCAAGCAGGCGCTCGCCTCGGTGGAGAGCGTGCACGACGTGGCGGAGCGGATCGTGAACGGCTCCGAGTACGACGTCGTCTGGTACGAGCGCCACGACCGCTTCGGCGCCTCCCTGCGCGTCGCCCCCCTGTCCGTGTCGGGCCTGCTCCGCGAGAAGCTCTTCGCGGACCGCTCCGTCGTCCTGGCCTCGGCGACGCTGAAACTGGGCGGGGACTTCAACGGCGTGGGCGCCTCTCTGGGCCTCGCCCCCGAGGGCACGCAGGGCGAGGACGTCCCGCAGTGGAAGGGCATCGACGTCGGCTCGCCCTTCGACTACCCCAAGCAGGGCATCCTGTACGTCGCCAAGCATCTGGCGCGCCCCGCGCGGGACGGTGACCGCGGGGACATGCTGGACGAGCTGACGGAGCTGATCCAGGCGGCCGGCGGGCGCACCCTCGGCCTCTTCTCCTCGATGCGGGCCGCCCAGCTTGCCGCGGAGGAGCTGCGCACCCGCATTCCCGAGTTCCCCATCCTGTTGCAGGGGGAGGAGACCCTCGGCGAGCTGATCAAGAACTTCGCGGCGGATCCCAGGACCTGCCTCTTCGGCACGCTCTCGCTCTGGCAGGGCGTCGACGTCCCCGGACCCAGCTGCCAGCTGGTGGTCATGGACAAGATCCCGTTCCCGCGCCCGGACGATCCGCTGATGAGCGCTCGCCAGAAAGCGGTGGAGGACGCCGGGGGCAACGGCTTCATGGCAGTCGCCGCCACGCACGCCGCGCTGCTGATGGCCCAGGGTGCGGGCCGGCTGGTACGCGCCTCGGGTGACCGCGGTGTCGTCGCCGTACTGGACCAGCGCCTGGCGACCGCCCGCTACGGCAGCTACCTCAAGGCGTCCATGCCCGACTTCTGGTACACGACGGACCGCAACCAGGTCCGTAGGTCACTGGCGGCGATCGACGAGGCGGCGCGGAAGGCGGAGCTGGAATCGGCAGCGGAAGCGCAGTGAGGGAGGGCCTGGTCCGGTAGCCGGCCCGGCCGTCCGCCGTCCCCAAGCGGTGGGGCAGCGTCGGTGGGCGCAGCACAGGGCCCCGGAATCGGCGCAGGGATTCCGGGGCCCAGTCAGGGGCGGAGGCGGATCGAGAAGGCCCGTCCACCGCCGGTCTCAGACGCGGCGCAGAACGGCCACCACCTTGCCGAGAATGGTCGCGTCGTCGCCCGGGATCGGCTCGTATGCCGCGTTGTGCGGGAGCAGCCACACATGGCCGTCCTCACGCTTGAAGCGCTTGACGGTGGCCTCGCCGTCGAGCATGGCGGCCACGATGTCGCCGTTCTCGGCGACCGGCTGGCGGCGGACGGTGACCCAGTCGCCGTCGCAGATCGCGGCCTCGATCATCGAGTCGCCCACGACCTTCAGCACGAACAGCTCACCGTCACCGACGAGCTGCCGGGGCAGGGGGAAGACGTCCTCGACCGACTCCTCGGCCAGGATCGGGCCACCGGCGGCGATCCGGCCGACCAACGGAACATACGACGCGGCGGGCTTGCCGGCGGTGTCCGTGGGCTGCACGGCGGCGGCCTGGTCGGAACCGCGGACCTCGTACGCGCGCGGGCGGTGCGGGTCGCGGCGGAGGAAGCCCTTCCGCTCCAGTGCCATCAGCTGGTGGGCGACCGAGGACGTGCTGGACAGGCCGACCGCCTGGCCGATCTCCCGCATGGACGGCGGATATCCGCGCCGCTGCACGGAGTCCCTGATGACCTCGATCACCCGCCGCTGCCGGTCGGTGAGCCCCGAGCTGTCCGCCCGGATGCCTGGAGGTCGTCCCGGCAGGGAGCGCTTGTGCCCCTCGGGATTCGTGGCTTCGTTCATCGCGTGCACCGGCTCGAGTCGGCCCTGGGAGCGGTCCTGGGCGGTGATGGTGGCACTGTCTGCGGTGGTGGTCACGTCGGCCCCTCTCGATGGTCTCCCTGCTGGACAACGGTAGTTGCTTTCGAAAGGTTGCGCCAAACACACGTTCGAGTGAAAAAGCGTGAAACGCCTGACTTGATCATGTGCCTGGGTGTATGGCTAGCGCGCTGGCCGACGGATGAAAGCGTGCATTGTTGTACTCTTCACCGCCGGGATCGATGACCTTGTGAGGTGTCGCCCCAGTCTGCCATCCGTCCTCCCGTCGGTCGGGCACCGGGCCCGGCTCTGTGCGAGAGTCGCACCTCTCCTCCTCCTGGTGCTCACGCCACCCCTCAGTCGCGCCGCGGTGACACGGCTGTGCACGCGCGCCTAGGCGCGAGTTCCGCATGCTCAATGTGACGGCGGGAACGCGGCCTGTGAGCCCTTGGGGTGCGACACGCGTCGCCGCCTGGGTGTATGAGCCAAGCCCCATATCTAGTGGTTGGATGTCACCGGCAGCCCACAAGTTGTGGTCCCCCGGGTCATCGCACCCTCCTGGATCGCCTATGCTTGGGGCTGCTTCGAGGGGCCCGTGAGGCCCTGCGAGGCTATTGAGTCTGCTGTGAGGAGGGTTGGGAATTCATGCACTGCCCCTTCTGCAGGCACCCCGACAGCCGCGTGGTCGACAGTCGTACGACCGACGACGGCACGTCGATCCGCAGGCGCCGCCAGTGCCCTGACTGCTCCCGTCGTTTCACGACCGTGGAGACGTGCTCGCTCATGGTGGTGAAGCGGTCCGGAGTCACCGAGCCCTTCAGTCGCACCAAGATCATCAACGGTGTGCGCAAGGCATGCCAGGGACGGCCCGTCACCGAGGACGCACTCGCCCAGCTCGGCCAGCGCGTCGAGGAGGCGGTGCGTGCCACCGGGAGCGCCGAACTGACCACCCACGACGTGGGGCTGGCCATACTCGGCCCGTTGCAGGAGCTCGACCTCGTCGCCTACCTGCGATTCGCGTCCGTCTACCGGGCGTTCGACTCGCTCGAGGACTTCGAGGCCGCCATCGCGGAACTCAGGGAGCAGACGGGACACCCCGCCGCGGACGACGACGACCGCGAGGACGCCGAAGGCGCTGTCGCGGGGGGCCGGGAAGACGACGGCGGGCGTGGAGGGACCGTACAGGTCCCCGAGCCCGCCCACGCTGCCGACTGACCGGAGGGCCGGAACCGGGCGACAGACCCCGGATCCGGTCGGGGCGGCGGCGCACGAAGACTTTGTTGCGGGTGAGGGCGAGTGTGTCGCCCGCAGCACCAGACACAACACCGCGCCACGGGAACATCGTGGCATTTCAGGGCGTTTTTGCCTGTACAGGGAGGCGGCATGACAGAGACGGCGAGCGGTCCGGCACGAGGTTCCCGAGCGAAGGGCGCCAAGGCCACCAAGGGGCTGCGTGTCGAGCGCATCCACACCACCCCCGGCGTGCACCCGTACGACGAGGTGGCCTGGGAGCGCCGTGACGTCGTCATGACCAACTGGCGCGACGGCTCGGTCAATTTCGAGCAGCGTGGCGTCGAGTTCCCCGACTTCTGGTCGGTGAACGCGGTCAACATCGTCACCAGCAAGTACTTCCGGGGAGCCGTCGGCACCCCGCAGCGCGAGGTCAGCCTCAAGCAGCTGATCGACCGCATCGTGAAGACGTACCGGAAGGCCGGTGAGGACTACAAGTACTTCGCCTCGCCCGCCGACGCCGAGATCTTCGAGCACGAGCTGGCGTACGCCCTCCTGCACCAGATCTTCAGCTTCAACAGCCCGGTCTGGTTCAACGTCGGCACCCCGCAGCCCCAGCAGGTCTCCGCCTGCTTCATCCTGTCGGTCGACGACTCCATGGAGTCGATCCTCGACTGGTACAAGGAAGAGGGCATGATCTTCAAGGGCGGTTCCGGCGCGGGCCTGAACCTCTCCCGCATCCGCTCCTCCAAGGAACTGCTCTCCTCCGGTGGCAACGCCTCCGGCCCGGTCTCCTTCATGCGCGGCGCCGACGCCTCCGCCGGCACCATCAAGTCGGGTGGCGCCACCCGCCGCGCCGCCAAGATGGTCGTCCTCGACGTGGACCACCCGGACATCGAGGACTTCATCGAGACCAAGGTCAAGGAGGAGGAGAAGATCCGCGTCCTGCGCGACGCGGGCTTCGACATGGACCTGGGCGGCGACGACATCACGTCCGTCCAGTACCAGAACGCCAACAACTCGGTCCGCGTGAACGACGAGTTCATGAAGGCCGTCGAGCAGGGCGGCCAGTTCGGCCTGCGCGCGCGGATGACCGGTGACGTGATCGAGGAGGTCGACGCCAAGTCGCTCTTCCGCAAGATCGCCGAGGCCGCCTGGGCCTGCGCCGACCCCGGCATCCAGTACGACGACACCATCAACAACTGGCACACCTGCCCCGAGTCCGGCCGGATCACCGCGTCGAACCCGTGCAGCGAGTACATGCACCTGGACAACACGTCCTGCAACCTGGCCTCGCTGAACCTGATGAAGTTCCTCAAGGACGACGGTCAGGGCAACCAGTCCTTCGAGACCGAGCGCTTCCAGAAGGTCGTCGAGCTCGTCATCACCGCGATGGACATCTCCATCTGCTTCGCGGACTTCCCCACCCAGAAGATCGGGGAGAACACCCGCGCGTTCCGCCAGCTCGGCATCGGGTACGCCAACCTCGGCGCCCTGCTGATGGCCACGGGTCACGCCTACGACTCCGACGGCGGCCGCGCCCTGGCCGGCTCCATCACCTCCCTGATGACGGGTACGGCCTACCGCCGCTCCGCCGAGCTGGCTGCGGTCGTCGGCCCCTACGACGGCTACGCCCGCAACGCCGACGCCCACAACCGCGTCATGAAGCAGCACGCCGACGCCAACGGCACGGCCGTCCGCATGGACGACCTGGACACCCCGGTCTGGGCCGCCGCCACGGAGGCCTGGCAGGACGTGCTGCGTCTCGGTGAGAAGAACGGTTTCCGTAACTCCCAGGCGTCCGTGCTCGCCCCGACCGGCACCATCGGCCTGGCGATGTCCTGCGACACCACCGGTGTCGAGCCCGACCTCGCCCTGGTCAAGTTCAAGAAGCTGGTCGGCGGCGGCTCGATGCAGATCGTCAACGGCACCGTCCCGCAGGCCCTGCGCCGCCTGGGCTACCAGGAGGAGCAGATCGAGGCGATCGTCGCCCACATCGCCGAGCACGGCAATGTGATCGACGCCCCCGGTCTCAAGCAGGAGCACTACGAGGTGTTCGACTGCGCCATGGGCGAGCGCGCCATCTCCCCGATGGGCCACGTCCGCATGATGGCCGCGATCCAGCCGTGGATCTCCGGCGCCATCTCCAAGACGGTCAACATGCCGGAGACGGCGACCGTCGAGGAGGTCGAGGAGATCTACTTCGAGGCCTGGAAGCTCGGCGTCAAGGCCCTCGCCATCTACCGCGACAACTGCAAGGTCGGCCAGCCCCTCTCCGCGAAGACCAAGGAGAAGGAGAAGGCGGAGATCACCGAGAAGGCCGAGGAGACGATCCGTACCGCGGTCGAGAAGGTCGTCGAGTACCGCCCGGTCCGCAAGCGCCTCCCGAAGGGACGTCCCGGCATCACCACGTCCTTCACCGTCGGCGGTGCCGAGGGCTACATGACCGCCAACTCCTACCCGGACGATGGTCTCGGCGAGGTCTTCCTGAAGATGTCCAAGCAGGGCTCGACCCTCGCGGGCATGATGGACGCCTTCTCCATCGCGGTCTCCGTCGGCCTGCAGTACGGCGTCCCGCTGGAGACGTACGTCTCGAAGTTCACCAACATGCGCTTCGAGCCGGCCGGCATGACGGACGACCCCGACGTGCGGATGGCCCAGTCGATCGTCGACTACATCTTCCGCCGCCTGGCGCTGGACTTCCTGCCCTTCGAGACGCGCTCCGCGCTCGGCATCCACTCCGCCGAGGAGCGTCAGCGGCACCTGGAGACCGGTTCGTACGAGCCGGCCGAGGAGGACGTGGACGTCGAGGGCCTGGCCCAGTCGGCCCCGCGCCAGACCGACCTGAAGGCCGTCGCCACGCCGAAGGCGGACGCCGAGGCGAGCAAGCCCGCCCCGAAGCAGGCCCACACCAGCGCCGAACTGGTGGAGATGCAGCTGGGCATCCAGGCCGACGCCCCGCTGTGCTTCTCCTGCGGTACGAAGATGCAGCGGGCCGGCTCCTGCTACATCTGCGAGGGCTGCGGCTCGACCAGCGGCTGCAGCTGACACACGCCGTAACGGCCAGGGGTGACTGACCTGGCAGAGGGCGGTGGAGCCGGTCCACGGCTCCACCGCCCTCGTGCGTGTCCGACACCCGGCGTGCGGTACGGGGATCAGGACCGGCGCAGCCGGCCCATGATCCGGGTGAAGTCCGCCGGGTCGTCCTCGAAGCCCTGGACACCGTCGCGGAACGACCACCCGTCGGACGGCACACGGACAAATTCCGCGACCGTCGCCGCCGTCGCGCCGAGCACGCCGCCGAAGTCGTCCACCGCCAGGTCGGTGTATCCCTCGCGGATCCGGACGGCGGGATTGAGCACGCTGACGAAGGACCGGTGCGCGGGCCGCTGCTGGATGACCACACCGACGACCACGCGCGCGTACCGGGCGTCCAGCCGCGCGAGTTCCACCGTCAGGACCTCGTCCCAGCCGAAGCCCTTGCCGTCCTTGCTGTCCCGGTTGAGATAGATGGTGCCGTCGGGAGAGCGGCTGTCGAAGTGCACCACGTACGCGGGTGCGTCCTGCGGATCGTCCGTCAGGTAGGTCGCGGCCACTATGTCCAGATCCGTGGGCGGTTGCCCTGCCGGACTCGGGTCCCACTTCAGCGCTATCTCGACCTTGCGGATGCCCTTGTTCAGGCCGTTCACCGGACTGACCTCCCCGTTCCCCGTCTGCCGTTGCCCCGAACTGGCCGCTCGTCAGGGCCGGTTGTCCATCCTGCCACGCGCGCGTGCACGCTCGCACGACTGTCCCGAGCCGGAGGTGACCGACGCCACGCCCGCTGGCCTTACCATGGCGCGGTGCTGGTCAAGTGGATTCGCTGCACCGTGGTGGACCGCCGCGGTTTCGAACGCGGGCAGCGAAAGTGGGCGGGGCTTCTGGGGGAGCCGGGCTTTCGGGGACAGGGCGGGGGCTGGAGCAGGGCACGGCCCTCCGTCGCGCATGTCTTCTCCTTCTGGGAGAGCCGCGCCTTCTACGACTCCTTCATGGCGCGCTCCCACGACCGGCTCGCGGCCGCCCAGGCGGGCACCTTCAAGGACGCCCAGGTCCGCCTGTTCGACTACCGCTTCGACGTGAAAACGGGCTTCGAACCCCGCTTCACCGACTCGGACCTGTTGCGGGTGGCGCTGTGCCGGGTCCACGAGGAGCGCGCCGAGCACTTCACCCTGATGCAGGAGAAGGTGTGGAACCCCGCCATGGCCGGTTCCCCCGGCATGATCCGCGGGCTGTTCGCCGAGGCCCCGGGCCATGAGTTCCTGGTGCTGTCGATGTGGCGCTCCGAGGCCGAACACGGCAAGTACCGCACCGAGCGCGTGGAGCGACTCGCGCTGCGCGCCCAGACCGAGGCGGACATCTCCTCCCTCACCGGTGACATCGTGGAGCTGGAACCGACCTGGACGGTTTGACATCCGAACTCGCCGGCTGCGGGTGCTCCACTGTGGCTCTTGGTGGAGGATGTGTGTGACCTGTGCCGTATGAGGGCCCTCCGAGTGCTCGGACGCTCGCCATCCGATCTAGGGTTTCGGCATGGCACGACCACGGCGCATCGTTCTTGTCCGACACGGGGAGTCAACGGGCAATGTTGATGACACCGTGTACGAGCGTGAACCGGACCACGCACTGGCCCTGACCGAGCGAGGCTGGCGGCAGGCTGAGGAGACGGGCAAGACCCTGCGGGAGCTGTTCGGCGGCGAGCGGGTCAGCGTGTACGTATCGCCCTACCGGCGCACGCACGAGACCCTCCGCGCCTTCCACCTCGACCCCGAGCTGATACGGGTGCGCGAGGAGCCCCGGCTGCGCGAGCAGGACTGGGGCAACTGGCAGGACCGCGACGACGTCCGTCTGCAGAAGGCCTACCGGGACGCCTACGGGCACTTCTTCTACCGCTTCGCCCAGGGGGAGAGCGGCGCCGACGTGTACGACCGGGTGGGCGGCTTCCTGGAGAGCCTGTTCCGCAGCTTCGAGGCCCCCGACCACCCGCCGAACGTGCTCATCGTGACCCACGGTCTCGCCATGCGCCTGTTCTGCATGCGCTGGTTCCACTGGACGGTCGCCGAATTCGAGTCGCTGTCGAATCCCGGGAACGCCGAGATGCGGATGCTCGTTCTCGGGGACGACGGCAAGTACACGCTTGACCGGCCCTTCGACCGGTGGCGAGATCCGGAACCCTACGGGATCACCGGATAGAGTGGCAGAGCGATGACCCCTGACTCCTCTCCCGAAGGGCGCCTGGAGCGCGCCCTCGCCAGCCTGCGCGGACTCGCGGTGGGGGACGCGCTGGGCTCACAGTTCTTCGTGCCGGTGAACTACCCGCTGCTGAAGCGCCGCGAGCTGCCGCCCGGCCCCTGGCAGTGGACAGACGACACGGAGATGGCCTGTTCCGTGGTCGCCGTCCTGGCCGCCCACCACCGCGTCGACCAGGACGCACTGGCCCGCTCCTTCGCGGAGCACCACGACTTCGACCGTGGCTACGGTCCGGCCGTCAACCGGCTGCTGAGACTGGTCCGGGAGGGCGGCGACTGGCGCGAACTGTCCGCCGCGCTGTTCAACGGTCAGGGGTCCTGGGGCAACGGCGCCGCCATGCGGATCGCCCCGCTGGGCGCCTGGTACGCCGACGACCCCGAGCAGGCGACCCACCAGGCGGAGATCTCCGCCTATCCCACGCACCAGCACCGGGAGGCCGTGGTCGGGGCCATGGCCGTGGCCGCGGCCGCCGCGCTGGCCGGTGCGCCCGGCGGCCCGCCCAGTGCGGGGGCACTGCTGGACGACGTCATCTCCCTCGTCCCGAAGAGTGCCGTCGGCGCCGGCCTGCGACGTGCCCGGGACATGCTCGACTACGGCGACGCCGCCACCGTCGCGGCCGTCCTGGGCTGCGGAAGGCGTACGACAGCCCATGACACCGTTCCCTTCGCGCTCTGGTCCGCCGTTCGCTCCCTGGGCGACTACGAAGAGGCGTTCTGGACGACGGCACAGGTCGGCGGGGACGTGGACACCACCTGTGCCATCGTGGGCGGGATCCTGGCCGCGGCGAAGACGGGGACGCCTCCCCGGCCCTGGGTGGAGCAGGTGGAGGCGCTGCCGCAGTGGGTGCCGACGTCCGTGTGACGGCGCATTGAGCAGCGACGGCCACCTCGGTCCAACTCACCGTGACCGATGGGAACCCTCCGTGATCGGCTGCTCGTTGTTCGGTCATCCGCTGTGCGAGGTCTGTGCGCACGTGGGGTGACTGACCGGCGAGGCGCGAGGGGTGGGCTGTGATCGGTGTGCCGCTTCCTGACCGTGCTACGGGCGGCGATGGTGGCGGTGTGCGGGGCGTGACAAGCACACCAGAGCACTCACCTGACCAGGGTCGGGTGACTGAGGGCCCGTCACGTTCCGAGGTCTGTATATGCGGTTGGTGAAGGTCCGCGAGGGCGGTCGCGCGCTTGAGGGTGCGCCTGCTGTCTCGCCACCTCGCCCGTCCGGCGTTCCCCTCGTCGCTGCCCGACGGCACCGCAGCGCTCTCCGCAGGCGACGGACGGCTGTGTGCCGCACGTCGCGTCGGTCGGGGTGAGTGACCGGCCGAAGGTGTGCCTTGGCGAATCGGATGAGCGGGATGCCGAAAAGGCGGCCGCCCGGTTCATGCTGCTTGCGCTTCGGCCGGACGTGGGTCGGGGCGTCCTGACGCGGTCCCCGCCGGTCGGAGGGTCTTCGTGGGGATCCGGGGTGTCGCGAGGGTATCCGGGCGGCGTACCCTAAGGGCGCCATGCCGTACGAACCACCTACTCACACCGTCGAGCGCTCCCTCCGCGCCACGACCGGAGCGAAGGTCATTGCCGGTGTCGACGAGGTGGGCCGCGGCGCGTGGGCCGGTCCCGTCACCGTCTGCGCGGCGGTCACCGGACTCCGCCGGCCTCCCGTGGGGCTCACGGACTCCAAGCTTCTCTCCGTCAAGCGCCGCAATGAGCTTGCCGTGCAACTGGAGAAGTGGGTGACGTCGTACGCCCTGGGTCACGCCTCGCCAGAGGAGATCGACGACCTGGGGATGACGGCCGCGCTTCGGCTTGCCGCCGTACGCGCTCTGGACGCTCTTCCGATCCGCCCGGACGCGGTGATCCTCGACGGGAAGCACGACTACCTCGGCTCTCCCTGGAAGGTCCGCACGGTGATCAAGGGCGACCGGTCGTGCGTGGCGGTCGCGGCGGCCTCGGTGCTCGCCAAGGTTCAGCGCGACAAAATGATGGCCGAACTGGGTATCGACCATGCAGACTTCGGTTTTGCGGACAACGCCGGGTATCCCTCACCCGTGCACAAGGCCGCACTGGAGGAGCGGGGCCCTACCCCGTACCACCGGTTGTCGTGGGCGTATCTTGATGCGCTGCCCCAGTGGCGGCACCTCAAGAAGGCCCGCATCTGGGCGGACGGAAGCGTTCCGGAGATCGAGGGCCAGCTCGGCTTCGACTTCTGACGATTCCGCTCGCACGCATGTGCCACCCGCTGGCGCGAGCCGCACCAACGTTTGATAAATAACACCTCATGCCTCTCATTCCCGAGGAGCCTCAGATTCACGAGAGTGCCCAGGGTCCCCGCGCCACTCCGGCCAGCGGCCGCACCGCGCCGACCCCTCGACCCGTACCCGGTCCCCGTCCGGCGGCGCCGTCGCGCCCCGGTCGTCCTGGTCCCGTCCGTCCCGCGCCGCCGGTGCAACGCGCATCGCGTGACGTCGCCGCCAAGCCCGGGCCCGCGGCCCCGGCCGCCCCTGCCGTTCCGGCACCGGCCGCCGCGACTCCGCAGGTCCAGCTGATCCCGGCCTCGGCCGAGGGTGCGCTGGACGCGGCCGAGGAGGCCGTGGACCTGCTTCTGGACTCGGGCCGCGCCCCGGGTGACGTGCTGGTGATCACCACCGGCGAGCAGCACCCCTGGGCCGCCCACGAGCTGTCCTTCGGTGACGCGTCCTACTGGGCGCAGCACGACGCGGGGGACGACGTCTTCTACGCGGACGCCGCCGTCGCGGACCGAGCAGGCGTCCGTCCCGTGGTCGTGGTCGCCGTCAACGGTGGTTCCGCAGCCGCTGCGGCCACGGCGCTGCCCTTGGCCCACAAGCGGGCGGGTGCCTTGCTGATCGTCTGCGGTGACCCGCAGCAGATCAACGGGGTGCTGGGCGCGGGCGTCTGAGCCGGTCCCGGTCATCGGGGAACACCGGGCTTGGGGAGGCGTCGCGGCTGCGATACCTCCACGGGGGTCTTGGCGTGCGCGGACGACGGGAGTCTCGGCGCGCGCACCTCGGCGTGCCCGACGGCGTGCACTCCGAGGCCGCGCGGCAGGAGGCCCCACCCGAGCGCTCCGGCAGAGGGCTGTCGTACGCGCCGCCGAAGACGCGGCGGGCCCACGTGCCGATGTTGTGCGTCGGGTTGCGGGCGTCCGAAGCATCGCTCGCCCCTGGCCGGCGGGTCGTTTCGTCGGAATACGTGCTCGGGTGGTGTCCCTCAGCGGGCGGCTGCCCGGCGCAGAACCTCGGATGCGGCGCCGCCGGTTCTGGGCAGCGGCGGCGGTGCCTCGGACAGCGCGAAGGGCTCCGGAGGCGAGTCCGCGTGGGGGCGGCGGCCTCCGCGCCCCTCGCCGAGGACCTGCCATCCGTCCCGGGTCAGCGTGATGTACGCCCCGCAGCGCAGCCCGTGCAAGGTGCAGGCGTCACGCAGGCCCCACATCCAGGCGCCGTCCTCCTCCGTCCAACGCGCGTCGCCCTCACGGCAGTAGAGCAGCACGGCGGTGCGTACCGGAGTGCGGCGACGCAAGTCGTGCGGGATGACGCGACGCAGCTGGGCGAGCAACGCGTTCCGGAACATCCAGCCGTCGGCCGACGCCTGGCGCCGGGAAAACGAGGCGCTGGCCAGCAACCTCTCGTCGGGATCGAGCACGGCCACGACAGCGGTGGACGGTCTGGGCCGATGACGCGCGTGCAGCCCGCTGACGACCTCTCGCGGACTGCGCAGCAGCGGGATGCCTGCCGCGGCCCACTCGGCAGGCTCGAGCAAGCGGTTGGCGGAAGCGGCGGACGTGGACGTCGACAATGATGCCGCTGAGGACGGAGCGAATCCGAAGGTCACGAGCCTCCCTTCGGCTACGGCCCACACTGCGGGCGGGTCGGTTCGGGGGGAGCGCACACCACGGCAAAGCCCTACCGGACCACGGACGGGCCATGCGGGGGAGCGGAACTCAATTCTTCCTGTCGAACTTGGATGCGGCAACGAGCAATTGGGGCCGCCGACCGTTATATGTCGGCCCGTGTCTTATATCCCTACCCATTGGTGATGCGGTGACGCGTGTGTTCGTCGTACACGCCTCGTTCACCCGCTGTGTGGACCGTGTTCCCGGCAACGCGGCCGACATGCGGCGAGCCGACCTTCCAGCGGGCCGCACCACAGGTCAGCCCTGAACGGCCAGCACCAGGGGCAACACTCCCTGCGCGCCCGCGCGTCGGAGCATCCGTGCCGCGACCGCGAGGGTCCACCCCGTCTCGGTGTAGTCGTCCACGAGGAGCACCGGGCCGCGGGCCTCGGACAGCGCGGAAGCGAGCGCGGGCGGTACCTGCAGCATCCCGTCCAGCGCCTTGAGGCGCTGGGCGCTGTTGCTCCGTGGAATGGGGGAGGAAGCACCGGTGTACTCGACGGTGCCCAGCATCGGCAGCCGGCCGATGTCCGCGATGCGCGCGCCCAACGAGTGGATCAGCTGCGGGCGGGTGCGTGAGGCGATGGTGACCACGCCGACCGGGCGGGGCCCCGCGTCGTCCGCTCCCGAGGCCCAGCCACCGGGTCCCTTGGCCCAGTCGGCCAGCACACCCACCACCGCCTTCGTCACGTCGTCCGGGACGGGTTCGTCGGGGGCCTGGGCAGTCAGCATCGGGCGGAGCCGATTCCCCCAGCCGATGTCCGACAGACGCCCCAAGGCTCTCCCGGTCGACGCCTGTTCACCCGCCGGGATGCGCCCCTTGAGCTCCACGCCGATCGCGGGAAGGCCGGTCGGCCACATGCGGCGCGGTTCCACCTCGACACCCGCACGACCGAGGTCGACGCGCGCGGCGTTCAACGCCGTCGTGGACGTCTCGGTACTGTGGCGCGCCCCCGCGCAGTTGTCGCAGCGTCCGCAGGGTTTGGCCCCTTCGTCGTCAAGCTGGCGCTGCAGGAACTCCATGCGGCATCCGGTCGTCGACACGTACTGGCGCATCGCGTCCTGCTCCGACTTGCGCTGCCGCGCCACCCAGTCGTACCGCTCCGCCTCGTACGTCCAGGGCTGTCCGGTCGCGATCCAGCCGCCCTTGACCCGCTTGACTGCCCCGTCGACGTCCAGCACCTTCAGCATGGTCTCCAGGCGGGAGCGGCGCAGCTCCACCAGCGGCTCCAGCGCGGGCAACGACACGGGTCCGCTCGCGCGGGCGAGGACGTCGAGCGTGCGCCGCACGAGCTCCTCCGAGGGGAAGGCGAGCGACGCGAAGTACTCCCAGATCGCCTCGTCCTCCTTCCCCGGCAGCAGGAGCACCTCCGCGTGCTCGACACCACGTCCGGCGCGGCCCACCTGCTGGTAGTAGGCGATGGGTGACGAGGGCGAGCCGAGGTGCACGACGAAGCCCAGGTCGGGCTTGTCGAACCCCATCCCGAGGGCGGACGTGGCGACCAGGGCCTTCACCTTGTTGGCGAGCAGGTCGTCCTCGGCTTGCTGCCGGTCGGCGTTCTCCGTCCTGCCCGTGTAGGAGGCGACGGCGTGCCCGCGCTGACGCAGAAACGCGCTGACCTCTTCGGCGGCGGACACGGTGAGCGTGTAGATGATGCCGGAGCCCGGCAGCTCGTCGAGGTGCTCGGCGAGCCAGGCCATCCGGTGTGCCGCGTCCGGAAGCCGCAGCACACCCAGGGTGAGGCTCTCGCGGTCGAGCGGGCCGCGCAGGACCAGGGCGTCCGAGGTGCCCCCGGTTCCGAGCTGCTCTGCGACGTCGGCGGTCACCCGGGCGTTGGCGGTCGCGGTGGTCGCGAGCACGGGGACACCCCGGGGGAGGTCGGTGAGCATGGTCCGCAGCCGACGGTAGTCGGGACGGAAGTCGTGACCCCAGTCGGAGATGCAGTGGGCCTCGTCGACCACGAGCAGCCCGGTCGTGGCGGCGAGCTCGGGCAGGACCTGGTCACGGAAGTCCGGGTTGTTGAGTCGTTCAGGGCTGACCAGGAGGACGTCGACCTCGCCCGCGGCGATCTCGGCGCGGACCGTTTCCCATTCTTCGGTGTTCGAGGAGTTGATGGTCCGCGCGTGGATACCGGCCCGGGCCGCGGCCTCCACCTGGTTGCGCATGAGGGCGAGCAGGGGCGAGACGATCACGGTGGGCCCCGAGCCGCGCGCTCTCAGCAGCGAGGTGGCCACGAAGTACACCGCGGACTTGCCCCAGCCCGTGCGCTGGACGACCAGGGCCCGGCGCCGCTCGGCAACCAGCGCCTCGATCGCCCGCCACTGGTCGTCACGCAGTCGGGCCGTGCCGGTGGCGTCGCCGACGAGGCGGGCCAGAACGGCATCGGCGTCGGCCCGGAGATCCGCGTTGCTCGTGTGCTCCATGCGTCCATACAACAGGACCGCACTGACAATCCGGTCATGGCCGGCCGGTCCGGTGAGTGTGCCGGTCCGGCCGGTCTGCTGGTCCGGCCAGCTGCCGCTGTAGGTGTGACGTGTCCCTGATCGGACTTATCCACAGGCTCAAGCGGAATGTGGTGATCCGCGAGATCGTCTCCGCATGACGAATCACAGCGAAACCACTGGATCCTTCGAAAACGGCGACATCACCGGTGACGACGGACGTGACGGACGTCCGTCGGGCGACGCCCGGGCCTCGTTCGAGGGGCATGTCCCGTACGAGGGACGACCGCCGTACGACGCGGGCACCGCACACCAGGTCACCTTGCGTACCCCGGCCGAACTGGCCGACGCCCTGCCCTACCTGCTCGGGTACCGGCCCGAGGACAGCATCGTCCTGGTCGCCCTGCACGACCGGGGCGGACGCGGCAGGTTCGGCGGCCGGGCACGGCTGGGCATTCCCACGAACCCGGACGACTGGGGCGCGGTGGCCCGGCAACTGGCGCAGGGACTGGTGACGGGCAGCGAACGCAGGGGTGCCCGACCCGCGCAGATGGTCGCCTACCTCTGCCAGGAACCGGCGAAGGGAGAGACGGGCCGCCAGGTCATGGAACGGCTGGAGCCCCTGGCCCAGCACCTGCGGGTCGAGTGCGGTCGGCTTGACATCCCCGTGATCGAGGCCCTGTGCATCTCCGACGGCCGTTTCTGGTCGTACTGCTGCGCCGGCAAGGGCTGTTGTCCGGTCGAGGGTGTGCCGATGGGTCTCCCCGGTACCTCCGTGCTGGCCGCGGCGGCGACCTACGCCGGAATCCAGGTGCGGGGCACTCTGCGGGAGTTGCGTGCCCGTCTGCTCCCTCTGGAGACCGGCGCGGCGCTGGAACAGGAGGTCGCGCTCGACACGGCCAGCATGGCGCTGGTCCCCAGGATCCTGGACGCCGAGAGCCGCGCGGCCGTGGCGGAGGAGACCGTCGCACTGGCCGGACAGGTCATGGGTCGTTTCGCCGAGGCACCGCCCGTGACCGGGGCCCTCCTGGCGGACGACCGAGATGACGAGCTGCTCGCACCCGACGAAGCCGCGGCTCTCATCCTCGGTCTGCAGGACCGTGCGACGCGCGATCGCGCGGCCGAGTGGATGGAGGGGGACGAGGCAGCACCCGCCCTGCGACTCTGGCGCGCGTTGGCACGCCGGTGCGTCGGACCCTACGGAGAACACGCGGCGGCGCCTCTCACGCTCGCCGGGTGGGTCGCCTGGTCCAGCGGCGACGAACTGGAGGCCAGGGAGGCCCTCGCCATGGCCCTGGGTGCGGACCCCGGCTACCTGTTCGCGCGCCTCCTGCACCAGGCGTGCAACGAGGGGCTCGACCCGGAATCGGTCCGACGCTGCCTGCGCGCCGAGCGCGAGGGACGCGGGCGAAGGGCCGAGGCGCGCGCCGACTGCTTCCCCGCGGACCGGAGCGACGCGGATGTGGAGGCGCGCACCGGCGCGGAGGGCGCCGTATGGCCCGACGGAGCTGACGGAGGCGACAGGGGCGGTGACCCTGTCGGACCTCACATCGTCGACCGTCCCGACCTTGCGAAGTCTGTCGCGGACCCAGGCCCGCGGAGTGCGGCCTCGACGCAGACCGAGTCGGCGCCCGTACCGGCGACGGGTCGTCGGCGTCGCCGCCCGCGCTCCGCGGGGGCCGTCGGAAGCCTCCCGCGAGCGGAGGCGGGCCAGGGACATGAGCCGCGAGCCGACGCGCCGCGTTCCCGTACAGCGCCTCGTGGCACGCGCCCCGTCGCGGCCGGACGGGGCGCGTCGCGCCCGCGAACGCACGCGGCGGACAAGCCCACCGCGCGGCGCCGACGCGACTGCGCGGACGGCGCGCAGTCCGACGGCGGCGAGACCAGGGAGAAAGGGTGAGCGTGAGCCCTTCGCTGGTGCGCCGGGCGACGCCGTCGTGCGGGCGGCTGTCGGCAGCCCCCCTGCGGCGACGCGGTTGCCCTGACGCGACGCGGTTCTGCGATGCCGCGCCCGCGCCCCCTCCAGGACGGGTGGGGCGACGGAAGGCGGCTCTGCCGGCCCGGTGGGCGACTGCCGGACATCACCACCCACGCCGCCGTTCGGTGGGGCCCTCCGCCTCAAGGCGTGACCTGGCGGAGTCCCGATCCGTTCACCTGAGTGGCGGAACGCCTGCACGGGGCGAGTCGTCGCAGCGCACCCGCCCCGCCGGAGCCGTCCGCCTTCGTCGACCAGTCCGAGGCGCACAGAGAGCAGAGAAGTCACCCATGCATCAGCCGACTCCGCCCTCAGCCACCGACGAACGTGCCGCCCCCGACAGGTTCGCGTCCTTCACCGGGCAATGCGCCGACCTGCCGTCCGCGGACGGGCCCGGCCACCACGGGACCGTGTCTCCGCGGAGCAACGACACATGGCGTGTGGCGCCCCCCACCGGTCCGCAGGTGCAGCCGGACCCACCCACAGATCAGGGGCGTCACGGTCCTTATCCGTTCCCGCAGGCCGGAAGCACCCGTGGTCCTGTCATCGCCCCGTCGCGAGGCACGGCACCACCGGCCCCGGGGGCTCAGCGACGCTCCACCGACCTGCCGCCCGCCCACACGGCGATGATCTGTATCGCTCTGCCAGGTCTCGCCATCTCCACGGAGCAGGGGCAGCTGACCGGACAGGGACTGGAGGGCTTCTTCCGGGCGGGGCGGCGCGTCCTGTCCCGATGCCAGGTGCGGGTGGCCGGACGCGAGCCGCTCGTGGTCCAGGCCCGCATGACCTCGGCCGACCGGGCCCGTTTCGTAGGCGCCCTGCGGGCCACCCCGCACGGAGGCCCGGACCCGGACGTCATGGTCGAGCGGACCCGCTCCGCCGACGGCACCGAGCGGATCACGCTGCGCAGCGCCGCCACGCGACCGCTCCGCCTGCCGATGGAGGTGGCCCTCGGCACCGATTTCGCCGACCTCGGAGCCATCGCAGCCGGCGCCGTGGGCCCGGAACTGCCCGCCAGCGTCCAGGACTCCGGCCTGCGCTGGTCCTGTGCCGCCGGTACCGCGTACGTCACGGCCGAGCCCGCGCCCGCCGACGCGCTCGCCTCCGCCGGACTTCTGCGCTGGGACTTCGACGTGCCACCCGGCGGAAGCGTCACGGTGGAGCTGAGAGTCCACCTCGACGGCGCGGGCCCGGTCCGCGCCGTGGGCCGTGCCGCGACGAGTCCCCTGTCTCCCGCCCGGGCCACGGGGGACGACCCGCGCATCCCCCTGTTGTTGCGTACGAGCATCGACGACCTGGGCGCCCTGCTGGTACGCGACCCCGACCATCCCGCGGACACACACCTCGCGGCAGGAGCACCGTGGCGCTGCGGTCTGGCCCCGGCCGAGGCGCTGGCCGCCGCCCGCATGACGCTGCCCCTCGGCACCCGGCTCGCCGCAGGCACGCTCCGCAGCCTGGCCCGCACCCAGGTCACGGGTCAGGGGCCGCGGGCCGGCCTGATCCCCGGCCCGCGGCGGGACGCGGGTGCGCACCTCCCGCCGGGCTGCACGGGCACGGAGGCCACCCTGCTGTTCCCGGTGCTCCTCGCGGAGGCCCGCCGCTGGGGACTGCCCGACCACGAGACGGAGGAACTGCTGCCGGCGGCCGAGCGCTGCCTGGCCTGGCTGCTGGCCGCTGTGGGGGAGGGCGCCTACCTGCCGGATCCCCAACCCGGCGGTCCGGTCCGTTGCGAGACGCAGGCACAGGCCCATCGCGCGGCACTGCTCGGTGCCGACCTCCTCGACGCGTGCGGCAGGCCGGGCGGAGACGGGCTGCGTGACTGGGCACGGACGCTGCGGACCGCGTTCCGGCAGGACTTCTGGATCGACGATCCGGGCGGCGGTCGGCCCGCCGCTGCGCGCACCCCGGACGGGCGGCCGGTGACGCACCTGGGCGCCACCGCCGCGCACCTGCTGGACACCGGCCTGCTGGGCGGCGGCGGGCACGCCCCCGGCCTGCTGGACATGGTGCAGACCGAGCAGCTCGCCCGGCTCCTCGGCAGCCCGATCATGGACTCGGGCTGGGGGCTGCGCGGGCTGAGCACGAAGGAGGCCGGCCACAACCCGTTCGGTCACCGCAGCGGTGCTGTGCGGGTCCACGAGACGGCGATCGCCGTCGCGGGTCTGGCAGCCGCGGGCTACGAGAAGGAGGCCGGTTCACTGGCGCGCGGCGTGCTGGCGGCCGCCGAGGCCTTCGACCATCGCCTTCCCGAGATGTACGCCGGGGAACAGCGCACCGAGGGCAGCGCTCCGCTGCCCCACCCGGCCGCCTGCCGCCCCGCCGCCACCGCGGCCGCCGCCGGAGTCCTGTTGCTGACCAGCCTGGCAGGCATCCGCCCCGACGCCCCGGCGGGGACCGTCACCCTGCGCCCCCTGCGCAGCGCACCCCTCGGTGAGATCGGCCTGACGGGACTGCGGGTCGCGGGCGCCCCGTTCTCGGTACGGGTCAGCCGGCTCGGACTCGCCATGGTCGAGGAAGCGGCCGACGGATTGCAGTTGGGAGCGTGACCTGGAATGACGTGGATCCGGTCCGGAGCCGGATCGGCGCGGTGACGGCTGCGCCGGACGGGAGTCGATCAGCCACCGAAGCGACCGACGAAGGGAGTGTTTATCGTCAGGAAGACGACTATGATCGCCGCATGCCCTACGACCCGTCAGCCTTTCCGCCCTTCGCCGTCACCGTGGACCTGGTCGTGCTGACCGTGCGCCGCCACGCCCTGTGCGCGTTGGCGGTGCGCAGGGGAGAGCCGCCGTTCCAAGGACGGTGGGCCCTTCCGGGCGGTTTCGTGCGGGCCGACGAGGACCTCTCCCAGGCCGCGGCGCGCGAGCTGGCCGAGGAGACGGGGCTGCGCGCCCACGACCCGTCCGTCCCGGTCCAGGACAACGGCGCCCACCTGGAACAGCTGGCCACCTACGGCGACCCGAAGCGTGACCCACGCATGCGTGTCGTCAGCGTCGCCCACCTGGCGCTCGCCCCCGACCTGCCCGCTCCGCGCGCCGGCGGCGACGCGAGCAACGCGCGCTGGGCACCGGTCGAGGAACTGCTGCAGCAGGGCGGCTACGGCCGTGACGGCGAACCGGTCGCACCGCTCGCCTTCGACCACGCCCAGATCCTCGCGGACGGGGTGGAGCGCGCCCGTTCCAAGATCGAGTACTCGTCTTTGGCGACGGCGTTCTGTCCCAGCGAGTTCACCGTCGGAGAGCTGCGCCGCGTCTACGAAGCGGTGTGGGGCGTGGCGCTGGATCCGCGCAACTTCCATCGCAAGGTGACGGGCACCCCGGGCTTCCTGGTTCCCACGGGCGGCACCACCACGCGGCAGGGCGGTCGCCCTGCCCAGCTCTTCCGCGCCGGAGGCGCGACCCTGCTCAATCCGCCGATGCTGCGACCCGAGGTGTGAGGCCGTCGCGCCCCGAGCGCTGATACCGGCTGCCGGACGCAGGTTGCCCGCTGCCGCGGACGGCGTGTTGGTCGCGTCGCCGACACGGCTCGTCGCGCCCGGTCGCCCGTGCCTCCGACGCGCCATCGCAGCCCTGGACGCCTTGTCTGATGGCGCGTCAGAGCCTCAGTGTCTTCCGGGTCGACGCGCCAACACGCGTACATGTTGATCGCCTCGCGCGCTTCCAGGCGTGCGATACCGGAAAAAACGGACATAGCACGCTATCTTGCTCAGGGTGATCCAGGCCTTCGGACTGACCAGCAATCCCCGCAAGGAGCTTCCGCCCGCCCTCGACGATGTCTCCTTCGAAGCGCGCGCCGGTAGCGTCACCGTGCTGCTCGGCGCGCCAGGGGCGGGCAAGACCACGGCGCTGAGGCTCATGCTCGAACTCCAACAGGGCCGTGGCCTCACCTACTTCAGGGGACGCCCCTTGCACCGCATCGCCCACCCCTCGCGCGAGGTCGGCGTTCTCCTGGGCGACGTGCCGGGGCATCCCGCCCGCACCGTCCGCGGCCACCTGCGCATGCTGTGCGCCGCCGCAGGCGTGCCGGTCCGGCGTGCCGACGAGGTCCTCGAGGTGGTCGGCCTCGTCAGCCTGCGCGAGGAACGCCTCGGCACGCTCTCGCGTGGCATGGACCGCCGGCTGGGGCTGGCCTGCGCCCTTCTCGCCGACCCGCACACCCTCGTGCTCGACGACCCGGCCGACGGGCTCTCCGAACGCGAAAGCCGTTGGCTGCACGGCATGCTGCGCGCGCACGCGTCACAAGGGGGCACGGTCCTGTCCACCACGGCCGACCCCAAGGAGGCCACGCGCACGGCCGACCGGGTCGTCACCCTCGACGGCGGCAGACTCGTCGCCGACCAGGAGGTCGCTGACTTCGCCCGTACCCGGCTGCGCCCTCGGGTCGCCGTCCGCAGCCCCCATGCCGCCCGTCTCGCCGCGCTGCTCACCAAGGAGGCCCGCACCGCCCGACGTTCCGTAGAGGTGGTTCAGGAGGGCGGCAACCGGCTCTCCGTCTACGGCAGTACTTGCGCTGCCGTGGGCGAGACGGCGTTCCGGAACAACATTCTCGTCCACCAACTCGCCGACGAGGTGGGTGACATGGGGCCCGGAGCCGGCGGAGAGGGGGGTATGGAGGCCGGGGAGGACAGCCGCGAGCCGAGCACTACCCGGGAAGTCATCGTCGTCGGCGCGGCCCGCTCGACGGACACCGAGCGACGCCCCTCCTCGGTGCCTCACCAGTCGACGGACCGATCGTCCGGCGGCACACGGGCGTCCCAGGACGAGGCCAGGACACAGCCCTCCGCATCGGCTGTCGACGGGCCGGCCCCGGGCAACCGCTGCACGGCCGTCGTCCCCACCGCCACGGAAGAACGCCCCTCCGCCACCGAAAGCCGCCCGACCCGAACCGGCCCCGCCGAACCCCGCCCCACCGTAGCCGCGGCATCACCCGCCGCAGCCCCGGCAGCACCCACTGCCGACGCGACATCGCCTGCTGCCGTCGGCGAGGACCGGCCCACGGCCACCGACCCAACGCAGTCGCCGCCCCCCGGTGAACCGCAGCCCGCCTCCGGGCAGGCCGCGCCCGCGGCCGTCTCCGCCGACGCCCAGCCGTCTGCGGAGGCGGTTCCGACCCGGGTCACCCGGCCCTCGGCCGGGGAAACCCACCATCCCGCCTCGGCGCGAACCCTCGAAGTCCTGCCCGCCCTGCCGCCCCCGATCTCCGTCCGCCCCGCCCCCAGCCCCCTTCGTCCCCTCCGCTACGAACTCCGGCGCGCCGCCGGTATCAGCACCGGTTTCCTCACCACGGCCGTCGTGCTGCTCGTCTCCGCCGTCAGCGCCCTCCTCCTGGCGCGCGCCGGCCACACCTCACACCCGCGACTCCTGGCGGCCTGGCCGGTGGAGCTGCCGCTGCCCCCGGCCGCGCTCGGTGCGGGGCTGGTCGGTGCGCTCGCCTACGGTGACGAGTTCCGCCACCCGGCCCTCGCCGCGGACCGTGGCACCGTCCCCCGCAGGCTGGGACTGCTGGCCGCGAAGCTCCTCGTCACCGCGGTCACCGCCGTGATGCTGGCTTTCCTCACCGTGGGCTGCGACGCCGAAGTGCTCTATCTCGTCTACGGACCGGACTTCGCGAAGGTTCCCGCGGACTGGCTCCAGCTGAGCGCGAGTTGGATCGCACTCGTGATCGGCTGCGCGTGGGCCGGCGTGCTGGCGGCGGGCGTCTTCCGGTCCACCACGGCCGGGCTCGCCGCGGTCGTCGCCGTCCCGGTGCTCGCCGTGCCTCTCGTACAGAAGGCCGTGGAGAGTGCTTCCGTGCGGACGACGGCGGGCGAGGTCTCGACGCGGTTGCGCGAGGTGTTCCTGATGCAGTGGCCCTTCGGGGGAGAGCGTTATCTGGCCGCCGCGCTCCGCGTGATCGCCCAACCTGTGGGCGGTGCGCTGGCCTTGTCCCTGGCCGCACTGCTGGGCGCGTATCTGCTCACGACCCTGCGAAGCAGGGTGCGATGACAACTGTCCGTACGCATCCGGTCTCAGCGTGTGCGCAACTCCCCGCAGAAAGCCCATTTCTTTCCGATAAGGCGTCAATTGCGACGGGGTGAGCGATCACCCTTTCGTGTGCTTTTCACCAAAGACCTCAAGGGAGTTGGAAGCCGCGCCGACAAAGGATCCGTGAGTACCCTTGCGCACACCATGATGACCGCCGCCCGCTCCGCCGACTCCGGTCTGTCCGGCCCGGGCGAACTCGACCGCTACCCCTACGCCGAGGCCCCTGCCGCCGACCGCGTCGGAACTCCCGTCTGGGAGGGCGCGGACCCCGAGCTGGGCCGTGTGGGCCGACGTGCCGCGGGCAGCCGCGGACGCGGACTGCACGGCCAACTCGTTCAGCAGCTGGGTCAGATGATCGTTTCCGGCGATCTGGGCGCCGATCGCCCGCTGGTCCCCGAGGAGATCGGCCAGCGCTTCGAGGTCTCCCGCACCGTCGTCCGTGAGTCGCTCCGCGTCCTGGAGGCCAAGGGCCTGGTCAGCGCGCGCCCGAACGTCGGCACGCGCGTGCGGCCCGTGAGCGACTGGAATCTTCTCGACCCGGACATCATCGAGTGGCGGGCCTTCGGCCCGCAGCGCGACGATCAGCGGCGCGAGCTGAGCGAGCTGCGATGGACGATCGAACCGCTCGCCGCCCGTCTCGCCGCCGGGCACGGGCGCGAGGACGTCCAGCAGCGGCTGGCCGACATGGTCGAGATCATGGGGCACGCGGTGGGACAGGGTGACACGCTCACCTACTCCCGCGCCGACGCCGAGTTCCACTCACTGCTCATCCAGATCGCCGGCAATCGCATGCTGGAGCACCTTTCCGGGATCGTGTCGGCCGCCCTGCAGGTGTCCGGTGGGCCTGTCACGGGCTGCGACCGGCCGAACGAGGCGTCCCTGGCGCACCACGGCAGGATCGTCGACGCCCTCGGCGCGGGTGACGGTGCAGGCGCGGAAGCGGCCATGCGTCAACTGCTCACCGTCCATCCCGAGGTGGAGCGCGTCGTTCCGGCGCCGCGCGAGCACTAGCCCACACCCGCGGGCGGTGCGGTCGGGGATGTCCTTCCTCCTTCATCCCCCGGCCGTCGTGCCCCGCCCTCCCGTCGGACCCCGCAGTGCCCGAATCCCGGGCCTGCGGGGTCCGACGGCACAACAAGGCTGGTTGGGTCGCCATGGCAGGGGTAGACGTCGCGGGTAGTAACCGTATCTGCCCGCGTCTGACCGTTTTTGAGCGCTTACGGGGTGTGACTCGGGCCACGAAGATTAGGCGTAACGCTCGTGGAAACAACGCGATGACCTAAGAGGTGACAGCCGCGGAAGGAATACGGACGCCGTTCAAGGCGCTGTGGAACTTCCCGGCCCCCGCCCGCACCGTCGGCCCATCCCCAGGCCGGTGGTCGGCTCCTGTCCGCTGTGGACGGGGCCGGAAGCCGTTTTCCAACGTTCCGAGAGGTTGTTCGTGTCGGCCAGCACATCCCGTACGCTCCCGCCGGAGATCGCCGAGTCCGTCTCTGTCATGGCGCTCATTGAGCGGGGAAAGGCTGAGGGGCAGATCGCCGGCGACGATGTGCGTCGGGCCTTCGAAGCTGACCAGATTCCGGCCACTCAGTGGAAGAACGTACTGCGCAGCCTCAACCAGATCCTCGAGGAAGAGGGTGTGACGCTGATGGTCAGTGCCGCGGAGCCCAAGCGCACCCGTAAGAGCGTCGCAGCGAAGAGTCCGGCCAAGCGCACCGCCACCAAGACGGTCGCGGCGAAGACGGTGACCACCAGGAAGGCCACCGCCACCACCCCGGCAGCGGCCCCGGCCGCACCCGTTGTGGACGACCCCGCAGAAGAAGCAGCCCCCGCGAAGAAGGCGGCTGCCAAGAAGACGACCGCCAAGAAGGCGGCCGTGAAGAAGGCCGCCCCCGCCAAGAAGACGGCAGCCAAGAAGACCACCGCCAAGAAGGACGACGTCGAGCTCCTCGAGGACGAGGTCCTGGAGGAGGCGCCCAAGGCGGGCGACGAGCCCGAGGGCGCCGAGAGCGCCGGCTTCGTGCTCTCCGACGAGGACGAGGACGACGCCCCCGCGCAGCAGGTCGCCGCGGCCGGTGCCACCGCCGACCCGGTCAAGGACTACCTCAAGCAGATCGGCAAGGTCCCCCTGCTCAACGCCGAGCAGGAGGTCGAGCTCGCCAAGCGCATCGAGGCCGGCCTGTTCGCCGAGGACAAGCTGTCCAACGCCGACAAGCTCGCCCCGAAGCTCAAGCGCGAGCTGGAGATCATCGCCGAGGACGGCCGCCGCGCCAAGAACCACCTCCTGGAGGCCAACCTCCGCCTGGTGGTCTCCCTGGCCAAGCGCTACACCGGCCGCGGCATGCTCTTCCTGGACCTCATCCAGGAGGGCAACCTCGGTCTGATCCGCGCGGTCGAGAAGTTCGACTACACCAAGGGCTACAAGTTCTCCACGTACGCCACCTGGTGGATCCGGCAGGCGATCACCCGCGCGATGGCCGACCAGGCCCGCACCATCCGTATCCCGGTGCACATGGTCGAGGTCATCAACAAGCTCGCGCGCGTGCAGCGCCAGATGCTCCAGGACCTGGGCCGCGAGCCCACCCCGGAGGAACTGGCCAAGGAACTCGACATGACCCCCGAGAAGGTCATCGAGGTCCAGAAGTACGGCCGCGAGCCCATCTCGCTGCACACCCCGCTGGGCGAGGACGGCGACAGCGAGTTCGGTGACCTCATCGAGGACTCCGAGGCCGTCGTCCCGGCCGACGCGGTCAGCTTCACGCTCCTGCAGGAGCAGCTGCACTCCGTCCTGGACACCCTGTCGGAGCGCGAGGCGGGCGTCGTCTCCATGCGCTTCGGTCTCACCGACGGTCAGCCGAAGACCCTCGACGAGATCGGCAAGGTGTACGGCGTCACGCGCGAGCGCATCCGCCAGATCGAGTCCAAGACCATGTCGAAGCTGCGCCACCCGTCGCGTTCGCAGGTGCTGCGCGACTACCTGGACTGAGGTCCTGCCGAAGGACGACGCCGAAGGCCCGGCCCCCTCCAGGGAGCCGGGCCTTCGGCATGTGGGCGCGGGTGCGCGGCGCCAACGACTGCCTCACTCTGGGTGTCCATCGATCACTCCAGAGTGAGGAGCATGCATGCGTCGTCCCTTTGCCCGGGTGCTGGCCCGGCCGTTGGTACTGGCGGCCGTGGCCATGGCGATACCACTGGCCTCCGCGGCTCCTGCGGCCTCGGACGGAGTCGTCGTGGGGGGTTTCCCGGTCGATGTCTCCACCACCCCTTGGACCGTCGCCCTGTCCAGTCGTGACCGGTTCGGCGGTATACGGTCGGGGCAGTTCTGCGGAGGCGTGGTGGTCGGCCCGTCCACCGTGCTCACGGCAGCCCACTGCATGGGCGAGGAAGTCGTCGGATCGCCGCGGACGACCGACCTGAAGGTCGTCGCGGGCCGCACGGACCTCTATTCGGACACGGGCCTGGAGATCCCCGTCAGTGAGGTCTGGGTGAATCCGGCCTACGACACTTCCACCAACTCGGGGGACTTCGCTGTGCTCAAGCTCACCGAGGCACTGCCGCAGTCCTCGGTCATCGGCATGGCCGCGGCGGGCGATCCGGCATACGAGCCCGGAACGGAGGCCGTGGTCTACGGCTGGGGCGACACCGTCGGGATCGGTTCCTACGCCCGCAGCCTGCGAGCCGCTCGCATCCATGTGCTGCCCGACAGCCACTGCGAGGTGGCGTATCCCGGGCCTGTCGACGGCACGTACCGGGCGCAGACCATGATGTGCGCCGGCGAGGTGGAGGGCGGCCGTGACGCCTGCCAGGGCGACAGCGGGGGACCTCTGGTGGCGCGCGGCCGGCTGATCGGGCTGGTGTCCTGGGGGAGCGGCTGCGGGCGGGCGGGGAGCCCGGGCGTCTACACGCGTGTGTCGGAGATCCTCCGAGCGCTTCGCTGGGAGAGCGGCTCCCGGGACCCGCGCACGACTGACTGATGGGGTGGGTGGCGTCCTTCGCCTGACGAGTGCGGGCGGCCGCCCCTGGTAATCAGGGGCGGCCGCCCGCGTGCCGGCCTGTGCCGGATCTGCTCGTCGTGGAACGCGAAGGGTCAGCGCTCCTCTTCGGAGGCGATGGCGGGAACGGCCGTCAGCCGCTCCGTCTCGTCCTGTATCTCAGCGGCGATCTTCTTGAGTTCCGGCTCGAACTTGCGGCCGTGGTGGGCGCAGAAGAGCAGTTCTCCGCCGCTGAGCAGCACAACGCGCACGTACGCCTGTGCGCCGCAGCGGTCGCAGCGGTCAGCGGCCGTCAGCGGGCTCGCGGGGGTCAGAACAGTAGTCACGTCGCCTCTTCTCTAGCTCGACGAGCTGTCGTACCAGGGTCAACATCCAACCAGCCCCAAAACGTTCCCGCTCGTGGCTTCTCCTCGAAAAAATCTTCCGAGGCGGCCGTCTGCTGCCGGTTTGGCGGCGAATGTGCCGTATTGCGTATCTGTCGCGTCTTACGGTTTCGCGCTGTCGGTCATGGATCCGTCCTCCCGGCTGGGTTGCCGGTTTGTTCAGGAGGACGTGCCCGGAGCCTAAATGGTTCATGCCTCGAAGGGAACGTGATATGTACTTCACTCCATCGAGGGATCGAACACTCATACGACTCTGGGCTAGTCTGCGTTCAGACTGAGGGTGGCGTTACAACGGCTCTACCAGGCCTCGGTACCCTCTTGGCGGCGACCGAAGCCGCGCCCTTCCCCACTAGGGCCCATCTGAAATTCAGCGAGGAGCGAACCGCGTGACCGCCGATACGTCCGTGCCGTCCACAGCGCTGCTGGCAGGAGCAGACCGGGACGGTTCCAACTACACCGCGCGGCACCTGCTCGTCCTCGAGGGCCTCGAGGCCGTGCGCAAGCGCCCGGGTATGTACATCGGCTCGACCGACAGCCGCGGTCTGATGCACTGCCTCTGGGAGATCATCGACAACTCCGTCGACGAGGCCCTCGGTGGTTACTGCGACCACATCGAGGTGATCCTCCACGACGACGCATCGGTGGAGGTGCGCGACAACGGCCGGGGCATTCCCGTCGACGTCGAGCCGAAGACCGGCCTGTCCGGCATCGAGGTCGTCATGACCAAGCTGCACGCCGGCGGCAAGTTCGGAGGCGGCTCGTACGCCGCCTCCGGCGGTCTGCACGGCGTCGGCGCCTCCGTGGTGAACGCGTTGTCGGCCCGCCTGGACGTCGAGGTGGACCGCAGCGGGCACACGCACGCGATCAGCTTCCGCCGCGGTGTCCCCGGGGCGTTCGGGGCAGACGGACCGGACGCCAAGTTCGAGGCCAAGGGGGGCCTGCGCAAGGCCAAGAAGATCCCCAAGACCCGCACCGGTACGCGCGTGCGGTACTGGGCCGACCGCCAGATCTTCCTCAAGGACGCCAAGCTCTCCCTGGAGACCCTGCACCAGCGCGCGCGCCAGACCGCGTTCCTGGTGCCCGGCCTGACCATCGTCGTCCGCGACGAGTACGGCCTCGGCGAGGGCGGCAGCAAGGGCGAGGAGTCCTTCCGCTTCGACGGTGGCATCAGCGAGTTCTGTGAGTACCTGGCCACCGACAAGCCCGTCTGCGACGTGCTCCGCTTCACGGGGCAGGGCACCTTCAAGGAGACGGTCCCCGTCCTGGACGACCACGGCCAGATGACCCCCACCGAGGTCACCCGCGAACTCGGCGTCGACGTGGCGCTGCGCTGGGGGACGGGATACGACACGACCCTGCGGTCGTTCGTCAACATCATCGCCACGCCCAAGGGCGGCACGCACGTGGCCGGCTTCGAGCAGGCCGTCACCAAGACGATGAACGAGGTCCTGCGCGCGAAGAAGCTTCTGCGCGTCGCCGAGGACGACATCGTCAAGGACGACGCGCTGGAGGGCCTGACCGCCGTCGTCACCGTCCGACTCGCCGAGCCGCAGTTCGAAGGCCAGACGAAGGAGGTCCTCGGAACCTCCGCGGCCCGCCGGATCGTGAACACCGTGATCTCCAGGGAACTCAAGGCGTTCCTGACGTCCACGAAGCGGGACGCCGCGGCCCAGGCGCGCGTCGTCATGGAGAAGGCGGTCGCCGCCGCGCGCACCCGTATCGCCGCACGTCAGCACAAGGACGCGCAGCGCCGGAAGACGGCCCTGGAATCCTCGTCCCTGCCCGCCAAGCTGGCCGACTGCCGCAGTGACGACGTCGACCGCAGCGAGCTGTTCATCGTCGAGGGCGACTCCGCGCTGGGTACGGCGAAGCTCGCCCGGAACTCCGAGTTCCAGGCGCTGCTGCCCATCCGCGGCAAGATCCTCAACGTCCAGAAGTCCTCCGTGACCGACATGCTCAAGAACGCCGAGTGCGGCGCGATCATCCAGGTCATAGGGGCTGGTTCGGGCCGGACCTTCGACATCGACGCGGCCCGCTACGGCAAGATCATCATGATGACCGACGCCGATGTGGACGGTTCCCACATCCGCTGCCTGCTGCTGACGCTGTTCCAGCGCTACATGCGGCCCATGGTGGAGGCCGGCCGCGTGTTCGCCGCCGTGCCGCCGCTGCACCGCATCGAGCTCGTCCAGCCCAAGAAGGGCCAGGACAAGTACGTCTACACGTACTCGGACCGTGAGCTGCGCGACACCCTCATGGAGTTCCAGACCAAGGGGATCCGGTACAAGGACTCGATCCAGCGCTACAAGGGCCTGGGCGAGATGGACGCCGACCAGCTGGCCGAGACGACGATGGACCCGCGCCACCGCACCCTGCGCCGCATCAACCTCTCCGACCTGGAGGCGGCGGAGCAGGTGTTCGACCTCCTCATGGGCAACGACGTGGCACCTCGCAAGGAGTTCATCTCCAGCTCCGCCGCGACGCTGGACAGGTCGCGCATCGACGCGTAGGTGCTGGGCATCGGCCTTGGCCTGGGCTTCGGTCTCGGCCTGGGCCCCTCCGGCCTCCCTGGTCCCGGACCTCGACCTGGGCGGGCCCCTCGGCGGGGCCTGGGCCGTCGGGCTGCCGTATGAGGCTGCCGCGGGGGCCTCGCCCGGGTGCGTGGGTTGGCTCGCGGGCTTGAGCAATCCCGCAAGCCGGCCTGTTGGCCGAGGCAGGGATCAAGGGGCATGCCCAGGCGGTGCGTGACGCGTACGGGAAGGGCCGGTGCGACCGCCGACGGGGTAACGGGGTCCTCGGTCACCTGATGGGGTGAAGAGGGCGGGGAAGAAGAGTCACGGATCTTCCCGTTCCGTCCATCCTTGGGCATGCAGTCAAGCAATGGCCGTGCCCGTGGCAGCGGGGACGGTTCCGAGAGTTCGGGCGACCCCGGACAGGACCACGAACCGGCGTACGCGCCGGCCTCGGCAAGCGTGCGGTACGAGGATCCGTGGTACGACGCTCTCGCCTCTGGCTGGGGCGAGTCGAGCACCCTGAGCGCTCCCGTGGCCGAGGTGCCGGCGGCACGCGCGCGGCAGGACGGGGCCGTGGCGGCGGCCCAGATCTACCTCCAGGTGCAGCGCAGTGAGGCCTTCCAGGAGGTGCGCAGTCGGTATCGGCGCTTCGTGGTTCCGGCGGTCATCGGTTTCTTCGCCTGGTACGTGGGCTACGTCGTGACCGCGACGACCGCGCCCGGGTTCATGGCACGACCGGTGGCCGGTGCGGTGAACGTGGCGATGCTCGCGGGGCTCGGGCAGTTCCTCAGCACGTTCCTGCTCACCTGGGCCTACTCCCGGCACGCACGGCTGCGCAGGGACCGGGCGGCGCTCGAAGTGCGCTGGGAGACACAGGAACTGACGCGTGAGGCGCGAGGTGGTGCGTCGTGACCGGTGACCATCAGACGCTGGCGTTGCTGTTGTTCAGCACCTTCATCGCCGTCACCCTCGGGATCACGACGTGGGTGAGCCGGAAGCGGCATGGCTCGGCGGAGGAGTTCTATGCCGGTGGGCGGCTCTTCTCCCCGATGGAGAATGGTTTTGCCATCGCGGGGGACTACATGTCGGCCGCCTCCTTCCTCGGCATCTCCGGGCTCATCGCGCTCTTCGGCTACGACGGGCTGCTGTACTCGGTCGGCTTTCTGGTGGCCTGGCTGGTGGTGCTGTTCCTCGTCGCCGAACTGGTGCGCAACTGCGGACGGTTCACGCTCGCCGACGTGGTGGCCACGCGGATGACCGAGCGGCCGGTGCGGATCGCGGCGGGAACCTCCTCGGTCGCCGTGTCCGTTCTCTATCTGGTGGCGCAGATGGTGGGTGCGGGAAGCCTGGTCGCGCTGCTCCTCGGGAGGACCGGCGAGGCGGCCCAGGCCTGGACCGTCATCGGGGTCGGGGCCCTCATGGTGATCTACGTGTCGTTGGGAGGGATGCGGGCCACCACATGGATCCAGATCGTCAAGGCGGTACTGCTGCTCGGCGGAACCGTCGCGCTCACCGTGCTCGTCCTGGCGCGATTCCAGGGTGACTTCGACCGGCTGCTGCTCACGGCGGCGGAACGCAGCGGACACGGCGCCGCGTTCCTCGCACCGGGGCTCAAGTACGGTGGTGACTGGACCGCGCGCTTGGACTTCATGAGCCTGGGACTCGCCCTGGTGCTGGGCACGGCCGGGCTGCCGCACATCCTGTCCCGCTTCTACACCGTGCCGACCGCGCGGGCCGCCCGGCGTTCGGTCGTGTGGTCGATCGGGCTCATCGGCGGCTTCTACCTGATGACGATCGTCCTCGGCTTCGGCGCGGCGGCGATCGTCGGTACGGACGCGGTACGCAGGTCGAACGCGGCAGGGAACACGGCGGTTCCGCTCCTGGCGCTCGACCTCGGCGGAGGAGCCGGCTCCACGGGAGGAGCCGTTCTTTTCGCGCTCGTGGCGGCCATCGCCTTCGCCACGATCCTCGCGGTGGTCGCCGGGGTCACGCTCGCCTCCTCGGCGTCGGTGGCCCACGATCTGTACGCCTCCCTGCGGCGCAGGCACGCCGAGCCGCGCAGAGAGGTGGCGGTGGCGCGGATCGCCGCCGCCGGGATCGGCGTGGTCGCCATCGGCCTCGGTCTGCTGGCCCGCGACCTCAACGTGGCCTTCCTCGTGGGGCTCGCCTTCGCCGTCGCCGCGTCCGCGAACCTTCCCGTCCTGCTCTATTCACTGTTCTGGCGGGGCTTCACCACCCGGGGCGCCGTGTGGTCGGTGTACGGCGGACTGGTTCCGGCGCTGGTGCTGGTCCTGCTGTCGCCGGTGGTGTCGGGCAGCCCCCAGTCGCTCTTTCCCGGCCTCGACTTCCAGTGGTTCCCGCTGCAGAACCCCGGCCTGGTCTCCATCCCGCTGGGCTTCCTCGCGGGCTGGCTCGGCACCGTCACCTCGGCCGAGGTGCCCGACGAGGCCAAGCACGCGGAGACCGAGGTGCGGGCGCTGACGGGGGCGGGAGCCGTTTAGCAGGCGGTGCCTCGTCGTCGTACTGCATGGGGCGGCAAGCGGTGGGCGGCGGCCCTTACCGGTCCATTGAAGCGTGTCCTCATGAGCAGGTGGTCAGGAGCGGGTCGCCCACACGTATCGGTGTTCCGGGCGGCCCGCGTCCCCGTACTTCAGGGTCAGGCGGGCCCTGCCCGTGCGTTCCAGGAGCTTCAGATAGCGCTGGGCGGTCTGGCGGCTCACCCCCGTACGGTCGGCGATCTCCTGGGCCGACAGAGGGCCTTCCGCGTTCATCAGGGACTGACGTACGAGTTCCGCGGTGGTGGGGGAGTGGCCCTTGGGCAGCCCGGGCTCCGAGGGGGCCGACAGGGCGCCGAAGATGCGGTCGACGTCGGCCTGCTCGGCCTCGCCGCCGCCGTCGAGCGTGCGGCGCAGCTCCGCGTACGCCTCCAGTTTGGCGCGCAGGCCCGCGAAGGCGAACGGCTTGACCAGGTACTGCAGGGCGCCCTGCCGCATCGCCGCCTGCACGGTCGAGACGTCCCGCGCGGCCGTCACCATGATCACGTCCGTCTGGTGGCCGCGGCGGCGCATCTCCTGGACGACCTCCAGACCCGTCTCGTCGGGCAGGTAGTGGTCCAGCAGGACCAGGTCCAGTCGGGGCAGCAGGTCCAGCCGGCGCAGTGCCTCGGCCGCGCTGTGCGCCTCGCCGGCGACGTGGAAGCCCGGCACCTTCTCGACGTAGGCGGCGTTGACCTGGGCGACCCTGGTGTCGTCGTCCACGACCAGGACCTCGATCATCGCGACTCCTTCTCGTCAGTGCCCTTCGCGGGTGTGGCCAGGGCGGGTTCCGGTTCGGGCACGGTCAGCGCCTCCGGCAGGACCACGGTGAACTCGGCTCCGCCGCCCTGCGCCTCACCGACCGACGCGCTGCCACCCTGTCGCTCGGCGAGCCGCCGCACCAGGGAGAGACCGATGCCGCGTTTCCCGTGCGCCGGCGGTTTCTTCGTGGACCAGCCCTCGGTGAAGACCGACTCGCGGTGCTCGGCCGGGATTCCGGGGCCGGTGTCCCGGACGCGCAGGACGGCGGTGCGTCCCTCGGTCCGGAGCTCGATCTCCACGCGCGCGTGCGGCGTACCCGCGACGGCGTCGAGGGCGTTGTCCACCAGGTTCCCGACGACCGTGACAAGCCCGCGCGGGTCGACCAGCCGGTCCGGGAGGCGCGTGCGGTCCGAGATCGACAGGGCGACACCGCGCTCGGCGGCGACGGTCGCCTTGCCGACCAGCAGTGCGGCGAGCAGCGGGTCCTCGATCTTCTCGGTCACCTGCTCGGCGGTCGCCCGGTGGTCACCGACCACCTCGCCCACGAACTCCACGGCGTCGTCGTACATCTCCAGTTCGAGCAGGCCGAGCAACGTGTGCATGCGGTTGGCGTGCTCATGGTCCTGCGCGCGCAGTGCGTCGATCAGGCCGCGTGTCGAGTCGAGTTCGCGGCCGAGCTGCTCCAGTTCGGTGCGGTCGCGCAGGGTCGCCACGGCGCCGCCGTCGTCGGTGGGCATGCGGTTGGCGACCAGGACTCGCTGTCCGCGGACGGTGAGCAGGTCCGTGCCGGTCACCCGGCCGGCCAGGACGTCGGCCGTACGGCCCTCGCCGAGGGCCTCGTCGGGGGAGCGGCCCACCGCCTCGTCCCCGATGCCCAGGAGGCGCTGCGCCTCGTCGTTGAGCAGGCGGATGCGCCCTGCGCGGTCCAGGGCGACGACGCCCTCCCTGATGCCGTGCAGCATCGCCTCGCGCTCCGCGAGCAGTGCCGAGATGTCGGAGAAGGCGAGGTCGCGGGTCTGCCGCTGCACCCGCCGGGAGATCAGCCAGGCGGCCAGCGCTCCCACGGCGAGCGCGCCGCCGGCGTACGCGAACAGCCCCGGTATCGCGTGGATCAGCCGGGCCCGCACGCTGTCGTACTCGATGCCGACCGAGACGGCTCCGACGATGCTTCCGTCGTCGTCGCGCAGGGGGACCTTGCCGCGGGCCGAGCGGCCCAGGGTGCCGCTGTCGATCTCCATGACGTCCTTGCCGGCCAGGGCCTGGCTCGGATCCGTGGAGACGTGGCCGCCGATCTCCTCGGGGTCGGTGTGCGACCAGCGTGTGCCGTGGACGTCCATCACCACGACGTACTCGGCGCCACTGGCCTTGCGGATGCGCTCCGCCTCCCGCTGCACCGGCCCGTCGACCGAGGGCGGCGTGCTCTGCAGGTCCTCGGCGATCTGCGGCACCGCCGCGGTGGTCTGCGCGATCGCGAGCGCGCGACGCATCGCCTGGTCGTCCAGCTGGTCGCTGAGGGGGGCGAGGAACAGTCCCGTGGCGAGCACCACGACTCCGGCGGCGATCGCCAGCTGCATGAGCAGCACCTGCGAGAACACGCGCCGGGGCATGCCGAGGCGCAGGCGGCGGACAGGGGGAGTGGTGCTCATACCCCCGACGGTACGTGGCCGGGTCGGCCCAGCCGTAGGGGTGTGTGGCGTGCGTCTCTTGATCGGCTCGAGAGGCGTCGAGGCAGGGCAGGAGAGGGCACGGGGGCGAGGGCGAGTGGCGAGGGCGGCGGGAGTGCAGGGCATGTGGACATGGGAAGGGACCGGGCGAGCCCGGCGGACGGCAAGGAGATCACTTCCGCGCCGGGCCCAGCGGCGCCGTTGAGCCGCGGTCTGCATGGTCGAGATCCGCGTGCCGCGGTCTGCGTGAGCCGTGGTCCGCGTGAGCCGCGATCTGCGTGAGCCGCGGTCCGAGCGGGTGCCCAGCCGAACGGGTGCCTCGGCCGAACGGGTGCCTCCGAACGGGTGCCTCAGCCGGCCAGTGCCGTCGTCAGCTCGCGCACCGCCACCACGTCCATCCGCGCGGGTGAACCCAGCACCGACACCCCGCAGCTCTCCGGTCGGGGAGGCGAGGACGCGCCCTGTGCCACGACGACTCGCCAGTGCCGCCCGTCGAGGTGTGCGACGGTCACCTCCCAGCGCGGCGCCTCGCCCTCCGTACGGACGACGGCGAGGGTCTCCGCCGCGTACTCGCCGGTCGCCGCACGCACGGCCAGCTCCGCCGCCTGGCCGGGCCGTTCCCAGGCCGAGCTCCCGCGGCAGCCCTCCAGGACGATCCGGCCCTCCTGGACGCCGTGCAGGGCCTCCTTGACGGTGTGCGCGGCGGCCCGCCCGTACGCGTAACCGTGGGGCAGGACGAGAACGGTGGGGGAGAAGCGGTGACCGCCCAGGTGGGTGACCTCCCAGACGCCGTGCACGCCCGAGGCGGAGAGTTCGGCCGCGAGGGGGCGGCCCAGCAGCGCGCAGCAGCGGTCGCGCTTGCCGTTGGTGCAGACGAGGGCGAGCGGTCCGCCGGTATGGGGCCGGCCCTGGAGGGCGGTGTCGAAGCTGCGGTGGTCGCCCCGGCCGAGAGCGGCGAAGTCGACGTCCAGCAGACGGCTCGGGTCGTTGGTCGTGGCAGTGCGCAGCCACACCCCGCCGGGGGTGGTGTGGGCCGCGTACACGCGGCGCAGGCGCGGCGTGCCGAGGTCCGCATGACGTCCGGGACGCCGGATGAGCGCTACCCGGACGCCCGTGTTCTGGGCGGCCGCCTCCAGGGCGCGCCCGAGCGCGGGGTCCAGGTGGCTCGACACGAGCGCCCTGGCACCCCAGGGGCCGGGCTGTTCCACCAGAAGCCAGGTCCTGGCCGTGGGCGCGGTTGCGGACATGGGCTCGTCAAGGTCGCGCGAGACGGCCGTGCACGTACTCACAGAGGTGAGCCTAACCTGACTTGGGGCGGTGCGGCTTCCGGGGCGGGGTCGTGTCCTCCCCGGCACGGACACGCGCGGCTGCCGCGCCGGGATGCCCGTAACCCGGTCGTCCCGGGCGTCAGGCCTGGTCACGCGTGCTGTGGTACTGGTCGCGCGTGCTGCGGGGCTGATCGCGAGACGCGCGTGCTGGAGTGATCGGAGACGCGCGTGCTGGGGGAGTGATCGAATGCGCGCGTGCTGCGTGACTGGTCCGGACCGGGATAGGTGAAGCCTGATCCCAACGGGCCGGCGGCCCGGTCCGGCAGGACCGAACCGACCTGTCATCCGAAACGCGGGCGACTCCCCCCGCCGGCCCCGGAGATCGATCGGCGTCGGTGAGTGGCCGCCGCCATGCGCCCGATACTGCGGGCGTGCGGCAGACGAACGCGCCGCCGGACGAGCCCGCTCGCCGGCGCAGTCTCGCCCATACCGGTCAACTCACAGGCACCACAGACGCGGCTGAGTGACTTTTGCAGCGAAGCCCTCGCCAATCTCGCTACCGTTCTGCCACCCAACTGTGCCCAGACCCGTCGAAGGACCGATACCCCTTGAAGATCGTGCGCCGCATCGGTGTGCCCCCGAGCGCCCGAGGCAGTAACTCGGGAGCCACGTGCCCGGACGTGTTCGAACTCAGCGACGGCAACTTCGCCGTCATCGGCACCGAGGCCACCGAGGCGCTGGACGGTGAACTACCCGCGGACGCTGCTCGTGCCGACTACGAGCGCATCGTCATCGTGAGCAGGGAAACCCTGATCCGCGCCAAGGCAGACATTCCCGACGCCTGATCCCACCGCACGAGCACGCGTCCACCCGTAGACCCGTCCCGTCACCGACCCCGGTCGCACGCAACCGATGAGCGAGCCGGGCGCTTCCAGGCGAGCAGCACGGCACCCCGCGTCCCTGCTCGGTCTCCACCGATGAGGCCTGGCGCCAGAACGGCACCAGGCCACACGCTTGCCCGATGCCGACCGCTGCCCCGATGCCGACCGCTGCGCGTCATTCCTCCGTGTCGTCCGTCGGCGGATGGCCCACCACCCACCACTCGTCGGTGTCGGCGTCGTCCAGATCCATGACCAGGCCGTCTATCATCCGGCCGATCCGCGCCTCCTCGGACGCTTCGTTGAGGCTCGCGCGCTGATCCTTCGACGCCTCCCAGTACTCGCGGAAGACGGGGCTCTGGAAGAACTCGCGAAGATGCCGGTACAGCTCCTCCCGGTCCAGGAGTCCCGCCTGGTAGAGGTGGAAGAGGTGGGCGTACCACGCGTTGGCGTAGAGGAACTGCCGGCGCTTCTCCGGGGGGATGGTCTTGTCGTAGGTGTCGACGACCGCGGCGAGGGAGGGATCGTCGATCGCCCTGGCCGTCAGTTCCCAGTGCATGCGCTGCTGATGGGCCAGTGCCTTGCGCCGGATCGCCAGTTCCTCGAGCTCCAGCCGCCGCTCCTCCCGGCGGGCGGCCTCGAGGCGCAACCGTCGTGCCGCGAGCGTCACCGTGGCGGTGACGAGCATAAGGCCGAGCGTGGCGGACCCGAGCCTCCCCGCCTTGATTTTCTGTGTGGCCATGTCAACCCCCGAATCAGGCGACCGTCAGCCGGTCGTCGGATGCGGGTCGACTGACGGGGACCGGCGAGCGGTGGGCGGCGCTTGCCGCCTCCCAGGGTGCCGAGCGGCTCTGATCGGCGGGGAGGCGGAGAGGAGGCGCACGGAGGGAAGTGAGGGTCGCACACCACGGCGCCTTGCCCAACGTCTGCCCCGCGAGCGCTGCTAACAATCGTTCACTCAGCGGTGATTCTTCCGGCTCGTATCCTGGCTCCGCATTCAGTTCCCGACCGTGCGCCGGACCACGAGCCGGTGTACGCGTAGGTGCCAGAGAGGTCGCACGTTGACGCAGAGCCACGCCCCGCAGCAGATCCCGGTCGTCGTCCTCGCCGGATTCCTGGGCTCCGGCAAGACGACGCTGCTCAACCACCTCCTCCACCGCAGTGGGGGCAGCCGTATCGGCGCCATCGTCAACGACTTCGGCGCCGTCGAGATCGACGCCATGGCGGTGGCCGGCGCGCTTGGCGACTCCACCGTCTCCCTCGGCAACGGCTGTCTGTGCTGCGCCGTCGACGCCAGTGAACTCGACGTCTACCTCGAACGGCTCGCCCGGCCCTCCGCCGGCATCGACGTCATCGTGATCGAGGCCAGCGGGCTCGCCGAACCCCAGGAGCTCGTTCGGATGGTCCTGGCCAGCGAGGAGCCGGGCATCGTGTACGGCGGACTCGTCGAGGTCGTCGACGCCGCCGAGTTCGACGAGACCCGGGCCAGGCACCCCGAGATCGACCGCCACCTCGCCCTCGCCGACCTCGTCGTCGTGAACAAGCTGGACCGGGCGCCCGACGCCGACCGCGTCCTCGGGGCCGTCCGCAGCCTCACCGACCGGGCCGCCGTCGTTCCCGCCACCTACGGCCGCATCGATCCCGAGTTCCTCTTCGACTGCCGGCCGAGCGAGGAGCGCGTCGGGCAGCTCTCCTTCGACGACCTGCACGCACACGGTGAGGACGACGAGGACGGCCATGCCGGCCACCTGCACACGACCTACGACAGCCTCTCCTTCGTCTCCGCGGTCCCCCTCGACCCGCGCCGGTTGATGCCGTTCCTCGACAGCCGCCCGGAGGGCCTCTACCGGATCAAGGGGTACGTCGACTTCGGCCCGCACGACCCCGCCAACCGGTACGCCGTGCACGCCGTCGGCCGCTTCCTGCGTTTCCGCCCCGAGCGCTGGGAGCCCGCCGGGGAGCGCCTCACCCAGCTCGTCCTCATCGGCTCCGGCATCGACGCGGCCGCCCTCGGCGCGGAACTGGAGGCGTGCAAGAACGACGCCCCACACGCCGACGAGCACGGCATGTGGGGCGTTCTGCGGTACGTACGGGACCCCGAGGACGAGGTTGTGCACGACCCCGAGGACGCCGTCGACCGGGACGCCGACGACGAGGCCCTGCGGGCTCCTGACGACGACGTCCTCGAAGAGGCCTAGACCGGTCCCGCCACCACCGCGACCGTCTTCGCCAGCGACACGCCCGAGCCGTCGCGGCGCGGGTCGATCTCGGGAAGCTCGGCCGGGGTGCCGTTCTTCTGCGCCGCCCGTGCCGGGGCGGCGCCCGCCCAGGCCAGGGACAGGCAGTCCTCGCCCTTCAGGAACCGCTGGCAGCGCACACCGCCCGTGGCGCGACCCTTGCGCGGGTACTGGTCGAACGGGGTCAGCTTGGCCGTCGTCTGGACGGAGTCGTCGAGCGTGCCGCGGGAGCCCGCGACCGTGAAGACCACCGCGTCCACCGCCGGGTCCACCGCCGTGAACGAGATCACCTTGGCGCCCTCGGTGAGCTTGATGCCCGCCATACCGCCCGCCGGCCTGCCCTGCGGGCGGACCTGCGAGGCCTGGTAGCGCAGCAGCTGGGCGTCGTCCGTGATGAAGACCAGGTCCTCGTCACCCGTGCGCAGCTCGACCGCGCCGACGATCCGGTCGCCCTCCTTGAGCGTGATGACCTCCAGCTCGTCCTTGTTGGACGGGTAGTCGGGCACCACACGCTTGACGACACCCTGTTCCGTGCCGAGCGCCAGTCCCGGCGAGGACTCGTCGAGCGTGGTCAGGCAGACCACCGTCTCGTCGCCCTCCAGGGAGACGAACTCCGCCAGCGGGGCACCGCCCGAGAGGTTCGGCGCCGTGGCCGTGTCCGGGAGCTGCGGCAGGTCGACGACGTTGATCCGCAGCAGCCTGCCCGCCGAGGTGACCGCGCCGATCTCCCCGCGCGCGGTGGCCGGTACCGCCGAGACGATCACGTCGTGCTTGGTGCGCCGGCCGTCGCCGTCCTCCGCGAAGGGCTCGCCGTTCGCCGTGCGCGCCAGCAGGCCCGTCGAGGAGAGCAGCACACGGCAGGGGTCGTCGGCGACCTGGAGCGGCACGGCGGCGGCCGGGGTGCCCGCCGACTCCAGCAGGACCGTACGGCGCTCGGTGCCGAACTTCTTGGCCACCGCAGCCAGTTCGGCCGAGACCAGCTTGCGCAGCTCCGCGTCCGACTCCAGGATCCGGGTCAGCTCGGCGATCTCCGCGTTGAGCTTCTCCTTCTCCGCCTCGAGCTCGATGCGGTCGTACTTGGTCAGACGGCGCAGCGGCGTGTCCAGGATGTACTGGGTCTGGACCTCCGACAGGGAGAAGCGCTCCATCAGGCGCTCCTTGGCCTGAGCGCTGTTCTCGCTGGAGCGGATCAGACGGATGACCTCGTCGATGTCGACGAGCGCGGTGAGCAGGCCCTCCACCAGGTGCAGGCGGTCGCGCCGCTTGCCCCGGCGGAACTCGCTGCGGCGCCGGACGACCTCGAAGCGGTGGTCGAGGTAGACCTCGAGGAGCTCCTTCAGGCCCAGCGTGAGCGGCTGGCCGTCGACCAGCGCCACGTTGTTGATGCCGAACGACTCCTCCATGGGAGTCAGCTTGTAGAGCTGCTCCAGGACCGCCTCCGGCACGAAGCCGTTCTTGATCTCGATGACCAGGCGCAGGCCGTGCTCGCGGTCGGTGAGGTCCTTGACGTCGGCGATTCCCTGGATCTTCTTCGAGCCCACCAGGTCCTTGATCTTGGCGATGACCTTCTCGGGGCCGACCGTGAACGGCAGCTCCGTGACGACCAGGCCCTTGCGGCGGGCCGTGACGGTCTCCACCGACACCGTGGCGCGGATCTTGAAGGTGCCGCGACCCGTCTCGTAGGCGTCCCGGATCCCGGAGAGGCCGACGATCCGGCCACCGGTGGGCAGGTCGGGGCCCGGCACGTGCCTCATCAGGGCGTCCAGATCCGCGTTCGGGTAGCGGATCAGGTGGCGGGCGGCCGCGATGACCTCGCCCAGGTTGTGCGGCGGCATGTTGGTGGCCATGCCGACCGCGATACCCGAGGAGCCGTTGACCAGGAGGTTCGGGAAGGCGGCGGGCAGCGCCACCGGCTCCCGCTCCTGGCCGTCGTAGTTCGGCGTGAAGTCGACGGTGTCCTCGTCGATCGACTCCGTCATCAGGCTCGTGGCCGCGGCCTGGCGGCACTCGGTGTACCGCATGGCCGCCGGCGGGTCGTCGTTGCCCAGTGAGCCGAAGTTGCCGTGGCCGTCGACCAGGGGCACGCGCATGGAGAAGGGCTGGGCCATGCGCACCAGGGCGTCGTAGATCGACGCGTCGCCGTGCGGGTGCAGCTTGCCCATGACCTCGCCGACGACGCGGGCGCACTTCACATAGCCGCGGTCGGGGCGCAGGCCCATCTCGTTCATCTGGTAGACGATGCGGCGGTGCACCGGCTTGAGGCCGTCGCGGGCGTCCGGCAGGGCGCGGGAGTAGATGACCGAGTAGGCGTACTCGAGGAAGGAGCCCTGCATCTCGTCGACGACGTCGATGTCGAGGATCCTCTCCTCGTACGAGTCGTCGGGCGGCGGGGTCTTCGTGCTGCGGCGGGCCATCGCTGCCGGCTCCTCCTGTTTCCTGGTCGCTCGCCTACGGGGCGCTGACGCCTTCGGGCTCACTCTTGCTGACGCGTGTGACGGGTCTGATGCCGACCATTGTGGACCGTGGCACTGACAGCGCGGGCCGGGACCCGGGCGTCGGCGGCCGGCCCCGGCGGGAGGGCATCCCCCGCACGGCTGCCCGCAGGCTACGCGATCTCGCTCTCGGCGTACGCCGCCCGGGAACTTCGCCGACGCTCCGCGCGCTTGCATACAGTGGCAGGACCGGCAGGAAAACCGCGGTTTCGACGACCGCGTCCGCGATCGGAAGGGACGTACATGCCCATGGGTCACACGGCCACAGCCCAGGCAGGCTCCGGGGGCCTGACAGCGACCGAGCACCGCCTGGCCAACGGCCTGCGCGTGGTGCTCTCCGAGGACCACCTGACCCCGGTCGCGGCGGTGTGCCTCTGGTACGACGTCGGTTCGCGCCACGAAGTCAAGGGGCGTACCGGTCTTGCTCACCTTTTCGAGCACTTGATGTTCCAGGGCTCCGCACAGGTCAAGGGCAACGGCCACTTCGAGCTGGTCCAGGGGGCCGGCGGCTCCCTCAACGGCACCACCAGCTTCGAGCGCACCAACTACTTCGAGACCATGCCCGCCCACCAGCTGGAGCTCGCCCTCTGGCTGGAGGCCGACCGCATGGGCTCGCTGCTGGCCGCCCTGGACGACGAGTCCATGGAGAACCAGCGCGACGTCGTCAAGAACGAGCGCCGCCAGCGCTACGACAACGTTCCGTACGGCACGGCCTTCGAGAAGCTCACCGCCCTGGCCTACCCGGACGGCCACCCCTACCACCACACGCCGATCGGCTCGATGGCCGACCTGGACGCGGCGACCCTGGAGGACGCGCGCGCGTTCTTCCGCACCTACTACGCGCCGAACAACGCCGTCCTGTCGGTCGTCGGCGACATCGACCCGGAGCAGACGCTCGCCTGGATCGAGAAGTACTTCGGCTCCATCCCCGCCCACGACGGCAAGCCCGAGCCCCGGGACGGCACGCTGCCCGACGTCATCGGCGAGCAGCTGCGCGAGGTCGTCGAGGAGGAGGTCCCGGCCCGCGCCCTGATGGCCGCCTACCGCCTGCCGCAGGACGGCACGCGCGCGTGCGACGCCGTCGACCTGGCGCTCACCGTGCTCGGCGGCGGCGAGTCCTCCCGCCTGTACAACCGCCTCGTCCGCCGCGACCGTACGGCGGTGGCGGCCGGCTTCGGCCTGCTGCGGCTCGCCGGGGCGCCGTCCCTGGGCTGGCTGGACGTGAAGACCTCCGGTGACGTCGAGGTGCCGGTCATCGAGGCCGCCATCGACGAGGAGCTCGCCCGGTTCGCCGAGGAGGGCCCCACGGCCGAGGAAATGGAGCGCGCCCAGGCCCAGTTGGAGCGCGAGTGGCTGGACCGGCTGGGCACGGTCGCCGGCCGCGCCGACGAACTCTGCCGGTACGCCGTGCTGTTCGGCGACCCGCAGCTCGCCCTGACCGCCGTCCAGCGCGTGCTGGACGTCACGGCCGAGGAGGTGCGGGAGGTCGCCAAGGCCCGTCTGCGCCCCGACAACCGAGCCGTACTGGTCTACGAGCCCACCGAGAACACCGCCGACGAGGACGAGAACGAGGAGGCGGCCAAGTGACCGAGCTCGCCACGATGGACTTCCACCCCCAGCCGCAGGCGGGCGAGGCCAGGCCCTGGGCGTTCCCCGCCCCCGCGCGCGGGACGCTCGACAACGGCCTGACCGTTCTGCGCTGCCACCGCCCGGGCCAGCAGGTCGTCGCCGTCGAGATCCTCCTCGACGCGCCCCTGGACGCGGAGCCGTCCGGACTCGACGGCGTCGCCACGATCATGGCGCGAGCCTTCTCCGAGGGCACCGACAAACACTCCGCCGAGGAGTTCGCCGCCGAGCTGGAGCGCTGCGGCGCCACCCTGGACGCGCACGCCGACCACCCCGGCGTCCGGCTGAGCCTGGAGGTCCCGGCCTCCCGCCTGGCCAAGGCTCTCGGCCTGATCGCCGACGCCCTCAGGGCGCCCGCGTTCGCCGACAGCGAGGTCGAACGCCTCGTGCGCAACCGCCTCGACGAGATCCCGCACGAGCTGGCCAACCCCTCGCGGCGGGCCGCCAAGGAGCTCTCCAAGGAGCTGTTCCCGGCCACCGCGCGCATGTCGCGCCCGCGCCAGGGCACCGCGGAGACGGTCGAGAACATCGATTCCGCGGCCGTCCGCGCCTTCTACGAGAAGCACGTCCGGCCCGCCACGGCCACCGCCGTGGTCGTCGGTGACCTGACGGGCCTCGACCTGGACGCGCTCCTCGGCGACACCCTGGGCGCCTGGACGGGCTCCGCCGCCCAGCCGCGGCCCGTACCGCCGGTGTCCGCCGATGACACCGGCCGGGTCGTCATCGTGGACCGCCCCGGCGCCGTCCAGACGCAGCTGCTGATCGGCCGCGTCGGCCCCGACCGGCACGCGCGCGTGTGGCCGGCACAGGTCCTTGGCACCTACTGCCTCGGCGGCACCCTCACCTCCCGCCTGGACCGCGTCCTGCGCGAGGAGAAGGGCTACACCTACGGCGTGCGCGCCTTCGGGCAGGTCCTGCGCTCCGCGCCGGACGGCTCAGGGGCCGCGATGCTCGCCATCAGCGGCTCCGTCGACACCCCGAACACCGGTCCGGCGCTGGAGGACCTCTGGAAGGTGCTGAACACGCTCGCCGCCGAGGGACTCACCGACGCCGAGCGCGACGTCGCCGTGCAGAACCTGGTGGGCGTGGCGCCGCTGAAGTACGAGACCGCGGCGGCTGTCGCGAGCACCCTGGCCGACCAGGTCGAGCAGCACCTGCCCGACGACTACCAGGCGACGCTGTACCAGCAGCTCGCCGCGACCGGCACCGTCGAGGCCACCGCGGCGGTCGTGAGCGCCTTCCCGACGGACCGCCTGGTGACCGTCCTCGTCGGTGACGCCGCCCAGATCAAGGAGCCGGTCGAGGCCCTGGGTATCGGCGAGGTCAAGGTCGTCTCGGCCGAGTAGGGCGTTGTCCGGCGGAGCGGGTCGCGGGAGTCGACGGTGACGCACGGGCGCAGGTGAGCGGGGCGTCGTGCGTCCAGTTGCCGGGCGGAGGGGGCGACGCGGCGGGAGGCCTCCCGCCCGAGCGGAGTCGAGCGTGGGGAGGGCGTGTGCCAGGCCCCGCGTCCGCGGCCTGACCCGCCCGGCCGGACCGACTGTGGCCGCGGCGCCTGCTCACCGTGGCGTCCGCTCACCGCGCCGCACGCTCGCCGCGGCGCCCGTGCCGCCGGGCCCCGTGTCACGCGCGGCCGGACGGACCGTGGCCGCGGCGCCTGCCCACCGTGGCGCCTGCTCACCGCGCCGCCTGCTCACCGCGCCGCCCGCTCGCCGTGGCGCCCTGCCCGCCGGGCCCCGCGTCGCGCGCGTGCAATGAGGCCCCGGTGACCCGACGGTCACCGGGGCCCCTTGATGTCCGAATTGAGGGAGAGGTTGCCTGTCTGCCCTGTGGCATGCGCTACAAAAGCCGCGTTCCGTTTGGGGATTGAGATCGGGCCCGTCTAGTTTCGTCCGGGCTGTTCGTCGGGCAGTGCGCCGCACCCGCGGCACCGGACAGCCATCGCCGAGTCCCCGTACGGCGCGAGCCAGGGGAGCCGGGGACCCAACTGTGCAGTCCCTGGGGTGAATCGGACGCCCGCGCGAGTCGCGAGGGGGCCCGTAGGAGACCTTCCTGCTCCGAACCCGTCAGCTAACCCGGTAGGCGAGAGGGAAGGAAAGGACCGCTCAACTTCATGGCGTTCACCTGCGCCACCGGGAAGCACCGTCGTCCCAGCCGGATGAAGCGCACCACCGCCCGCGCGGCGGGCATCGCGGCGCTCACCACCACCGGCGTCATCGGCACCGTCGCCTCCTCCCCGGCTTTCGCCGCCGAGACCCCCGTCGAGCAGACCGGGCTGATGCCCGTCGTCACCATCGGCGACTCCGTCGCCGAGCGGATCGACGACCAGGCCGCCGCCCAGAAGCAGGCCGCCCAGGAGGAAGCCGCGCGCAAGGAGGCCGCCGCCCAGGCGGCCGCGAAGGTCAAGAAGGAGCGCGAGGCGAGGGCCCGAGCAGCGCGCGAGGCCGAGCGCAAGCGCCTCAACACCTTCGTGTCGCCGATCGCCGGCTCCTACGTGTCCACCGGCTACCGGTCCGGCGGCTCCCTGTGGTCATCCGGAAGCCACACCGGCATCGACTTCCACGCCTCCAGCGGGACCCCCGTGCACGCGGTGGGGCTCGGCACCGTCGTCGAGGCCGGCTGGGGCGGCGCCTACGGCAACCAGGTCGTGATCCGGATGAACGACGGCACCTACACCCAGTACGGGCATCTGTCCTCCATCAGTGTCTCGGTGGGCCAGAAGGTCACCCCGGGCCAGCGGATCGCCCTCTCCGGCGCCACCGGCAACGTCACCGGCCCGCACCTGCACTTCGAGGCCCGCACGAGCCCGGAGTACGGCTCGGACATCGACCCGGTCGCCTACCTCCGTGGGCACGGCGTCAGCCTCTGACGACGTACCCGGCAGATCGTCCAGCCCCGGCCCTCGCGGCCGGGGCTTTCGCCGTTTCATGAGCCTCGTTGTCCAAAAAATATCCATGGATTCCGGCCCGCCGTCGGAAATTCCGGCTCGTTGCAATAGAGTCACCCGACGGACGTCATTCGTCGACGTTTCACGGGGATTAAGGCGGAGGTCGGTCATGCGTATTCCGGCGCACTCGGTGTGCACGGCCATCCGGGACGACATCGTCGCGGGTGTCTACGAGCGCGGCAGCCGCCTCACCGAGGAACTCCTCGCCCGCCGCTACGGCGTCTCGCGCGTCCCCGTCCGCGAGGCGCTGCGCACGCTCGAGGCGGAGGGCTTCGTCGTGACGCGGCGGCACGCGGGCGCGTGCGTCGCCGAACCGACCGAGCAGGAGGCCGCCGACCTGCTGGAGATGCGCATGCTGCTGGAGCCCCTCGGAGCCTCCCGGGCCGCGCAGCGCCGCACCGAGGCCCATCTGAAGGTGCTGCGCGGTCTGGTGAGGCTGGGCCAGGAGCGTGCCAGGAGGGGAAACAGCGAGGACCTGCGGTCTCTGGGCGGCTGGTTCCACGAGACGCTCGCCCAGTCCTCCGGCAGCCACACCCTGACGTCGACACTCACCCTGCTGCGCCACAAGATCGCCTGGATGTACGCGGTGGAGGCGCCGACCAACCCGGTGGAGTACTGGGCGGAGCACGGGGCGATCGTCGACGCGGTGGCACGCGGCGACGGCGAACGCGCGCGGGCGCTCACGGCGCTGCACGCCGAGCGCTCGTCGGCCGCGCACCGGCTGCGCTTCACGGGCGCGGAACGCCCCGACCGTGTGAGGACTTCGCAACACGTAGTAAACATGTCGGGCCCGCGGCATTAACAATGGGGCCGTATACAAAGAAGGGATATTCGGCGGAGGTGTATTTCCGCTGCCCTTTTTCCAGCGCGCCCGGGAATTCCGCCGGTGCGCTGCCTCGTGCGCTCGCGGACTTTTTCCGGTCGGCCTAGGAAATGCCTCGGTGACGACCGGGGAAAAGGGCGGAGCCGCGCCGCCCGGGACGGGCGACGCGGCTCGGTGCGCGCTTCGAGCGAGGTTCGGACGGTCTCAGCCCGGAGGCTCAGACGGTCTCGGCTCAAAGGCTCAGAGGCTCAGACGGTCTCGGGAAGCTCCTCGAGCCCCTCGGAGACCAGCTTGGCCAGCCGGTCGAGGGCGATGTCCGCACCCTCGGCGTCGGAGGCGAGGACGATCTCCTCGCCACCCTGGGCGCCCAGACCGAGGACGGCCAGCATGGAGGCCGCGTTGACGGGGTTGCCCCCCGCCTTGGCGATCGTCACGGGGACGCCTGCGGCCGTGGCGGCTCGGACGAAGATGGAGGCGGGGCGGGCGTGGAGGCCCTCGGCCCAGCCGACGTTGACGCGGCGCTCAGCCATGTGTTGCTGCCCTTCGGTGTTCAGGGTTGTCTAGACCAGTGTTCCACACGTGAAGCGTGCCCGGAACGGGTCTGTGTCCCGTTCCGCCGTGGTCGTCGGGTCGCGGCCTCGACCCGACGTTCCGTCCTCCACAGACTGCCTCGCGCCGTTGTCGTACGCGAGCCGTACTCTGGGCCCCATGCAGAGCGCGCCGGACCGGCACGAGTACCCCGCCCACTGGGAAGCCGACGTGGTGCTGCGCGACGGCGGCACCGCGCGCGTCCGCCCCATCACCGTCGATGACGCCGAGCGCCTGGTCAGCTTCTACGAGCAGGTCTCGGACGAGTCGAAGTACTACCGCTTCTTCGCGCCCTACCCGCGTCTGTCCGCCAAGGACGTCCACCGCTTCACGCACCACGACTTTGTGGACCGGGTGGGACTCGCGGCCACGGTCGGCGGCGAGTTCATCGCCACCGTACGCTATGACCGCATCGGTGCCGACGGCCTGCCCGCCTCCGCGCCCGCCGACGAGGCCGAGGTCGCCTTCCTCGTGCAGGACGCCCACCAGGGCAGGGGCGTGGCCTCCGCCCTCCTGGAACACGTGGCGGCCGTCGCGCGCGAGCGCGGCATCCGCCGGTTCGCCGCCGAGGTGCTCCCCGCCAACACCAAGATGATCAAGGTGTTCACGGACGCCGGGTACACCCAGAAGCGCAGCTTCGAGGACGGCGTCGTCCGCCTGGAGCTCGACCTCGAGCCCACCGAGCGCTCCCTTGCCGTACAGCGCGCGCGGGAGCAGCGCGCCGAGGCCCGCTCGGTACGGCGGCTGCTGGTGCCGGGCTCGGTCGCCGTCGTCGGCACCGGCCGCACCCCCGGCGGCGTCGGCCGCAGGGTCCTCGGCAACCTCCGGGAGGCCGGCTTCACCGGGCATCTGTACGCGGTGAACAAGGCGTTCCCCGACGACTTCAAGGAACTCGACGGGGTGCCCGCGCACCGTTCCGTGCGCGACATCGACGGGCACGTCGACGTCGCGGTGGTCGCCGTCCCGGCCGAGCGCGTGCCCGAGGTCGTCGCCGAGTGCGGCGAGCACGGCGTGCAGGGACTCGTCGTCCTCGCCGCCGGCTACGCGGAGAGCGGGCCCGAGGGCCGCGATCGCCAGCGCGAACTCGTGCGGCAAGCGCGCGCGTACGGGATGCGGATCATCGGCCCCAACGCGTTCGGGATCATCAACACCTCCCCGGAGGTGCGGCTGAACGCGTCCCTGGCACCGGAGATGCCCAGGCCGGGCCGCATCGGCCTGTTCGCCCAGTCCGGCGCCATCGGCATCGCCCTGCTGTCCCGGCTGCACCGGCGCGGCGGAGGCGTCACCGGCGTCACGGGCGTGTCGACCTTCGTCTCCTCCGGCAACCGCGCCGACGTCTCCGGCAACGACGTCCTCCAGTACTGGTACGACGACCCCGACACCGACGTCGCCCTCATGTACCTGGAGTCCATCGGCAACCCGCGCAAGTTCACCCGCCTCGCCCGGCGTACGGCCGCCGTCAAGCCGCTCGTGGTGGTGCAGGGCGCCGGATCGGCCCCGCAGGGGCACGCCGTACGGGCCACGCGGCTGCCGCACGCGACGGTGTCGGCGCTGCTGCGGCAGGCAGGTGTGATCCGCGTGGACACCATCACCGAGCTGGTGGACGCCGGCCTGCTGCTCGCGCGCCAGCCGCTGCCGGGAGGCCCGCGGGTGGCCATCCTGGGCAACTCCGAGTCGCTGGGGCAGCTGACCTACGACGCGTGCCTCTCCGAGGGCCTGCGCCCGCTGCCGCCGCTCGACCTGACCACGGAGGCGTCGGCGGAGGACTTCCAGGCGGCGCTGGCGCGGGCCCTGGCCGACGAGACCTGCGACGCGATCGTGGTGACGGCCATCCCGGCGATCGGTGAGGCGTCGCCCGGCGACGCGGAACTGGCGGAGGCCCTGCGTTCGGCGACGGCCACCGGCCCCGCCAAGCCCGTGCTCGTCGTGCACGTGGAGCTCGGCGGCCTGGCGGAGGCCCTGTCGGCGGCCGCGAGCACCGCCCCACGCGCGCGTGCCGCGACGACGGACGCGGCGGCACCGCAGGCCGGCCCGGGCCGCACCCCGGTGACCGAGGCGCCCGAAGGCGCCCACCTCATCCCCGCCTATCCCGCCGCCGAACGCGCGGTCCGCGCCCTCGCCGAGGCCGTGAAGTACGCGCACTGGCGCCGCGAGGCCGCCGACCCCGGCAAGGTGCCCGAGTACGAGGACATCGACGAGAGGGGCGCGGCCCGGCTGATCGAAGGGCTCCTAGCGCGCGGGCAGGGCCTCACCCTCGGCACCGACGAGACCTGCGAGCTCCTCGGCCGGTACGGCATCTCCGTGCGCCGGGCGATCCCCGCCCCCTCCCCGGACGAGGCCGCGCGGGCCGCCGCCGCCCTCGGCTACCCCGTCGCCCTCAAAGCCACCGCACCCCACCTGCGGCACCGCGCCGACCTGGGCGGCGTCCGGCTCGACCTCGCGGACGAGGAACAACTGCGGCGGTCGTACGACGAGTTGACCGAGCTGTTCGGGACGCCGCAGGAGGTGCGCCCGGTCGTCCAGGCGATGGCCCCCCGCGGGGTCGACACCGTCGTCCGCGCGGTCATCGACCCGGCGGCCGGAGCGGTGCTCTCGTTCGGGCTCGCCGGGGCCGCCTCGCAACTGCTCGGCGACATGGCGCACCGCCTCGTCCCGGTCACCGACCGCGACGCGACCTCCCTGGTCCGGTCGATCCGGACGGCGCCGCTCCTGTTCGGCTGGCGCGGCTCCACGCCCGTCGACACCCCGGCCCTGGAGGAGCTGCTGCTGCACGTGTCCCGCCTGGTCGACGACCACCCGGAGGTGGTCGCGGTCACCCTGGAGCCGGTCGTGGTCGCCCCGCACGGCCTGAGCGTCCTCGGCGCCTCGGTACGCCTGGCCCCGCCGCCCGCCCGCGACGACCTCGGCCCCCGGACGCTCCCCGCGTACTGAGGCGCTCGTGAGCTGTCCCTCGCAGTCAGTGGGTCCCCGTAGGATGGACGGCATGGCCAAGACCAGTACGACGACCCAGGGGCTGCGTGCGGCGATCGAGCGCAGCGGCTACTACCCGGCCCTCGTGGCCGAGGCGGTGGAGGCCGCCGTGGGCGGCGAGCCCATCCGGTCGTACCTGGTCCACCAGGAGACCACCTTCGACCAGAACGAGGTGCGTCGGCACGTGACCGTGCTGGTCCTCACCGGCAACCGCTTCATCGTCAGCCACACCGACGAGCAGGCCGCCGACACCACCTCCCCGACCCCGTACGCGACGACGTCCACCGAGTCCGTGAAGCTCGGCCGGATCTCGTCGGTCGTCGTCAGCCGCGTGGTGGCCAACCCGGAGTCGTACACGCCGGGCACCCTGCCGCGCGAGGTCGTGCTGACCATCGGCTGGGGCGCCGTCTCCCGCATCGACCTGGAGCCGGCCGCCTGCGGCGACCCCAACTGCGACGCCGACCACGGCTACACGGGCAACTCGACGGCGGACGACCTCAGCCTGCGCGTCAGCGAGGCCGGCGACGGCCCGGAGACGGTGCGCCAGGCGCTCGTCTTCGCACAGTCGCTCTCCGAGGCGACCGCGGACACCGCCCGCTGATGGCTCAGCCCGCCGCCTGGGACGCCCCGGAACCCCTCGCCGTCTCCTCCGCCCCCGTCCCCGAGTACGGCTCCGGGTCCCTCGCCGACCTGCTGCCCACGCTGGCCGCCGGCCTCGGCGTACCCGGCATGAGCGCGACGATCCCGGAACTGACCCCGGCCGACCGCAACTGCGTCTTCCTGATCGACGGCCTCGGCTGGGAGCAGATCAGGGCCCACCCGGACGAGGCGCCGTACCTGCACTCCCTCCTCGGCAGTTCGCGCGGCGGCACCGGACGCCCGATCACCGCCGGCTTCCCGGCGACGACCGCCACCTCCCTCGCCTCCGTCGGCACCGGCCTGCCGCCGGGCGCCCACGGGCTGCCCGGATACACCGTGCGCAACCCGGCCACCGGCGAGCTGATGAACCAGCTCCGCTGGCAGCCGTGGACCCCGCCGCTCCCCTGGCAGCCGTACCCCACGGTCTTCGAACTGGCCCACGCGGCGGGCGTGCACGCCGCCCAGGTGTCCTCGCCCCACTTCGAGACCACCCCGCTGACCAAGGTCGCACTCAGTGGCGGAACGTTCCTGGGGCGCCTGACCGGCGAGGAGCGCATGGACCTCGCCGCCGAGCAGCTCGCCGCCGGCGACCGCTCCCTCGTCTACACGTACTACGCCGAACTCGACGGCGCCGGGCACCGCTACGGCGTCGCCTCCGACACCTGGCGCGGCCAGCTCATGTACGTCGACCGGCTCGTCCAGCGCCTCGTGGAACAACTCCCGCCGCGCAGCGCGCTCTACGTCACCGCCGACCACGGCATGGTCGACGTGCCCTTCGACGAGGAGCACCGCATCGACTTCGACGAGGACTGGGAGCTGCGCGCCGGGGTCGCCCTGCTGGGCGGCGAGGGCCGCGCCCGCCACGTCTACGCCGTCCCGGGCGCCGAGAACGACGTCCTGACCTGCTGGCGCGAGGTGCTCGGGGAGCAGTTCTGGGTGGCCTCGCGGGACGAGTCCATCGCCGCGGGCTGGTTCGGGCGGCCCGGCCAGATCGACGAGCGCGTGTACGCCCGCCTCGGCGACGTGATCGCGGCGGCCCGGGACGACGTCCTGCTCATCGCCTCCGAGCGGGAGCCGAAGGAGTCGTCGATGGTCGGCAACCACGGCTCGATGACCCCTGCCGAGCAGCTCGTTCCCCTCCTCGAAGTACGCTCCTGAAGCACGCTTCCTGTTCTCCTTGCCGAAAGGTCCGCGACTCCCCATGCCCGAGCTGGTGTTCTTCTCCGGAACCATGGACTGCGGGAAGTCGACGCTGGCTCTCCAGATCGAGCACAACCGCTCCGCGCGCGGCCTGCAGGGCGTGATCTTCACCCGTGACGACCGCGCGGGCGAGGGCAAGCTGTCCTCCCGCCTCGGCCTGGTCACCGACGCCGTCGAGGTCAAGGACGGCCAGGACCTGTACGCGTACCTCGTCGACCACCTCTCGCACGGCGGCCGCGCGGACTATGTGATCGCGGACGAGGCCCAGTTCCTCGCCCCGGAGCAGATCGACCAGCTCGCGCGCGTGGTGGACGACCTCGGCATGGACGTCTACGCCTTCGGCATCACGACCGACTTCCGCTCGAAGCTGTTCCCCGGCTCCCAGCGGCTCGTCGAACTCGCCGACCGCGTCGAGGTCCTCCAGGTCGAGGCCCTGTGTTGGTGCGGCGCCCGCGCCACGCACAACGCCCGCACCGTCGGCGGCGTCATGGTCGTCGAAGGCGCCCAGGTCGTCGTCGGCGACGTCAACCAGGCCGACACGATCGGCTACGAGGTCCTCTGCCGCCGGCACCACCGCCGCCGCATGACGTCGGCGACGGCGAAGGCGGCCGCACTGTCGCCGGACGTGCTGCCCGTACAGCAGGTCTAGGGCGGGCGATCGTCCCGCCGGCCGGCCGTAGGGTCAGCGCGGATCCTGGATCAGTGCGAAGCGGGCCCCTTCGGGGTCCGCCACGGTCGCCACGCGTCCGTGCGCGCTGTCCCGGGGCGGTCGCAGGACAAGCCCTCCGAGGCCGACGACCCGTGCGGCCGCCTCGTCCGCGTCGCCGACCTCGAAGTAGGTCATCCAGTGCGGCCCCCGGTCCCTGGGCAGGGCGCTGCCGACGCCGTCGATGCCGGCGACCGGGCGGCCGGCGACGTGCAGGGTGACGTAGTCGGAGTCGGCGGAGGCCATGGGCTCCCGCGCGAAGCCGAACACCGTCTCGTAGAACTTGGCGACGATCGCGGACTCGAAGGTCAGCAGCTCGTTCCAGGCGGGTGTGCCGGGCACCCCGGTGATGTCCGTGCCGAGGTGGGCGGACGCCTGCCAGATGCCGAAGACGGCGCCGGAGGGGTCGGAGCCGATGGCCAGGCGGCCGGCCTCGGCGGCGTCCAGCGGGCCGACCCCGATGGTGCCGCCGCACAGACGCACCGTTTCGGCGGCCGTGTCCACGTCGTCCGCGGCGAGGTAGGGCGTCCAGGCGACGGGGAGGTGGCGGTCCGGGGGCAGTTGGCCGATGCCGGCCACCTCCCGGCCGTCGAGCAGGGCCCGCACGTACGGGCCGAGGGGCCGCGGGCCGGGTTGGAACTCCCAACCGAACAGTTCGCCGTAGAACTCCTGGGTGGCGGTCAGTCCGTGCACCATCAGGCTCACCCAGCAGGGTGTGCCGGGTGCGTACCGGGCGTGTGCTTCGCCGTTCCCGTCGGCCGACCCACGTGCCTCGGTCATCGTCACTCTCTCCCCGGCCCTCGCGGTGGCCGCGTCGCTTCCGCCCTCCGGCCCTCGAGCCGATGCTCGCACCACCCGCGGGACCGCGCGCTCCGGGCGCGCCGCACCGGGTGCACGCCGGGAGGATGCCCGATGTGCTGTTGATCGTCCGCATCCGTGCGTTGGCCGACAGATGTCGATCGGCTGTACGGCACGTGCTCGGCCCCGTACGCCTTGTGACCGATCCTGTCCGGCGGAGCAGAGTAGCCGGACCCGGGCGACGGGGCCACCCCGTGCGCAAGGATGGTGGCCATGAACGCCATCATCACCGCAACCGAACTCGCGAGCGAGCTGACCGGGGACAACCCGCCGGTCGTGCTCGACGTCCGCTGGCAGCTCAGCGTGGCGAAGGCGGCCGGGGAGCCGCCGTTCGACGGCCGCGCCGCCTACGCCTCCGGGCACGTGCCCGGCGCCGTCTACGTCGACCTGGACCGGGAGCTGGCCGGCGCGCCCGGTGCGCGCGGCCGCCACCCGCTGCCGGATCTCGCGGTGTTCGGCGCCGCGATGCGTCGGGCGGGTGTGTCGGCGGCCCGGCCGGTGGTCGTGTACGACGGCGGGCAGGGGTGGGCGGCGGCCCGCGCGTGGTGGCTGCTGCGCTGGACGGGTCACCCGAACGTGCGGGTCCTCGACGGCGGGTTGCCGTCCTGGCGGGGGGACCTCTCGGTCGACGAACCGGTGCCCTCGGAGGGCGACTTCGACCCGGCGCCGGCGGTCGGCGGCCTGCTCGACGCGGACGGCGCGGCGGCGCTCGCCCGTTCCGGCGTGCTGTTCGACGCCCGCGCGGGCGAGCGGTACCGGGGTGAGGTCGAGCCGATCGACCCGGTCGGCGGGCACATTCCGGGGGCGGTCTCGGCGCCGACGACCGAGAACGTGGGCCCGGACGGCCGATTCCTGCCCGCCGAGGAGCTCGCGGACCGCTTCAAGGCGCTGGGCGCGTCCGACGGCACGGAGGTGGGGGTGTACTGCGGCTCGGGCGTCTCCGGCGCGCACGAGGTGCTGGCGCTGGCGGTGGCGGGCATTCCGGCGGCCCTGTACGTCGGCTCGTGGTCGGAGTGGTCGTCGGATCCGGCGCGGCCGGTTGCGACGGGCCCCGACCCCCAGTGAGCCGACGGCGTGGAGACGTGGGGGAGGGCCGCACCGAACAGATGCGGCCCTCCCGTACGTATGACTCCTTGTGCGAACCTACTTCCGCGAACCCTCGGCCGCCTCGGGCGAGTCGTCCCACGGCGACTTACCCGGCTTACTCCTGCTTCTTGCGCCGGGTGCCGAACACGATCTCGTCCCAGCTCGGCACCGCCGCGCGGCGTCCCGGGCGGACACCGTCGGCCTCGGCCTGACGGTCGGTGGCGCCGACCAGGCGATCCCGGTGGCTGCCGACCGAACGCGGCATGAGGACGTCGGCGTAGGCCGAACCGGCGGACGCGGCGGGCGCCGGGGGCTCCTCCGCGGCCGGCTCCTCGACGGGCTCCTCCGGCTCCTCCGACGGGCGTTCCGGGACGACCAGGTCGCCCCGGAAGCTCGGCACCGCCTCCAGCAGGCTGGTCAGCGAGTCCCGCTCCCGTTCGCCGGTGCTCTCCTCGGCCGGTTCGGACGCCTGCGCGGGCAGGCTCGGCCGTTCGAGAGCGCGGTCCATCGAACGGTCGCGCGGCAGCCGGGCGATGCGGGGGACGAACGGGAAGCTGGGCTCGGGAGCGGCCAGGTCGTCGGACTCGCCGATCAGCGAACGCGCCTCGTCGTCGACGGCCTGGACGAGCCGCCGCGGCGGGTCGTACGTCCAGCTCGCCGAGTGCGGTTCACCGGCGACCCGGTAGACGAGGAGGACCTCCCACGTGCCGTCGTCGCGCCGCCAGGAGTCCCACTGCACGGTGTCCTTCTCGGCGCCGCGCAGCAGCAGTCGCTCCTGGACGGCCTCGCCGAGCTGGGGACCGGCGGCGTTCTCACCGGGCCGGCGGACGGGCGTCTTGCGGGCGCGCTCGGCCATGAAGGCACGCTCGGCCAGCACGGGGCCCTCGAAGCGTCGGACGCGGTCGACGGGGATGCCCGCCATCTGCGCGACTTCCTCCGCCGTGGCGCCGGCTCGTATACGCGCCTGGATGTCACGGGGGCGGAGATGGCTCTCCACCTCGATCTCGATCTGGCCGAGGCGGGGACGGTCGCCGCGGACGGCGGCGCGCAGACGCTCGTCGATCGGAAGCGTGTACTCCGTGCTGTCCGCAGCCTTCAGCACCAGCCGTGTGCCGTCATTCGAGACGGCCACGACACGCAGTTCGGGCATGGGGACCTCCCGGGTGGTGCCTGCCGACGTCACGTGCGTCGCTGCTTCCGCTAGTCGAGTGTGGCCTGCCCGGGTGCAGCCTGCCACAACCTTGCCGAGTTGCCCGGCGTGTCGGGCAGGGGCCCTGGGCCGCCGTTATGGCACGGTTACCTATTCGCCACGCTAAGTGACCAAAATCGTCACCCTGTGCAACCAGCCCCCTCCCGGCGGTCCAGCGAGGCCCCGGACGCCCTGGCGGGAGACCGGACCCAGGGCTCGCAACAGTACTCCATTTGGGCCACGTGCGTGGATTGGCACGCCGCCCAACTTCTGGCAAGGGGTGCGACTTGGCCGTCCGTTGCCCGGTTTTCGCGATCTTGAACGTGGCGAAGTTCACGCAACCCGCCGAAACGGAACCAGGCGCCCCCCGCGCCCGCTACGCCCCCAGAACCCTCCTCAAGTAGTCGTTCTGGAACAGACGATCGGGATCCAGCCGGTCCCGCAGTGCCGTGAACTCCTCGAAGCGCGGGTAGACCTCGGCGAAGTACGCCGCGTCGCGCGTGTGCACCTTGCCCCAGTGCGGCCGGCCCTCGTGTGCGGTGAAGATGCGCTCGGCGGCGGTGAAGTACCCCTGGTACGGCGTGCCCTTGACCATGTGGACGGCGATGTAGGCGCTGTCGCGGCCGGAGGCGGTGGACAGCGTGATGTCGTCGGCCGGTGCGGTGCGCACCTCGACCGGGAAACTGATCCGCAGTCCCGAGCGGTCCACCATGGACTTCAGTTCGCGCAGCGTCCCGGTCACGGCCTCGCGCGGCACGGCGTACTCCATCTCCACGAACCGCACGCGGCGCGGGGAGGTGAAGACCTTGAAGGGGATGTCCGTGTAGGTGCGCGCGGACAGGGCCTTGCTGGAGACACGGGCGATCGCCGGGATGGTGGCGGGCACCGCCCGGCCGACCCACTGGGCCGCCTGGAAGACGCCGTTGGAGAGGAACTCGTCCTCGAACCAGCCCGCGAGCTGTCCCACCGGCCGGCGGGGGCCGGCGCTGCGGTTGTTGCGCTTGGTGTTGGTGCTGCCGGTGTGCGGGAACCAGTAGAACTCGAAGTGCTCGTTCTCGGCCCAGAGTTCGTCGAAGTCGGCGAGCACCTCGTCGAACGGCATCGGCTCCTCGCGCGCGGTGAGCAGGAAGAGCGGCTCCACGGCGAACGTGACGGCGGTGACGATGCCGAGCGCGCCGAGGCCGATCCGCGCCGCCGCGAAGACCTCCGGGTTCTCCTTCTCGGAGCAGGTGAGGACCGAGCCGTCGGCCGTGACCAGCTCCAGGGCCCTGATCTGGGCGGCTATCGAGCCCGACTCGCGGCCCGTGCCGTGGGTGCCGGTGCTGATGGCCCCGGAGACCGTCTGCTCCATGATGTCGCCCATGTTGGTGAGCGACAGGCCCTCGCGCGCCAGGGCCAGGTTGAGTCGCTTGAGCGGGGTGCCGGCCTCGACCGTGACGGTCATGTTCTCGCGGTCGACGTGACGGATGCCGGTCAGCAACTGAGGCCGGATCAGCACACCGTCCGTCGCGGCGATCGACGTGAAGGAGTGCCCGGTGCCGACCGCCTTGACCCTCAGCCCGTCCTCCGCGGCCCGTCGCACCGCCGCGGCCAGTTCGTCGACGGAGGCGGGCGTGACCTCCCGCGCGGGGCGCGCGGCGACGTTGCCGCCCCAGTTACGCCACGTGCCGTTCTTCCCGCTCGCTGTGCTGCTCAACGGTGCCTCCCCGACCCGGAGCCGGCCTGAGCCGGCGGTACCCCAGGAAACCGACCGCGGCCGCGACGGCCCCGGACACCGCCGGAACCCCGTACCCGGCCCGCGCGCCCGCCGCGTCGATGACCCAGCCGGCGATGGACGAGCCGAGCGCGACGCCGACGGCCAGCCCGGTGCTCACCCAGGTCATGCCCTCGGTCAGTTGCGCGCGCGGTACGTGCTCTTCGATGAGGGACATGGTCGTGATCATCGTGGGAGCGATGGCCAGGCCCGCAACGAACAGCGCCACGGCCAGAAACGGCAAGTTCCCGACCAGTAGGAGGGGGATCATACTCACGGCCATCATGAACACGCCGAGCAGCCAGCGGCGCTCCGGCGCTCCCCTGAGGCGCAGCAGGCCGAACACCAGACCCGCCGCACAGGAACCCGCCGCGTAGAGCGCCAGGACGACGCTCGCGGCCCCCTTGTGGCCCTGCTCGTCGGCGAAGGCGACGGTGACCACGTCCACCGCGCCGAAGATCGCCCCGGTCGCCACGAAGGTGGCCACCAGCACCTGCAGGCCGGGCGAGCGCAGGGCCGTGCCGCCGCCGCGCTTCTCCCGCGGGTGCGGCTCGGGCTCGGTGGCCCGCTGGGCCGTCAGCCAGAAGACGCCGACGGCCAGGAACACGGCCGCCAGCAGCGGCCCCGCCTCGGGAAACCACGCGGTGGACAGCCCGATGGAGATGATCGGCCCGAAGATGAAGCACACCTCGTCGACCACGGACTCGAAGGAGTACGCGGTGTGCAGCTGGGGGGTGCCCCGGTACACGGCCGCCCAGCGGGCCCGGATCATCGCGCCGAGGCTCGGCACGGAGCCGATCCCGGCGGCGCACACGAACAGCACCCAGTCAGGCCAGTCGAAGTGCGCGGCCAGCAGCAGCCCGGCCGACGCGGCGAGCGCGACCAGCGTGGCGGGGCGCAGCACCCGGCGCTGCCCGTACTGGTCCACCAGGCGCGAGATCTGCGGCCCGATCGCCGCGGCGGCCAGCGCGATGGTCGCCGACAGAGCACCCGCGAGGCCGTAGCGCCCCGTGAGCTGCGACACCATCGTGACCACGCCGATGCCCATCATCGACAGCGGCATCCGGCCGAGGAACCCCGCGGCGGAGAAACCCTTGGAGCCGGGGGCGGCGAACAGGGCGCGGTAGGGGCTGGGCACGGAGGTCTCCGGTGGGTCCGGTCACGCGTGCGGGGCAGCGCGGCACGGCGTGGAAGGCGGCTCTGGGGGCTCGGTGAAGCGGTGCATGGCGCGCGACAGGGGCGGTAAGGCGTGAATGCCGCTCATACAGCTTACGGAGTTAGGCAACCCTAACGCACGCCTTTCCACCCCCTCGCGGCAGGCGGCTCTCCGGGCGGCGCCCCCGTTCCGCCGGTACCCAGGCGGCTCACTCGAGGGCTCCGCCGTCCGGCACCCCGCCGTTTTCCGGCTGTCAGTGCAGGGTGGCAGGATCAAGACATGCCAGACGCGCTCGATCCCACCCCCTACGACGCCCTGCTCCTGCTCTCCTTCGGCGGCCCGGAAGGCCCGGACGACGTGGTCCCGTTCCTGGAGAACGTGACGCGCGGGCGCGGCATCCCCAAGGAACGCCTCAAGGAAGTCGGCCGGCACTACTTCCTGTTCGGCGGGGTCAGCCCCATCAACGACCAGAACCGCGCCCTGCTCGACGCCCTCCACAAGGACTTCGCCGACCACGGCCTGGACCTGCCGATCTACTGGGGCAACCGCAACTGGGCCCCGTACCTCACCGACACCCTGCGCCGGATGGTCGCCGACGGCCGCCGCCGCATCCTCGTCCTCGCCACCAGCGCGTACGCCTCCTACTCCGGCTGCCGCCAGTACCGCGAGAACCTCGCCGACTCGCTGGCCGCCCTGGAGGCCGAGGGCCTGGAGCTGCCGAGGATCGACAAGCTGCGGCACTACTTCAACCACCCGGGCTTTTTGGAACCCATGATCGACGGCGTGGTCCGGTCGCTCGCGGACCTCCCCGAGGACGTGCGGGACGGCGCGCACATCGCGTTCACCACCCACTCGATCCCGACGGCCGCCGCCGACACCTCCGGCCCCGTGGAGGACCACGGCGACGGCGGCGCCTACGTCAGGCAGCACCTGGACGTGGCCCGGCTGATCGCCGACGCCGTCCGCGAGCGCACCGGCGTCGACCACCCGTGGCAGCTCGTCTACCAGTCCCGCTCCGGCGCCCCGCACATCCCGTGGCTGGAGCCCGACATCTGCGACCACCTGGAGGAGCGGCACGCGGCCGGCGTCCCGGCGGTCGTGATGGCCCCCATCGGCTTCGTCTCCGACCACATGGAGGTCCTCTACGACCTCGACACGGAGGCCAAGGCCAAGGCCGAGGAGCTGGGCCTGCCGGTGCGCCGCTCGGCCACCGTCGGCGCCGACCCGCGCTTCGCCGCCGCCGTCCGCGAGCTCGTCCTGGAGCGCGCCGCGGCCGAGAGCGGCCGGGACGTCACGCCGTGCGCCCTGGGCGCGCTCGGCGCGAGCCACAACCTCTGCCCGGTCGGCTGCTGCCCGGCGCGCGCGCCGCGGCCCGCCGCCGCGGGCGCCGACAGCCCCTACGCGTGAGGAGCGCCGTGACCGACCCCCTGCACACGGAGCTCCTCGAGCTCGCTCGGGAAGCCGCCCGCCGGGCCGGCGCGCTGCTGCGCGACGGCCGCCCGGCCGACCTCTCGGTCGCCGCCACCAAGTCCAGCCCCATCGACGTGGTCACCGAGATGGACATCGCGGCCGAGAAGCTGATCACCGGCCTGATCGCCGAGCACCGCCCCGACGACGGCTTCCTCGGTGAGGAGGGCGCCTCCAGCGAGGGCAGCAGCGGCGTCCGCTGGGTGATCGACCCGCTCGACGGCACGGTCAACTACCTCTACGGGCTGCCCACCTGGGCCGTCTCCATCGCGGCGGAACAGGACGGCGAGACCGTCGTCGGGGTCGTCGAGATCCCGATGCGCGGGGAGACCCACCACGCGGTGCGCGGCCGCGGGGCGTGGGCGACCGGCGCCTGGGAGGGGGAGCGGACCCTCGCCTGCCGACCCGCGGCACCCCTCGACCAGGCCCTGGTCTCCACCGGGTTCAACTACGTCACCGAGGTCCGCGCCCACCAGGCCGACGTCGCGCAGAAGCTGATCCCGTTGGTGCGGGACATCCGGCGCGGCGGCAGCGCGGCCGTGGACCTGTGCGACGTGGCCGCCGGCCGCCTGGACGGGTACTACGAGCGCGGACTGCACCCCTGGGACCTCGCCGCGGGCGACCTGATCGCCAGGGAGGCGGGCGCGCTGACCGGTGGCCGCCCCGGAGAGCGCCCCTCCCGCGATCTGACGGTCGCCGGGACCCCGGGCGTCTTCGAGCCCCTCCAGCGGCTCCTCGAGGACTTCGGCGCCTGGCACGACTGACGCGGGTACCGGCCCACGCGAAGGGGCCCCGGCGCTGGATTCGCCGGGGCCCCTCCGCATGCGTACGAACTGCTCAGACGCCAGACGCGCCGACCTCCACGCCGTGCTCGGCGGCGAGGCGGCGCAGGTCGTCGAGCTCGCCCTGCTCCACCTCGACGAGGAAGTCGTCGCCCTCGTCACGAGCCCGCGTCAGGTCGGACTCGGTCGCCTTTATGCGCTGCAGAAGTCCTGCGGTGAATGCGTCCATGCTGCGCCCCCTCGTCCTTGGGTCGTGGGTCGGTGGCACGGGGATGTGCCGGTTGGGAGGGGCGATCACGTCTCTCCAGCAGATGCCCGGCACGCTGCCCTGCCGGGCGGCGACGGTGCCGGACACCCACGCCCGCTCTGCGGCAAGCGGTCGGAGTACCGCATGTGCTGCGGCCCATGCAGAGCGTGATCGCGGGGTGTAAAACCCGTCCTCCCCCCGCTCCCTTCCGCAGAAACCTCAACCGCACGAGAAAATCTCGCGTTCCCGGGCTTCACACCTGTCCTTCATGGCCAGGCTCACCCGTCTTACCGCCGACTTATGGCCGAAAAGGGCAGGATGGAAGCACACACTCACTCGAACCCCTGCCCGCGTGCGCCCATGGAGCGCTACGCGGGTGGACACAGGAAGGACAAGCGACGTGCGCGTACTCGTCGTCGAGGACGAGCAGCTGCTCGCGGATGCGGTGGCCACCGGACTGCGCCGGGAGGCCATGGCCGTCGACGTCGTGTACGACGGCGCGGCCGCCCTGGAACGCATCGGCGTCAACGACTACGACGTGGTGGTCCTCGACCGCGACCTCCCCCTCGTGCACGGCGACGACGTCTGCCGCAAGATCGTCGAACTCGGCATGCCCACACGGGTGCTGATGCTCACGGCGTCCGGCGACGTCAGCGACCGGGTCGAGGGTCTGGAGATCGGCGCCGACGACTACCTGCCCAAGCCCTTCGCCTTCAGCGAGCTCATCGCACGCGTGCGCGCCCTCGGCCGGCGCACCAGCGTGCCGCTGCCGCCCGTCCTGGAGCGCGCCGGCATCAAGCTCGACCCCAACCGCCGCGAGGTCTTCCGCGACGGCAAGGAGGTTCAGCTCGCGCCCAAGGAGTTCGCCGTCCTGGAAGTGCTGATGCGCTCCGAGGGCGCCGTCGTCTCCGCGGAGCAGCTCCTGGAGAAGGCCTGGGACGAGAACACCGACCCGTTCACCAACGTCGTGCGCGTGACCGTCATGACCCTGCGCCGCAAGCTCGGCGAACCTCCGGTGATCGTCACCGTCCCCGGCTCCGGCTACCGGATCTGATCCCGTGGCCACGACACCCGCGCCTCCCCAGGCGCCCCCGAAACCCACCTGGGACCCCCGAAGGCCCCAGGCCCCCTTTCCCTGGCTGCGCCCGACCATCCGGATACGGCTGACCCTGCTGTACGGCGGGATGTTTTTGATCGCGGGCATTCTGCTGCTGTCGATCATCTATCTGCTCGCCGCCAACGCGCTCAACGTGGGCAGCGAATTGCCTTTCAAGATTCTCTCCGGGGAGGTCGCCAGCCAGAGCTGCAATTTCCCGAGTGAGCCGACGGCGACCGAACTCAACCGCGCGATGGCCGAGTGCGCCAACCAGCAGCGCCAGCACGCCCTGGACGACCTCCTCAGCCGTTCCCTCCTGGCGCTGCTCGGCCTCGCCGTGATCGCCTTCGCCTTCGGTTACGCGATGGCCGGCCGCGTCCTGAGCCCGCTCGGCCGGATCCTCCGAACCGCCCGCGCAGTGGCGGGCTCGGACCTGTCCCGCCGTATCGAGCTGGACGGACCGGACGACGAGCTGAAGGAGCTCGCCGACACCTTCGACGACATGCTGGAGCGCCTGCAGCGCGCCTTCACCGCGCAGCAGCGCTTCGTCGGCAACGCCTCGCACGAGCTGAGAACGCCGCTCGCGATCAACCGCACGCTCCTCGAGGTGCACCTCTCCGACCCGAACGCGCCCATGGAGCTCCAGCAGCTGGGCAAGACGCTGCTGGCCACCAACGAGCGCAGCGAGCAGCTCGTGGAGGGCCTGCTGCTGCTCGCCCGCAGCGACAACCAGATCGTCGAGCGCAAACCCGTCGACCTGGCCGAGGTCGCCGAGCAGGCCATCGACCAGGTGCACGGCGAGGCGCAGGCCAAGGGCGTGGAGATCCGCGGCACACGCGAGACCGCCGTCGTCCAGGGCAACGGCGTGCTCCTGGAGCGGATCGCCCTGAACCTCGTGCAGAACGCCGTGCGGTACAACGTGCCCGATGACGGCTGGGTCGAGGTGACCACCGAGGTCCAGCACGGCCAGGCGGTCCTCGTCGTCTCGAACACCGGGCCGGTCGTGCCGGCGTACGAGATCGACAACCTCTTCGAGCCCTTCCGGCGCTTGCGCACGGAGCGGACGGGAAGCGACAAGGGGGTCGGGCTCGGCCTGTCCATCGTGCGGTCCGTGGCCCGGGCGCACGGCGGGCACATCGCGGCCCAGCCGCGCGAGGGCGGAGGGCTCGTGATGCGCGTCACCCTGCCCGTCTGAGATCATGTCGCCGACACACGCGGGGATGTTCGCTTTGCGCGGAATTTTCGGGGCTGTGACCCAGCTCCCTCGTGTGTGATCGATCACAAGGGCGATTTTCCGGCCATCTACTCTCAGTGATCATGAAGGCCTTCGGAAAGCCCGGAAACTCCGGGTTTTCGGGGGTCCTGATCACGGGAAGTACACGGTGAGGCGCCTTTGAAGTGCGACATTCGGACCGTGTACGGTCCCGATCGCCATCCAACGCGATCACTCGTGAGGAGTCCGGTTGGGTGTCGATTGAGTAACAGACCTTGATGTGAGGCAAAATCTCCGCCTCGAGGCGGGCACAAGTCCGGCCTCTCACGCGTTACGTGCGCTGGAGACACCGCAGACACCCAGAGGGGGAGAGGCGAAATGGCTACCGATTACGACACCCCACGCAAGACCGACGACGACGTGGATTCCGACAGCCTTGAAGAGCTGAAGGCCCGGAGGAACGACAAGTCCGCCTCCGCCGTCGACGTCGACGAGTTCGAGGCCGCGGAAGGCCTGGAGCTCCCCGGCGCAGACCTTTCCAACGAGGAACTGGCCGTCCGGGTGCTGCCCAAGCAGCAGGACGAGTTCACCTGCATGAGCTGCTTCCTGGTGCACCACCGCAGCCAGCTGGCCCGCGAGAAGAACGGCCAGCCGATCTGCCGCGACTGCGACTGAGGGCGGGTCGGCCGTGACTGGCTCGACCCCTCCTCGGAAGCGCCGCTTCCCTCTGAGGGCAGCGGACAAGGGGCCGTCCGATGGCTCCCAAGGCGTGCGTGACGACGAGCGGGGCTCATCCGGCAAGGGAGTGGTCCCTGCGGGATCGGCCTCGCTCGAGCCGACGGGCGAGGGTGATACCCCCGTTCCGGCCCAGGGCGCCGCGCCCGTCGCGCAGCGACGGGCGGCGGTGATCCGGCACAAGGCCGTGGACCTGGCCAGGGAAGGCGTCCGCAAGGGCGGCAGCCGGGCCCGGGCGGGCGTGGCGCACCTCACCGACCGGATCATCGAGATCGCCCCCAGGATCCCCGTACGGGACCTGCAGACACTCCGCCGGCAGTTCCCCGGCCTCGGGCCGGAGCAGATCGCCGACAAGCTGGTGGCGGGCGCGGCGAACGCCACGTCCACCGTCGGGGCGGGCGTCGGCGCGGCGGCCATGCTTCCCGTGCCCCCCGCGATGCCGGCCGAGATCGCCGCGGAGATCACCGGCGTCGCCGCGATCGAGCTGAAACTCATCGCCGAACTGCACGAGGTGTACGGCGTGCGCCCGCAGGGGAACCTCGTGGACCGCAGTACCGCCTACCTCCACTCGTGGTCGGGCGAACGCGGGGTCGACATGCTGAAGCCCGCTTCGATCAACTCGGCCCTCGGCGGGCAGCTGAAGCGCGAGCTGCGTCAGCAGATCATGAAGCGCATGGTGCGCGACCTGCCGAACCTGATGCCGTTCCTGGTGGGCGCCGCGGTCGGCGCGCTCATGAACCGGCGGGACACCAGGAAGCTGGCCTCGAAGGTCCGGGCCGATCTGCGCAGGATGCAGGTGCCGTGGGACGCCCTGCCCGAACTCCCGCCGCTGGAGAAGCCGGAGAACCCGCTGCCCCTCGACGGCGGAAGCCCCGGGAGAACCGGGGACTGAGAAGTCTTTGCGCGGCGCGGGCTGAACCTTCGCCTACGCCGCGGCCTCCCGCGCCTCCCGGAGCGCCTGGGCCAGGCGCTCCGGCTCCCGGGTCGACAGATACAGGTACGGCGTCGGGTCGTCCGGGTCGGTCACCTCGACGCGCAGTGCCGTGGGCACGTAGGCGCGCAGCAACAGGAAGGCCCGGGTGTCCGCCTTGTACGTGCGCCAGGCGCGCGCCTCCTCCCGGTCCAGGACCTCCGCCTCGCCCAGCGCCGTGACCGGGATCTTCGCCTCGCCGGCGATCAGGGACCCGCCCACGACCCGGATGCGGACGGAGCCGTAGGAACTGGCCACGACCGCCGCGACGGCGGTGCCCCCGACCAGGCCGCCGAGCGTCGGCAGGGTGCCGAAGGGCAGCAGGATCAGGGCGAAGGAGACGCCCACGAGAGCCGAGACGAACCACCACGAGCGGGGGGCGGTGAGGCGTTCTTCGTAGGGGGTGGCGGAGAGCTGCATGGAGCCAAGCTTGGCACGGTGTCCCTGTGGGGCCATGGCCTGGGGGTCCGCCCGCAGCGCCGGCCGTCAGGGTGACGGACGGGCGGGTAAGGTCTGCGGCTGTGAGTGGTATTTCCGCAGCCCTGCAACCTCCGGCTGACGCCGTGAAACCCGTTCGGCACCCCGATGCTCCCGCGCCCGGCGAGCTTCTCGGCGCCCACTACGAACAGTGTTTCGGATGTGGCGGCGCGCAGCCGCACGGGCTGCACCTGGAGGCGCGGGCCGGCGAAGGCGTCGCCGTCACCGCCGAGTTCACTGTGCAGCCCGCCCACCAGGGTGCGCCGGGGCTGGCCCACGGCGGTGTGCTGGCCACCGCGCTCGACGAGACGCTCGGCTCGCTGAACTGGCTGCTGCGGACGATCGCCGTGACCGGACGGCTGGAGACCGACTTCGTGCGGCCCGTGCCCGTCGGGACGACGCTGTACCTGGAGGCCGAGGTGACGGCGGTGGCCGGGCGCAAGATCTACTCGTCCGCCACCGGGCGGATCGGTGGGCCCGAGGGGCCCGTGGCCGTCCGCGCGGACGCGCTCTTCATCGAGGTCAAGGTCGATCACTTCGTCGACCACGGCCGCAAGGAGGAGATCCAGGCCGCCATGAGCGACCCGGACCAGGTCCGGCGTGCCCGCGCCTTCGAGGTGAACCCGTGAGCCGTCCTCCCGTGAACGTCCTGATCCGGCGCGTCGACCCCGACGTACCGCTTCCGACGTACGCGCACCCCGGTGACGCGGGGGCCGATCTGCGGACCACCGAGAGCCGGGAACTGGCGCCGGGGGAGCGGGCCGTGCTGCCCACAGGGGTTTCCATCGCGCTGCCCGAGGGGTACGCGGCCTTCGTGCATCCTCGTTCGGGGCTGGCCGCCCGGTGCGGTGTCGCCCTCGTGAATGCCCCGGGGACGGTTGATGCCGGGTACCGTGGGGAGATCAAGGTGATCGTGGTGAATCTCGACCCGCGCGAGTCCGTGCGGTTCGAGCGCTTCGACCGGATTGCCCAACTGGTTGTCCAGCAGGTCGAGAGGGTCCGCTTCCAGGAGGTGGCGGAGCTTCCCGACTCGGCGCGGGCCGAGGGGGGCTTCGGGTCCACCGGTGGTCATGCCGCCGTGGACGGCGGGCGCGGCACAAGCGGTCAGGCCGCCATGGGCGGCGCGACGGGTGGGAATCGATACGCTTCGGTCGTATCCGACCGGGAAGGACAGTGACGTGTTCGGACGTCGCAAGAAGAAGGGTGCCGCCGAGGACGCGGCCGGCGAGGCCGAGCAGGTCGTCGACAGTGTCGACACTGAGGCGGACGAGGTGACGGGCGAGCGGGAGCGCGTGCGGCTCGAGCCCGAGCCGCGGCCCGACGGGCCGTGGGACAGCTCGGAGGTGCGCGACCCGGGTGAGGGCCGTGTGGACCTGGGCGGGCTCTTCGTGCCCGGGGTGGACGGCATGGAGCTGCGGGTCGAGGTCGCGGGCGACGCGATCGTCGCGGCCACCGTCGTACTGCGTGACAGCGCCATCCAGCTGCAGGCCTTCGCCGCGCCCAAGCGCGAGGGCATCTGGGGCGAGGTGCGCGAGGAGATCGGCTCCGGCATCACCCAGCAGGGCGGCATCGTCGACGAGGTCGAGGGCCCGCTGGGCTGGGAGCTGCGGGCGCAGGTGCCGGTGCAGCTGCCGGACGGCACGGGCGGCTTCCACGTCGTGCGCTTCGTCGGTGTGGACGGCCCCCGCTGGTTCCTGCGTGGTGTGATCTCGGGCCAGGGCGCGGTGCAGCCGCAGGCGGCCGGTCTGCTCGAACAGATCTTCCGGGACACGGTGGTGGTCCGCGGTGACGGCCCGATGGCGCCCCGCGACCCGATCGTCCTCAAGCTGCCGAACGACGCCCAGATGGTCCCCGAGGGCGTCCAGCAGGAGGACGCGGGCTCGCGCTTCTCCGGCGGCATGGGCCAGCTCCAGCGCGGACCGGAGATCACCGAGGTCCGGTAGACAGCCGCGGAAGCAGGGCCGCGTCCCCTCGACGAGGGGACGCGGCCCTTTCTGCTGCGCGGACCCTTGACGAGAGATTGGTCTGTACCTACGGTCTCCGCTGAACGCCCGGTTCATAAGGGCGCTCTGTGTTCACATACCCGAACGGAGCCGCTGTGCGCAGAACCGCATTCCTTGTGACCGTCACCGCCCTCCTCCTCGGCACCCTCACGGTCCCCGCGACGACCGCCCACCGCGCCGAGGCCGCACCCGCCACCTTCGTCCACCCGGGCGTCACCGTCTCCCGGGCCCAACTCGACTTCGCCCGCCGCCAGGTCGACGCCGGCGCCCAGCCCTGGAAGGGCGCCTTCGACCGGATGCTGGCGAGCAAGTACGCCGACCTGAACCGCGTCCCGCGACCCCGCGCGATCGTCGAGTGCGGGTCCTACTCCAACCCCAACTACGGCTGCACCGACGAGCGCGAGGACGCCCTCGCCGCCTACACCCACGCCCTCGCCTGGTACGTCACGCGGGACGAACGGCACGCCCGCAAGTCGATCGAGCTGATGGACGCCTGGTCGGCCGTCATCCGGGACCACACCAACAGCAACGCGCCCCTGCAGACCGGCTGGGCCGGTTCCTCCTGGCCGAGGGCCGCCGAAATCATCAAGCACGCGTACACCGGCACCTGGGCGAACTCCGGCCGCTTCGCCACCATGCTCCGGGACGTCTACCTGCCCGAGATCATCAACGGCTCGAACTCCAACGGCAACTGGGAGCTGTCGATGATGGAGGCCGCCATCGGCATCTCCGTCTTCCTGGAGGACAGGACGTCGTACGACAAGGCCATGGCGCGCTTCCGGACCCGCACCGCCGCCTACGTCTACCTGGCCTCCGACGGAGCGCTGCCGAAGACCGTGCCGAGCCAGAACCTCAACACCCGCGAGAAGATCGTCGCCTACTGGCAGGGCCAGTCCACCTTCGTCACCGGACTCAGCCAGGAGACCTGCCGCGACTTCGCCCACACCGGATACGGGCTCTCGGCCATCTCGCACGTCGCCGAGACCAGCCGGATCCAGGGGCAGGACCTGTACGGCACCGACGTCGGCGAGCGGCTGCGGCACGCCCTCGGCTTCCACGCCAAGTACCAGCTCGGCACCGCCGCCCCGGACTGGCTGTGCGGCGGCTCCCTCGTACTCGGGCTCGGCCCGGTCACCGAGGTCGGGTACAACGCGCTGCACAACCGCCTGGGCATCGCCATGACGAACACGCAGACCCTGACCCTGCAGAACCGCCCGGCGGGCACCAACAACCTCTTCGTCGCCTGGGAGACGCTGACACACGGGGACAACACGGCGTGAACCGATCGGGGGGTCTCGTCCGATGAACGGGTGAGCAGGGGAGCGACGAACGAGTGAGAGGGAGGGATCATGCACCGGTCGATCCGCGACGCGTGCACGGGGACACAGAACGGGCGGCCGGCGGCGACGGCACGCGGCTACGGTCCTGTGGGTGTGCCCCGGTACGCTTCTGATATGAGTGCTGTCCCTCGTTCCGAAAAGCCGGCGAGCCGGTTCCGGCGCATGCTCGACCGGCTCTCCTCCTCGCAGGAGGACCTGGAGTCCGAGGAACTGCGGGAGGACGCGGAAACCGCCGGTTGCACCCGGATCGGAGACTGCCAGGACCGGCAGATAGTGACGGTTACTGGTACCTTGCGCACGGTCACCCTGCGGCCGCGCGCCGGAGTCCCGGCCCTGGAGGCCGAGCTGTTCGACGGCTCCGCCGCGCTGGACGTGGTGTGGCTGGGCCGGCGCTCCATAGTCGGGATAGAGCCGGGGCGCAGGCTCATCGCATCGGGCCGGATCTCGATGAGCCGGGGCCGCCGGGTGCTGTTCAACCCCAAGTACGAACTGAGACCCCTCGGTAGGGAGTAGCCGGTGACGTCGCTCGACAAGCCGACCGAAGACACTCAGCAGGACAACGCCCGGACGGTGACGGAGGCCGCGCTGTTCGAGGCGTTCGGCGGAGTGCGGGGCATGGTCGAGACGGTGCTGCCCGGCCTGCTCTTCGTCACCATCTACACGATCAACAAAGACCTGCACATGTCAGCGATCGCCGCGCTCGCGGTGTCGCTGGTCCTGGTCGTGGTCCGCCTGGCCATGAAGGACACCGTGAAGCACGCCTTCAGCGGTGTCTTCGGCGTCGCCTTCGGTGTCGTGTTCGCGATGATGACCGGCAACGCGAAGGACTTCTACCTGCCCGGCATGCTCTACACGCTGGGGCTGGCGCTGGCGTACATCATCACGACCCTGTGCGGGGTGCCGCTGCTCGGGCTCATCCTCGGACCGGTCTTCAAGGAGAACCTCTCCTGGCGGACCCGCAACCCCGGGCGCAAGAAGGCGTATGCCAAGGCCAGTTGGGCCTGGGGGCTCATCCTGCTCGGCAAGTGCGCGATTCTGTTCCCGCTGTACTGGTGGGCCGACACGACGCAGTTGGGCTGGGTGCTGGTCGCGCTGAAGATCCCGCCGTTCCTGCTGGCCGTGTGGCTGACCTGGGTGTTCCTGGCGAAGGCGCCCGCGCCGATCGACGTCTTCGCTGAGATGGAGGCGGAGGAGCGGGCGGCTGCGGAGAAGGACGCGGCCGCGAAGGAGGGCGCGGAGGCCGGCGGGCGCCACCGCCGGGAGTCGTAGACGTCCGGAGTCGTACGCCCCGGCGCTCGTGCGGGCGCGGAGGGCTCCGCACCCGCCGCCCGTCGCCTTCCCGTCCCCGGGGACTGCCGCCTCCGTAGGGCTTCGGGCCGCGCGACCATCTACGCGCCCGCACACCCGGCACCCGCGGTACCCGGCGGCCCCCGCTTCGGCCTCGGGCGGGCCTCGAACCAGAACGCCGGACGGGCTGAGTTCGGTCAGCTCGTCCGGCGTCGGTCAGTCCGGGGCGGTCATCAGCCGCCCGTGTCGCCCCGCCGCACCGACAGCAGGTCCTCGAGCTGCTCCTCCCGTGCCTGCGCGGCCACGAAGAGGAGCTCGTCGCCGGCTTCCAGGGAGTCCTCGCGGGACGGCGTCAGGACGCGGTTGCCGCGGATGATGGTGACGAGGGAGGTGTCCTCGGGCCACTCGACGTCACCGACCTGGGTGCCGGCCAGGGCCGACTCCTCGGGGAGGGTCAGTTCGACGAGGTTGGCGTCGCCGTGGCTGAAGCGCAGCAGGCGGACCAGGTCGCCGACGCTCACGGCCTCCTCGACCAGGGCCGACATCAGGCGCGGGGTCGAGACCGCGACGTCCACGCCCCACGCCTCGTTGAACAGCCACTCGTTCTTGGGATTGTTGACGCGGGCGACGACGCGCGGGACGCCGTACTCCGTCTTCGCCAGCAGGGACACGACCAGGTTGACCTTGTCGTCGCCCGTCGCGGCGATCACGACGTTGCAGCGCTGGAGCGCCGCCTCGTCCAGGGACGTGATCTCGCAGGCGTCGGCCAGCAGCCACTCCGCCTGCGGGACGCGCTCGACCGAGATGGCGGTCGGCGCCTTGTCGACGAGCAGGACCTCGTGGCCGTTCTCCAGCAGCTCGCCCGCGATCGAGCGGCCTACGGCACCGGCTCCGGCAATGGCGACCCTCATCAGTGACCGCCCTCCTTCGGGCCCTCGGCGAACGACGCCTCCACCTTCTCGACCTCGTCGGTGCGCATCATCACGTGGACCAGGTCGCCCTCCTGCAAGACCGTCTGCGAGGTGGGCAGAATGGCCTCGCCGAGGCGGGTGAGGAACGCCACACGGACGCCCGTCTCCTCCTGCAGCTTGCTGATCTTGTGACCGACCCACGAGGACGAGGCGTGCACCTCGGCGAGCTGGACACCCCCGGTGGGGTCCGTCCACAGGGGCTCGGCGCCCGACGGGAGCAACCGGCGCAGCATCTGGTCGGCCGTCCAGCGGACCGTGGCCACCGTCGGAATGCCCAGACGCTGGTAGACCTCGGCGCGGCGGGGGTCGTAGATGCGGGCCGCGACGTTCTCGATGCCGAACATCTCGCGGGCGACGCGGGCGGCGATGATGTTGGAGTTGTCGCCGCTGGAGACGGCGGCGAAGGCGCCGGCTTCCTCGATACCCGCCTCGCGCAGGGTGTCCTGGTCGAAGCCGACCCCGGTGACCCGGCGGCCGCCGAACGTGGAGCCAAGACGTCGGAAGGCGGTGGGGTCCTGGTCGATCACCGCGACCGTGTGCCCCTGTTGCTCCAGGGTCTGGGCGAGAGCGGAACCCACTCTGCCGCAGCCCATGATGACGATGTGCACGACCGTCCTTCCGAGGTCAAGTGTTGCTGACTTGGCTTTAATAGGGTCTCAGACCGCCGACCAAGCTACACAGGCGCGGTCAGCGCCGGGCACCCCCGTGCACGGTTTGCCCGGGTCAGCGACGGCTGATGCTCTGAAGGCTGAAGAAGACGAGGACGCCGAGGCCGACCAGGCTGCCGGCGGCGCCGATCAACTCCGCGGTCGTGTGCATGGAACCTCCGAAGGGGTGCGGGCGACGGGGGATTGTCATATAGGCATGGCGGCCGACGCGGCCATGGAATCCGCAGCCGCGCCGTGGCTGATTTCACCCGTGAGGCAGACGCGGCACGTCGACACCGGGCCGACGCCGGGGGAGGGTGGGCGGCCCCGTGTTCGAAGGCCTACGATCCTCTGTTGTGTCCAAACTGACCGACGTGCCCAAACGGATCCTGATCGGGCGCGCACTGCGCAGTGATCGGCTCGGAGAAACGCTCCTGCCGAAGCGCATCGCCCTACCCGTCTTCGCATCCGACCCGCTTTCCTCCGTGGCCTACGCGCCCGGGGAGGTGTTGCTGGTCCTGTCCATCGCGGGTGTGTCGGCCTACCACTTCAGCCCGTGGATCGCGATCGCGGTCGTCGTCCTGATGTTCACCGTGGTCGCCTCCTACCGACAGAACGTCCACGCCTACCCCAGCGGCGGCGGCGACTACGAGGTGGCCAACACCAACCTCGGCGCCAAGGCGGGCCTCACCGTCGCCAGCGCGCTGCTCGTCGACTACGTCCTGACCGTCGCCGTCTCCATCTCCTCCGGCATCGAGAACCTCGGCTCCGCGGTCCCGTTCGTCGTCGAGCACAAGGTGGCCTGCGCCGTCACCGTCGTCGTCCTGCTGACGGTGATGAACCTGCGCGGCGTCAAGGAGTCCGGCAAGCTCTTCGCGATCCCGACGTACGTGTTCGTCGCCGGCGTCTTCATCATGATCGCGTGGGGCGCCTTCCGCGGACTGGTCCTGAACGACACCATGCGGGCACCGACGGCCGACCTCACGATCAAGCCGGAGCACCAGGGCCTGGCCGGCTTCGCCCTGCTCTTCCTCCTGCTGCGCGCCTTCTCCTCCGGCTGCGCCGCGCTCACCGGCGTGGAGGCCATCTCCAACGGCGTGCCGGCCTTCCGCAAGCCCAAGTCGAGGAACGCGGCGACCACGCTCGCGATGATGGGCCTGCTGGCCGTCACCATGTTCTGCGGCATCATCGTCCTGGCCCTGGTCACCGACGTCCGCATGGCCGAACACCCGGCCGCCGACCTGCTGAGCAACGGCGTCGCCGTCGGCTCCGACTACGTCCAGAACCCGGTGATCACCCAGGTCGCCGAGGCCGTCTTCGGCAGGGGCAGCCTCCTCTTCATCGTGCTCGCGGCGGCGACCGCCCTGGTGCTGTTCCTCGCGGCGAACACCGCCTACAACGGCTTCCCGGTGCTCGGCTCGATCCTCGCGCAGGACCGCTACCTCCCGCGCCAGCTGCACACCCGCGGCGACCGCCTGGCGTTCTCCAACGGCATCGTGCTGCTGGCCGGCGCGGCGACCCTGCTGATCGTCGTCTACGGCGCCGACTCCACGCGCCTGATCCAGCTCTACATCGTCGGCGTCTTCGTCTCCTTCACGCTCAGCCAGACCGGCATGGTCCGCCACTGGAACCGCCACCTGGCGATCGAGACCGACCCCGCCAAGCGCCGCCACATGGTCCGCTCCCGCGCGATCAACGCCTTCGGTGCGTTCTTCACCGGTCTGGTCCTGGTCGTCGTCCTCGTCACCAAGTTCACCCATGGCGCCTGGGTCGCCCTGCTCGGCATGGTGATCTTCTACGCGACCATGACCGCGATCCGCCGCCACTACGACGGAGTGGCCGCGGAACTCGTCGCTCCGGACGGACCCAGCGATGACAGTGTCCGCCCCTCGCGCGTCCACTCCGTGCTGCTCATCTCCAAGATCCACCGCCCGACGCTGCGCGCCCTGGCCTACGCCAAGCTGATGCGCTCCGACACCCTGGAGGCGCTCACCGTCAACGTGGACCCGACGGAGACCAGGGCGCTGCGCCAGGAGTGGGAACGGCGCGGCATCGACGTACCGCTGAAGGTCCTCGACTCCCCCTACCGGGAGGTCACGCGGCCGGTCATCGAGTACGTCAAGAGCCTGCGCCGGGAGTCGCCGCGCGACGCGGTGTCGGTGATCATCCCCGAGTACGTGGTCGGCCACTGGTACGAGCACCTGCTGCACAACCAGAGCGCGCTGCGGCTGAAGGGCCGGCTGCTCTTCACTCCGGGTGTGATGGTGACCTCGGTGCCGTACCAGCTGCAGTCCTCCGAGGTGGCGAAGAACCGGGCCCGCAAGCGCCAGGACTGGAGCGCCCCCGGTTCGGTGCGGCGCGGTCCCGCGACGGAGGACCGGGCGAAGGAGCCGTCGGGCTCGGGGGCCTCGGGGGCCTCGGGGGCCACGGGCTCCGAGGCGCAGCGGTCCTCGGACTCACCGGGTTCGTCGGGTACCTAGGGTTCTCTGGTCCCCGGATCCCGAAGTTCACAGGTGTCCTGGGTCCCGGGGCCGACCGGCGGGTGGTGAACGGCCGGACGACAGCGACGTAGACTGGTGGGCTGTTGTCCGGCCGTTCCTCGTTCCGACGTAGTGGAGTCACCCCGCCATGCAGGCAGAACCGAACAAGTCGCAGGCGGACTCGCTGGTGGGCGAGGAGTACGAGGTCGAGATCGGCCCCGTCGCCCACGGCGGCCACTGCATCGCCCGTACGGACTCCGGCCAGGTGCTGTTCGTCCGGCACGCACTGCCCGGCGAGCGGGTCGTGGCCCGGGTGACCGAGGGCGAGGAGGGCGCCCGCTTCCTGCGCGCGGACGCCGTGGAGATCCTCTCCGCCTCCAAGGACCGGGTCGAGGCGCCCTGTCCCTTCTCCGGTCCCGGCCGCTGCGGTGGCTGCGACTGGCAGCACGCCAAGCCCGGACCCCAGCGCCGCATGAAGGGCGAGGTGATCGCCGAGCAGCTGCGCCGGCTCGCGGGCCTCACCCCGGAGGAGGCCGGCTGGGACGGCACGGTGATGCCGGCCGAGGGCGACAAGGTTCCGGCGGGCCAGGTTCCGCAGTGGCGCACGCGCGTGCAGTACGCGGTGGACCCCGGGACGGGCCGGGCGGGCCTGCGCCGGCACCGTTCGCACGAGGTCGAGCCGATCGACCACTGCATGATCGCCGCGGAGGGCGTCAGCGAGCTGGGCGTCGAGAAGCGGGACTGGAGCGGCATGGCGTCCATCGAGGCGATCGCGGCGACGGGTTCGCAGGACCGCCAGGTCATCCTCACGCCCCGGCCGGGCGCGCGCCTGCCGATCGTGGAGCTGGACAGGCCGGTGTCGGTGATGCGGGTCGGGGAGAAGGACGGCGGGGTCCACCGTGTCCATGGACGCCCCTTCGTCCGCGAGCGCGCGGACGGCCGTACGTACCGCGTCGGCAACGGCGGCTTCTGGCAGGTCCACCCGAAGGCGGCGGACACCCTGGTCACCGCGGTCATGCAGGGCCTGCTGCCCCGCAAGGGCGAGACGGCGCTGGACCTGTACTGCGGGGTGGGCCTGTTCGCGGGCGCGCTGGCCGACCGGCTCGGCGAGAAGGGCGCGGTGCTCGGCATCGAGTCCGGCAAGCGGGCCGTCGAAGACGCCCGCCACAACCTCGCGGACTTCGACCGGGTGCGGATCGAGCAGGGCAAGGTCGAGAACGTGCTGCCGAGGACGGGCATCACCGAGGTCGACCTCGTCGTCCTGGACCCGCCGAGGGCGGGCGCGGGACGGAAGACGGTCGAGCACCTGGCCTCCCTGGGCCCCCGAAGGATCGCGTACGTGGCCTGCGACCCTGCGGCGCTGGCGCGCGACCTGGGGTACTTCCGGGACGGGGGGTACCGGGTGCGGACGCTGCGGGCGTTCGATCTGTTCCCGATGACGCATCATGTGGAGTGCGTGGCGATTCTCGAGCCCGCCGCAAAGGCGCTCTGAGCTGCGATTTTCCTCCGTCGCTCAGGTGCGTCCGGGTGTGCCCGACCTGTCTTCGGAAATGCACGACGTGGCGTGCGTCGCACGCTGGTGAACGCCATCCGACCTGGCGTCCCAAGGGCCGCGTCGGGGTGGCGGTGCGGGCTTTCCTTCTTCCGGCACGAAGGGAAGCCGACCGTCTTGACGCTCGGTCGACACTCTGAACAACGGCCACCCGCAGCATGAGCAGTTCCCGGTACTCCAGCTCGAGGCTGAAGTCGGCGCGGACTCTGCGCAGCAATCCGTTCCGATCTGTTGCGCGGGAAACTCCTCAGCAGTAACCGGTCGATGCCGATCAGTTCGCTGTTGGGTCGACGGCCTCCCGCATGCCCCCAGCAGTGCAGGCGGGGGAGCCTTTCCTCGGCGGTGTACGACTCAGGGGTCAACTCAGGCTTACACCGGCAGTGAGTGCGGGGCGGTCAACGCTTGAGATCCATTTCCTCGATGCGGGTCTGTACGGTCCGGCCGCTCTCCCACGCGTTGGCGCCCGGGACCACTTCCGGCATGGGGATGTCCGCCCGGTTCTGCCGCTTGCGGGACGTGGAGACGCCCAGCCTGTCGTCCCGGGCCTGGATCATCTCGTCCGCGGCCTGCCCGTCCTCGGTGAAGCCCATCATCAGCTGCGGGATGCCGTAGGGGAAGTCGTCGCGGTCGTACTGCCAGGTGTGGAACGTCTTGCCGTAGGTGCTCACGAGGTCCTCGAAGTAGGCGTGTTCGGCCAGGTCGGGGATGCCGGGGGCGGTGAGGCTTCCGGACTTCACCTCGTAGTGGTGGCTGTGCCACAGCCGTTTCTCGTCCTCGGGCAGGGCGCGGAACCGCTCCTCGCTGATGATGTACTCGATGCCGATCAGCCGGGCGTCGGGGGCGTTGCGGTCGAAGATCACACACTGGTGCAGGTCGTGCCGGAGGTGGATGCAGAAGTGCGTGGCCTCCACCTGCCGGCCCATGTCGTCGGCGTACATGTGGAAGCCGTTGAGGTAGGTGCTCATCGCGTCGAGCGGGTACTTCGGCTGCATCGCGCCGGCGGCCAGGTCGAGTGCGCGGTGCTTGAGCGGGTGTCCCTTGCCGATCTTGCTGATCGTGGCCGCCTTGCGGCCGAACAGGAGACCGGCCGCGGCCGTCACGCCTGCCGCGACACCGATCCCGACGGACGCGGCCGGCCCTCGGCCGGAACCGCGCGAGCGGTGCGTGCCGTGTATGGATGCCATGGGCGGCGAGTGCCCTGCGCCCGGTGGCCGTAACGGGCCGCAGCGGGTGCTTCGAGGTGAAACCGAGGCGGCCGTACGGCGACTCCTGAGCGTGCGCGGACGAGGACGGACCAGAAAGCGGGAACGGGTTGCTCGGAGAACCCGACTACCTGGTCCGCGTGGTCACGGCCGACCTGCCGTCCCACCAGCACCTCGGCGCACCCGGTCCGAGCACACCCCGGCGCCGTCGAGAAGAGGCCGCGGACGTTGCCTGCGGCCCATGAGTGACGCCACCCCGGTAGCCCCGGCCACCCACGCGAAGCCTTTGACCTGCTCACCGCCGGGAACCGGCGCTTCGCCGCCGCCACCCCTCAGCACCCCAACCAGGACGCCGTCCGTCGCGCCGGCACGGCATTCGCCCAGCACCCGCACGCCGTGCTGCTCGGGTGCTCCGACTCCCGGCTGGCCGCCGAGATCATCTTCGACCAGGGGCTGGGAGACCTGTTCGTCGTACGCACCGCCGGGCACGCTGTGGGACCGGAGGTCCTCGGCAGCATCGAGTACGGGGTGAGTGTGCTGGGGTGTCCGCTCGTCGTGGTCCTCGGGCATGACGAGCGCGGTGCCGTCGCGGCGACCCGTGCCGCTGTGAAGGACGGTACGACCGCACGCGGCTACCTGCGGGACGTCATCGAGCGGGTGACCCCCAGTGTGCTGGCCGCCCAGGCCGCCGGTGTGAGCGAAGACGACGGGTTCATCGCCACGCACGTCCGCCACACCGTCGACCTCGTCATGGAACGCTCCCAGGAACTGGCCGACCAGGTCGCCTCCGGACGCACGGCAGTGGTCGGCCTGACCTACCGCCTGGCCGAGGGCACTGTACGGACGGTCACCTCCCGCGGCCTGGACCTGCCGCCGGACGAGACCACAGCGCCCGGCATCGCATCGGCACCCGACAACCGATGACGCGCACGTCCCCGCCCCCCGAGCCCGACCTGACCGTCGACGGCACCGGCCTGCTCTGCGTCACCCTCCTGCTCCGCCTGCGCAGACAGATCGACGGCGCGCCGCCGGGCACCGTCGTCCACGTCATCGCCACCGACCCCGCGGCGCCGCTCGACCTGCCCGCGTGGTGCCACATGACCGGCCACACCTACCTCGGCCCCGTCCCTGGCGAACGGCCGGTGTACGCCCTGGAGCTCACCGCCGGTGCGCGGGCCACCCGCGCGGACGCGCCCTGGCACCCGCTCCGACAGGGGCTGGAGCAGCCGGAGCAGCGGGAGCAGCAGGCGCAGCCTCGGAGCCGGTGACGCGTTGTGCCGCCCCGGTGGGCGAACCGTCGGGGGAGCCGTGTCGGCGCACAGCCGAGGCCGGCGGCCGTCAGGGGGTGCGGAAGCCTCGGAACGTCACCTGCCTGCGGGTCTTGAATCCGAGCCGCTCGTACAACGCGATCGCGCCGGTGTTCGTCTCGGCCACATGCAGGAAGGGGCGTTCGCCGCGGGCCACGATACGGGCCGCGAGCGCACTGACAAGGCGGGCGGCGTGGCCCTGCCCGCGTGCGTCGGGAGCGGTGCAGACGGCGCTGATCTCGGTCCATCCCGGAGGGCACAGGCGCTCTCCGGCCATCGCCACCAGGGTGCCGTCCACCCGCACACCCAGGTAGGTGCCGAGTTCGTGGGTGCGCGGCCAGAAAGGCCCCGGCTCGGTCAGGGCGACGAGATCGAGCATCTCGGGAACGCTGTCCGCGCCCAGTTCGATCACCCCGGTGCCGGACTCGGAGCCCGCCGCGCGGGCCATGAGGCCGCTGCCCGGCGCACGTCCGACCCCCGCCGTACCTCGTGCCCGGGCGACCCGGCGTGGGTGCGCGGCTTCACCACGGGAAGCCGCGCCCCGCCCCGCACGCGGGCGCCGCCGACCCGGCAGCCCGCGCGTCAGCCCGGGAAACGGCCCGTCGACCGGAGCTGCCAGCGCCGCTCGGCGTACGCCAGGTCGTCCCGCCACAGCCGGCCGGCCGCCGCGCGGACGAGGGGCCGCAGCAGCGGCGCGGCCCGGCGGGCGGCGGCGAAGCCCCTGCGGTCCGAGGCGGCGACCACCGCCTCGACGACGGCCGTGCGGGGACGGCCGAGGGCGTCCGTGCCGAGCGGGGTGGCATGGGTCTCCACCACGGAGCCCACGCCCTCGCCCTCGGTGATGCGCATGACGACCGTGCGGGGCTCGGGCGCCGTGAACACGGCCCGGACCGGGACGACCAGCCGACCCGCCACCTTGAAGGACACGTCGACGGTGAGGGCGTCCGTGCCGCCGTCCGCCGTGCCGGGCGCGTCCACCACCGCCAGGTCGACGAAGGAGTACGGGTGGAACCATGCCCCGTGCCACGGGTCGAGCCGGTTGGCCACCACGTCCTCGGGTTCGCAGGCGCCCTCGCCGGTCCATACGGCGGCCAGGGCGCGCGCGGCCTCGGGACGGCGCGGTACGACCGGCTCGTCCAGCGGCTCCTCACCGCCGACCGTGTCCAGCCGCACCCACACCAGCACCCCGTCGTCGTGCACCGGCAGCGGCGACCAGCCCGCGTACGGCCTGCCGTCCAGGGCGAGACCGTGCCAGTGGCACACCAGAGTGCCGCAGCGCACCGGACTGTCCCGCAGCGGCGCTCCCAGGTGCGGACAGATGCCGGGCCCGCCGGCGAGGCGGCCGTCGGGGCCGGGCCACACCACGACCTCCTGCCCCGCCACGGTCCGCGCCAGCTTGCCGTCCCCCCGAAGAGCACCGGAAGCGCCGACGACGTACCAGTTCCCGGACGGGCGGGCCTGCGCCCGCTTCAACGCCTGGGCGATCACCGCGGGCCGCGCCTCGCGCCAGGTGGGCCGCTGGCGCTCCCAGGGCACGGCGCCGCGGCGCAGCGACAGCGGCAGGCGACGGCCGTTCACGAAACCTCCTCGGCGGAGCGCACGGCCGCCGCGCGGGAGGGCGCGGCGGCGGGCAGCGGGTGGGACAGGGACGGGCCGGTCGGGCCGACCGGGCCGGTCGGCGGGGCAGGGCGGACGCGGGCCCGCAGCCGGGCCGCCGCCACGCGGGTGAGCCCGTGGGCGGCGACGAGTGCCCGGCGCCGCCGCGGCACCACCGACCGGCGGTGGAGCGCGGTGTAGCCGTCGCGGGCGACGGCGTCCAGGATGCCGCCGTACAGCACGGCCGCGGTGCGGACGCAGGGCCGCGCCACCGGGTCGAGCAGCGCGATGCCGGGCACGGCCGCCCGGTACACGCCGCGGTTCAGCGCCTCGAACTCCCTGAGCGCGGCGGTGATCCGGCGGTCCGGGTGTCCGGTGGCCCGGCTCCACAGCAGCAGCTCCCGGTCCACGCCGTGCGCGGCGAGCAGGTCGGCGGGCAGGTACACGCGCCCCCGGTCCAGGTCCTCGCCGACGTCCCGCAGGAAGTTGCTCATCTGGAAGGCCTCGCCCAGCGCCGCCGCGTACGGCGCGGCCTCCTCCCGGGGCACCACCGTGCCCAGCACCGGCAGCATCTCCAGCCCGATCACCGCGGCCGACCCGTGCATGTAGCCGCGCAGATCGGCGTAGGTGGGGTAGTCGCTCACCACCAGGTCGGCGCGCATCGCGGTCATGAAGTCCCGGAAGTGGGCGTGGTCGATGGCGTAGCGGCGGGCGGTGTCGGCGAGCGCGCGCACCACCGGCTCGTCGCCGCCGCCCCACCGCAACCCCTCCTCCAGCTCGCCCCGGAGCCGGGCCAGCGCCCGCATCCGCAGCTCCGGTCCGGCGCCCGGACCGGGGGAGTCGACGATGTCGTCGGCCCAGCGGGCGAAGCCGTACAACGCGTGCACAGCGGGCCGGCGCTCGACCGGCAGCAGCCGAGTGGCCAGGAAGTAGGTCCTGCCGTGCCGGGCGTTGAGGGCGCGGCAGTGCCGGTAGGCCGCGCGCAGGGCCGGATCGGTGATCCCGGCCGCGTCGAGCTCTCGGTCGGTCATCCGGATGTGCCTCCGTTCGCGGCGTCGGCCGTGCGGTCGGTGGGACGAGCCGGGGACGGGCGCGGGCCGGACGGGGAGCCGGCCGTCGCCGTGCCGCCCCTCCGGGCGAGCGCGGACGTACGCGCCCCGGTGCGCCCGCGTACGGGCACGCCGGCCACACGGGCCGCGGCCAGCTTTCCCGACAGCAGGACGGTCGGCACGCCGACGCCGGGTGTGGTGCCGCAGCCGGCCAGGACGGCGTTCTCCGTGCCGCGCACCAGGTTGCGCGGCCGGAACGGGCCGGTCTGGGCGAAGGTGTGGGCGGCGGAGAACGGTGTCCCGGCGGCGTGCCCCTGCGCGTGCCAGTCGGCCGGGGTGACCAGGCACTCCTCCTCGACGGCGGCCCCGAGGCCGTCGAGTCCGCGCCGCTGGAGCTCCCGCAGGAGGATGTCACGGTAACGGGGGCCGAGATCGGACCAGGCCGCGGCGTCCGGGCCGATGTCGGTGTTGGGGCAGGGGGCGAGGATGTAGTGCAGATGACGGCCCGGCGGCGCCAGACCGGGATCCGTGGCGGTGGGACGGGTGATGAGCAGCGACGGATCGCTCATCAGCCGCCCGGCACGGGTGAGTTCGTCGAACGTGCCGCGCCAGGCCGCGCCGAAGGAGATCGTGTGGTGGGCCAGGTGGGGCCAGGTGCGGTCCGTGCCGGCGTGCAGCACCACCGCGGAGGGGGAGTGGCGCAGCCGCAGCGGCCGGCGCGGGCGGCGGCCGAGGAGCCGGTAGGCGACGGGCAGGTCCGGGGTGAGGACCACCGCGTCGCACCGGACGCGGCCGGTGTCGGTGACGACGGCCGTGATCCGCGCCCCGCTCCGCTCCAGCCGGGCCACGCGCTCGCCGAACCGCAGCTCGGCGCCCGCCTCGGCGGCGGCGTCCGCCATGGCCCGCGGCAGGGCGTGCATGCCGCCGCGCGGGAAGTACACGCCGGCGACGGTGTCCATGTACGCGATGACCGCGTACGCGGCCAGCGCCCGCTCCGGGGGCACACCGGCGTACAGGGCCTGGAAGGAGAACACCCGGCGCAGCCGCTCGTCCCGCAGGAAGCGGCCGATCCTCGCGTCGAGGCGGCCGAATCCGCCGAGCGCGGCCAGCCGGGCGAGATCGGCGTTGAGCAGGCCGAGCGGCGAGTCGAAGTTGGCGTCGATGAACCGGCGCATCTGCGCCCGGTACAGCCGCTCCAGCCAGTCGCGCAGCCGACGGTAGCCCGCGGCCTCCGCCGACCCGGCGAACCGCTGCACCTCCGCGGCCATCGCGTCCGCGTCGGTGTGCACGTCGAGCCTGCTGCCGTCCGCGAAACACGCCCGGTACGCCGGGTGCAGCGGAACCAGGCCGACGCGGCGGTACAGGCTGTCGCCGACGGCGGCGAACGCCTCGTCGGCCAGCTCCGGCATGGTCAGCACGGTGGGGCCGGTGTCGATCCGGTAGCCGCCGAGGTCGAGGCGCCCGGCCCGTCCTCCGGGCAGCTCCTCGCGTTCGACGACGGTGACGCGGCGTCCGGCGCCCAGCAGGTGCAGGGCCGCCGACAGCCCGGCGAGTCCGGCGCCGACGACCACCACGTGGTCCGTGCGGCCGGGCAGGGTCCGTGTCATCGGCCGGCCCCCTCGGCACCGCCGGGCCTCGCGGCGCACGGACCGGACACGGGGCGCAGGCGGGCGGTGGTGTCCGCGCCCGGTCGCGTCCCGGCCGCCGCGAGCAGCAGCCGGCGCAGTTCGCCCCCGCCCTCGGGGTCGAGCAGGGCGCCGTCGAAGTGCCGCAGTCCCTGCGCGGCAAGGCGGTCGATCCTGGCTTCCACGGTGGCGCGCGCCCCCGTCGCGACCAGTACCTCCCGCACCTCCGCCAGACCGTCCTCGGTGAGCGAGGCGTCACCGAGGCGACGGTCCAGCACGGCCAGCGCTGCCCGGTCACCGGCCGTCTCGGCCCGTGCCCGGGCCACCGCGACCAGATAGGTCGCCTTGCCCTCGCGGATGTCGCCGCCGCACGCCTTGCCGGTCTCGCGCGGGTCGCCGAAGACGTCGTCCAGGTCGTCCCGCAGCTGGAACGCCATGCCGACACACCGGCCCGCGTCGCACAGCCGCCGCAGTGTCGCGTCGTCCGCGCCCGCCACGGCGGCACCCAGGGCAAGGGGCCGCTCCACCGAGTACAGGGCGCTCTTCAGGCAGGCGGCGCGCAGCGCGCGGGGCAGCGACCGCGCGTCGGTGACCTGGCCCTGTACGTCCAGGTACTGGCCCGCCACCATCTCGGTGCGCATGTCGCTCCACAGCCGCCGCACCACCACCGAGGCCCACTCGGCCATGGGCGTCTGTGCCACCAGGTCGTCCGCCCAGGCCAAGGCCAGGTCGCCGGCGAGGATCGCGGCCGACTGCCCGAACCGCTCGGCCCGTTCGCGTCCCACCCGGCCGGCGTGGCGAGCGGCCACCTCCGCGTGCAGCGCGGGCCGGCCGCGCCGCAGCACCGCCCGGTCCATGACGTCGTCGTGCACGAGAGCGCAGGTCTGGAGCAGTTCCAGGGCGGCACCGACCCGCAGGGCCGCCGCAGCGGCCGCCGGGTCAAGGCCGGCGCAGGCCCGCGACGCCCACCACACCAGTCGCGCGCGTGTCCGCTTGCCGCCCCGCAGGGTGAAGCGCGTCACCCGTTCGGCCAGTTCCTCGGCGAACAACCCGTCCGCCATCCGGGCGCGGTGCAGACGCTCCGCCAGCACGTGGTCGAGCATCCGGCCGACGGCCCCGGGCACGTCGGCGTCGACCTCGCGCACCTCGCAAGGCCCCCAGGCGGGAGGCGCACCGCTCGCCCGGTGCCACGACCGCGCCGTTCCGGGGCCCGCACCGTCGTCGGCCGCGGGCAGGCACGGCAGGGCCGCCACGGACGCCTCCCCCGCGCACGCCTCCGCCGCGCACGCATCGGCCACGGACGCCTCAGCGACGGCGACCAGGCGCGGTGGCGCGGTCGCGGGGTGATCCTTCGCGTGGGTGGGACGCATCCCGGTTCCCTCCGTAGTGTCCGTCGTTCCCGTCACCCGTCTGCTTCGGCGCGGGCGGCGCGGACGGATGCGTGAACGCACGCGGCATCCCGGGACGCGCCCGCCTCCACGCTGCCGTGTCCGGGGCGCGTGCGCTCGCCGACCGGGGGGTGCCCTGCATCCGACGGGGTACACAAGCCGGAATACGGAGCCGGGACGTCCAGTAACGGGAAACACCGAGGAGCCCGTGACCGCCGTAGGACCTCCCACCGCCGTACGACCTCCCGCCCGCCGCCCGGCCGGGCGTACGCGGAGTCGAGGCGTACGCGGAGTCGAGGCGTACGCGGACCGGGCGTACGCGAAACAGGGGCGTACGCGCATCGAGGAAGGAGAACGCCGTGCTGGAGTGGGACGTGGCCGTCGTCGGGGCGGGTGCCGCGGGGCTGTCTCTGGCGCACCGGCTCGCCGGTCACGCACCCGGCCTGCGGACACCGTCGGTGGTGCTCGTCGACGCGCCTCCCGGCCCGCTGCGACCGCCTCCGCGCACCTGGTGCCACTGGGCGGCGGGGCCGGGCCGGTTCGACGCGGCGGTGAGCGCCGAGTGGCGCCGCCTGCGGGTGCGCCCGCGCAGCGTCGCTCCCGGCGGAGGCGTCGTCGGCGGCACCGTCGAGAGGGACATCGCCCCGCTGCGGTACCGGATGATCCGATCCGACGACTTCGAGCGCCTGGTCCTGGGTGACCTGGCCGGCAGCCCCAACGTCCGGCGCCTGGAAGCGACCGTCGAAACGGTGCGGGACGTGCCCGGCGGCGCCCACGTGCACCTCAGGGACGCCGACGGAAGGGCGCGTGTGCTGAGCGCCCGCTGGGTGTTCGACTCACGCCCGCCGGGCAGCCTGCCGGCCGCCCGCACCCTGCTGCTCCAGCACTTCCACGGCTGGTTCGTGCGCACCGCCCGGCCCGTCTTCGACCCGGACGCCGTCGAGCTGATGGACTTCCGCACCCCGCAGCCCGCCCACGGCCTGTCCTTCGGCTACGTGCTGCCGCTCGGCCCGTGCGAGGCGCTCGTGGAGTACACCGAGTTCTCCGCTCGCACCCTCGCACCGGACGGCTACGAGGCCGCCGTACGGCACTACGCCGACGAGGTGCTGCGGCTCGGCGAACGGCAGATCGTGGCCACCGAGACCGGCGTCATCCCGATGACCGACGCGCCGATCCCCCGCCAGATGGGGGCCTCCGTCTTCCGTATCGGCGCCGCCGGCGGCGCCACCCGGCCCGCCACGGGCTACACCTTCGCCGGAGTCCAGCGCCAGACCCGGGCCGTCGCCGACGCCCTGCGCCGCGGGCGCCGCCCGCTGCCGCCCGCCGTGCACTCGGCGCGCTCCCGCGCCATGGACGCCGTCCTGCTGCGTGCCCTGGACAGCGGCCGGGCCGACGGCCCGGAGCTCTTCTCCCGCCTGTTCGCCAGGGTGCCCGTGGCGCGGCTTCTCCGCTTCCTCGACGGGGACACCCGCCTCCACGAGGATCTGTCGATCGGCCTGCGTCTCCCCGCCGTGCCGATGCTGCGCTCCGCCCTGGAACTGCCCCGCCTGCCCCGCCGCCCCCGCGACCTGCCCACCGCACCGCGCTCCTCGGCGCACCCGGCCGACTCGCCGCATCCGGCGGCTGGTCCCGCCGTGTCGCCTCCCGGCGCGGCCGGACCCGCCGCCCCGCCGGGTCCTCCGGCCGACCAGGGAGTTGCGCCGGCACCGGGGGCTCCGCCCGTTCCGTCGGCGCACCCGCCCGGCCCGCCGCGTCCGGCGGCATCCGGGTCGGCCCCGACTGGCCCGCGGTCGTCCGGGCCCGCTGCGACCGTTCCGCCGTCCTCCGGCCCCGCCCCGACTGGCCCGCGGTCGTCCGGGCCCGCTGCGACCGTTCCGCCGTCCTCCGGCCCCGCCCCGACTGGCCCGCGGTCGTCCGGGCCCGCTGCG
>NZ_JBIUBX010000021.1:158116-176921 GCF_044548445.1 Streptomyces sp. NPDC052016
CGACCGTTCCGCCGTCCTCCAGCACCACCCCGACCTCACCGCCGTCCTCCGGGCCCGCCCCGACCGCACCGCCGCCCACCGGAGCTCCGACCGCACCGCCGTCCTCCGGCCCCGTCCCGACCGCACCGCCGCCCACCCAGCCACCGCCGCCCCCGACGGAGACCGCATGACCCTCCTGCGTGACGAGCACCTCGCCGCCGCCTTCGACCACGCCTCCCGCAGCTACGACACCCTCGTGGCCGCCAACCCCGGCTACCACGCCCACCTGCGGCGCTCGGCGCGCCGGCTCGGCCTGCCCGGACACGGGCAGGGGCTGCGCCTGCTCGACCTCGGCTGCGGCACCGGCGCCTCCACGGCCGCGCTGCGCTCCGTGCTCCCCGCCGCCGACATCACGGCCGTGGACGCCTCGGCCGGCATGCTCCGGCGGGCGGCGGCCAAGCCGTGGGCGAGCGGGGTGACCTTCGTCCACGCCCCCGCCGAGCGCCTGGCCGAGGCCGGCGTGCGCGGCCCCTTCGACGCGGTCTTCGCCGCCTACCTCTTCCGCAACGTGACCGACCCCGACGCAGTCCTCGCCGCGGTGCGCGGCCTGTTGCGGCCGGGCGGCCGGCTCGGCGTCCACGAGTACGCCCTCAGCGGCCGGCGCGGCGACCGCGCGGTGTGGACGCTGGTGTGCCGGGGGATGGTGCAGCCCGCCGCGACCCTGCTGGGCGACGGGCCGCTGTACCGGCACCTGTGGCGCAGCGTGGTCGAGTTCGACACCGCCGGAAGGTTCGCGCGCCGGCTGCGTGAGGCCGGCTTCGAACAGGTGCGCGCACTGCCCCTGCCGGGCTGGCAGACCGGCATCACCCACACCTTCGTCGCCCGCCGGCCCGACGAGCGGACGGAGGAAGCGCGATGAGCACCTCACCCGCCACCACCGCAGCGTCCGGCCGACCGCCCGCCGCCCGCCGGGGCCGCGACCGGCGGGCGGTCGTCCTGCCCGCCCGGCCCGGTGCTCCCCGCGTCGACGGGCCGCCGCCCGCGGTGGCCGTGATCGGCGGCGGCATCGCCGGGCTGGCCGCCGCCACCGCGCTCGCCGAGCGCAAGGTGGCCGTCACCGTGTACGAGAAGCGGCCCTACCTCGGCGGGCGGGCCGGCGGCTGGCCGACCGAGCTCTCCGACGGCACGCCGGTGACCATGAGCCGCGGCTTCCACGCCTTCTTCCGCCAGTACTACAACCTGCGCGGCCTGCTGCGCCGTACCGACCCCGGTCTGGAGCGGCTCACCGGCCTGCCGGACTACCCGCTGCTGCACGCCGGCGGTCTGCGCGACAGCTTCCGGCACGTCCCGCGCACCCCGCCGCTCAGCGCGCTCGGCTTCGTCGTGCTCAGCCCCTCCTTCCGGCTGCGGGACCTGCGCGCCATGAACCCGGCGGCGGCCCTGCCGCTGCTCGACGTACGCGTGCCCGAGGTGTACGAACGCCTGGACGCGACCAGCGCCCAGGACTTCCTGGACGCCGTACGCTTCCCCGAGAGCGCCCGTCACCTCGCCTTCGAGGTGTTCTCCCGCAGCTTCTTCGCCGACCCGCGCGAACTGTCGGCGGCCGAGATGGCGCTGATGTTCCACATCTACTTCCTCGGCTCCTCCGAAGGACTGCTCTTCGACGTCCCCCGCGCTCCCTACCCGGCCGCCCTGTGGCACCCGCTCGCCGACTACCTGACCGGGCACGGCGCGGAACTGCGCACCGACACGGCCGTCGAGCACGTCGCGCCCACCGCGGACGGCGGCCACACGGTCGCGACCGACCACGACGAACGCCGCTACGACGCCGTGGTCCTCGCCCTCGACACCGCCGGTCTGCGCTCCCTGGCCGAGAGCTGCGGGCAGCTGGGCGACAGGTCCTGGCGCGAGCGGATCACCCGGCTGCGCACCGCCCCGCCCTTCCTGGTCAGCCGCCTGTGGCTCGACGAGCCGGTCGCGGCGGAGCGGCCCGGTTTCCTCGGCACCAGCGGCTTCGGGGGCCTCGACAACATCAGCGTGCTGGAACGCTGGGAGGACGAAGCGGCCCGCTGGAGCGCCCGCACGGGCGGTTCCGTCGTCGAGCTGCACGCCTACGCCGTACCGCCCGACGCGCCCCGGGACGTCGAGCAGAAGCGTCTCCTCGACCAGCTCCACCGCGTCTACCCGGAGACCCGCACGGCCGGGGTCGTCGACGCCCGCCACGTATGGCACGACGACTGCCCCCTGTTCCCGGTCGGCAGGTACGCCGACCGCCCCACCGTCCGCACCCCGCATCCCGGACTGGTCGTCGCCGGCGACCTGGTCCGCACCGACCTGCCGGTGGCCCTCATGGAGCGCGCCGCCACGAGCGGTTTCCTGGCCGCCAACGCGCTGCTGGAGCGCTGGGGGGTGCGGGGCCAGACGCTGTGGACGGTGCCGGACCGCGCACGCGGCGCGCTGCTGCGGGCCCTCGTGTGGGGCGCCCGACGGCCCGACGGCACGCGGCCGGCCGACAGGAGACGACAGCCATGAACACAGGCGGACACCGACCGGCCCGGCCCGGCCCCCCTCACCCCCACCCCGCCGCCCGGCCGCTGAGCGGACGCGTGGCCGTCGTCACCGGAGCCGCCCGCGGTGTCGGCGCGGCCCTCGCCGCCGCGCTGTCCGAGGCCGGGGCACGGGTGGCGCTGCTCGGCCGGGAGGCGCAGCGGCTGCGCGAGGCGTCGGCCGCGCTGCCCGCGCCCACCCTGTGCGCCGAGGCGGACGTCACCGACCCGGCCGCCCTGGACGCCGCCGCACGCGAGGTCGAGGCCCGCCTCGGGCCCGCCGATGTGGTCGTGGCCAACGCGGGCATCGCCGTGAGCGGGTCCTTCCGCGACACCCCGGCCGACCTGTGGCAGCGGGTCGTCGACGTCAATCTGACGGGCGCCGCCAACACCGCCCGCGCCTTCCTGCCGCACCTCGGCCGCACCCGCGGCTACTTCCTCCAGGTCGCCTCCACCGCCGCGTTCGGCTCGGCGCCCATGATGAGCGCGTACTGCGCCTCCAAGGCGGGCGCGGAGTCCTTCGCCCAGGCCCTGCGCTGCGAGCTGGAGGCCGACGGGATCGCCGTCGGCGTCGCCTACCTGCACTGGACCGGCACCGACATGATCGGCGGCATGGACGACAACCCGGTGCTGCGGGCCCTGCGCGCCCATCAGCCCCCCTTCGCCCGCCGCGTCCAGAGCCCGCAGCGGGTCGCCGGCCTGCTCACCGCGGGCATCGCCCGCCGCGCTCCCCGGATCTACGCGCCGCCGTGGCTGCGCTGGTGCCAGCCGCTGCGCCCCGTCTTCCCGGCACTGGTCGCCCGCGTGTCGCGCCGCGAGCTCGGGCACCGGAGCGGGGCGGATTTCGCCGCCGGCACCGGAGTACTGGGCGCGGGCGGCCTCGCCGACTGGAAGGCGCGCGGGTCCGCGGCAGGCCCGCGACCGGGCGACCGGGCGAACTGAGCGGCGCGCGAGCAGCAGGACAGACGACGGGAGCCCGCCCGTCTTGTCCACCCGCCGGGACGGAAGGCCGCCGTCCGCAGATGGGCGAAGTCCGGCCGCCACGGCGGCCTCGCGCGCCCCGTTCGTCCGCCGGGGACGGGACGGCGGCGGTCAGCCTGCCCCGTTCGCCCGCTCGCCCGCTCGCCCGCTGGGACGGGACGGCCGCGGTAAGCCTGCCCCGTCCACGTGATGGGGCGACCGGGCCGTCGGCGACCATGGCAGCGACGGTCCGGACAGCCGGCTCGTCGTGACACCCGTCCACCATCGAGCCGGAGACCGTGACATGAGGATCTCGCAACGCGCCCGAAGCGTCGCCCCGTTCTACGCGATGGAGTTCGGCAAGCATGCCGCAGCGCTGGAGGCCGAGGGGCACCACGTCGTGAAGCTCAACCTCGGCGAACCCGACTTCGGCGCGCCCCCGGCCGTCCGCGAGGCGATGCGCGAGGCCATGGACGGAAGGCCCATGGCCTACACCGCGGCCCTCGGTCTGCCCGCCCTCCGGCAGGCGATCGCCGGGTTCTACCGCGACCGGCACGGCGTCGAGGTCGACCCGGGCCGGGTGGTCGTGACCGCGGGAGCCTCGGCCGCGCTGGTCCTGGCGACCGCCGCCCTCGTCGACCCGGGGGACGAGGTGCTCATCGCCGACCCCTCCTACCCCTGCAACCGGCAGATCGTCGAAAGCTTCGGCGCCCGGGTCACCCTCGTGCCCACCACGGCCGAGTCCCGCTACCAGCTGGCCACGGCGTCCGTGCGGGCCCACTGGACGGACGACACCCGCGGCCTCATGATCGCCACCCCGTCCAACCCGACCGGCACCTCGGTCCCGGCCGACGAGCTCGCCGCGCTGTGCGGCCTCGCACGTGAGCGCGAGGCGTGGCGCATCGTCGACGAGATCTACCTCGACCTCAGCGACCACGACGGCCGGGGCAGGCCGCCGCGCACCGCGCTGACGTACGACCCCGACGCCGTCGTCATCAACAGCTTCTCGAAGTACTTCGGCATGACCGGCTGGCGGCTGGGCTGGTGCGTCGTCCCCGAGCCGCTCGTGCCGGCGATGGAGCGGCTGGCCCAGAACTACTTCCTCTGCGCCTCCACCCCGGCGCAGCACGCCGCCCTGACCTGCTTCACCCCGGACGCCCTCGTGGTCTGCGAGGCCCGCCGCGCCGAATTCCTCCAGCGGCGCGCGATCGTCCTCGACGGCCTGGAACGGATTGGGCTGCCGGTTCCCGTGCCGCCGGACGGCGCGTTCTACGTGTACTTCGACGTCAGCGGCACCGGACTCACCTCGTGGCAGTTCTGCGAGCGAGCACTGCACGAGGCGCACGTCGCCCTCACGCCGGGCAGGGACTTCGGCGTCGGCACGGCGGAGACCCATGTACGCCTCTCGTACGCGGCGTCGGCCGAGGAGCTCCGCGAGGGGGTGGGCCGGCTCGGGAAGTTCGTGGCGACGCTCCGGTAGGGCGGGCGGTCAGTCGGCCCTCCGTACGGCGGCGTCGAGGACGGGGCCGAGCTCCCGGGCCACGGTCGTCAGGGCGCGGACGTCCCGTTCGGCCCGGGCGATGAGGATCGCGCCCTCCAGCGAGCTGATCATCAGCGTGGCGAGGGCGTCGGCCCGCTCCTCGGGCACACCCATGTCCACCAGGGCCCGGGCCACCGGTCCGGTCCAGGCGGCGAAGGCCGCGGCGGCGGCCTCCCGCGTGGACACGGCGGACTCCGAGCAGTCCACGGTGGCGGCGGCGACCGGGCAACCGCCCGCGAAGCCGGCCGTCTCGTACTCGTCGGTCCACTGCCGCACCATCTCCGCGAACAGCCCGCCGGGCGTGGGCTCCGGCAGAGCGGCCAGGAAGCGGGCGACACGGTTGCCCGCGTACCGGCCCGCCCAGCCCACCGCCTCGTTGACGAGCTGCTCCTTGCCGCCGGGGAAGTAGTGCTGCAGCGAACCGCGCGGCGCCCCGGCATGGGCGGCGACCTCCCTCATCCCCGTCGAGACCACGCCGTCGCGCCGGATGAGCTGGGCGGCGCTGAACACCATCCGCTCCCGCGGCCCTCGCTCGGACCCGCCCATCCCTGACCTCCCCTGCCTCGTGCGTCCCCGCCCACCCTATGACCACGGTCATAGACGCGGCTACTATGACCGTGGTCATAATCGGAGTGGCGACGGCCCGGTCTCCTGAGCTCCACGAGGGCCGGAAACGGCGGTGCATCGTGTACGTGGGTTTCGTCGGTCTCGGAGTCATGGGCCAACCCATGGCGCTCAACCTCGCCCGCGCGGGGACACCCCTCCTCGTCTGGAACCGCACACCGGCCCGGTGCGCACCGCTGCGCGCCGTCGGAGCCGAGATCGCGGCGAGCCCCGCCGAGGTCTTCGACCGGGCGGAGGTCGTGATCCTCATGCTGGCCGACGAGACCGCCGTCGACGAGGTCCTCCACCGCGGCACCCCGGACTTCGCCGCGCGCGTCGCCGGACGCACCCTCGTGCACATGGGCACGACCTCGCCGGAGTACTCGGGCGGACTGCGGGACGAGGTCCGCGGCGCGGGCGGCCGCTACGTCGAGGCCCCGGTCTCCGGTTCCCGGGTCCCGGCCGAACAGGGGCAACTGGTGGCGATGCTGGCGGGCGACGACGACGCCGTCGAGGCGGTACGACCGCTGCTCGCCCCCATGTGCCGCGAGGCGTTCGACTGCGGCGACGTCCCGGGTGCCCTGCTGATGAAGTTCTCGGTGAACCTCTTCCTGATCACGCTGGTCACCGGGCTGACCGAGGCGTTCCACTTCGCCGACCGGCACGGGCTCGACCAACGGCTGCTCCGGGACGTCCTGGACGCGGGCCCGATGGCGAGCGCGGTCTCGCGGGGGAAGGCGCCCAAGCTGCTGGCCCGCGACTTCGCCGTCCAGGCGGCGGCCGCGGACGTCCTGAAGAACAACCGGCTGATCGCCGAAGCCGCCCGCAAGGCCGGCCTGGCCTCACCCCTCCTCGACGTCTGCCACGCCCTCTTCGACGAGACCGTGGCCCAAGGGCACGGAGACGAGGACATGGTCGCCGTGCTGCACGCACTGGAATCCCGGACGGACGGTGTACGCGTCGAGGGCTGAGGCGGTCTGAGGGCCACCGGCAGGGCCGCGGGCGCCGGCGGGACGGCGTACGCCAGCAGGACCACGGGTCAGCCGATGTGCGGGGCTCGCCGTCCGCGCCCCGACCGCCGCCCCGCCCGCCGTCGCGACGGCTGCGACGCCTGATGCCGCGGTGACGCCCACGGGGGTGACGCAGGCCGTGGTCAGGGCTCGACGGTGGTCTCCGTCGACGGAGCCGTGTTCCGCTCCCGGCCGGTGTCCCGCGTCGCGCCCGGGCCCCCCTCGGAGTCCGCGCGCCGCCACTCGCCCGGGTCGTCTTCCGCGCCCCCGAACAGGTCCGGCACCAGCCCGCACACGGCGGACCGCTGGGTCGGCCCCATGACATGGGCCAGTGCGTCGGTGACCGTCGTGGACAGCGCCTCGGACGACTCGTGCAGCAGGCGGCGGGCCTTGTCGGTGAGGGCGACCTCGACACCCCGCTTGTCCCCGCACACCGACTTGCGGGTGACCAGACCGGCGTGCTGGAGGCAGGCGATCTGGTAGGTGAGGCGTGTCTTGGGGCGGCCCAGCAGCTCCGCGATCCGCGTCATCCGAAGACCTTCCCTGGGCTGCTCCGCCAGCAGACACAGGACGAGGAACTCGTCGTGCGAGACGTCGAGCCGTTCCTTCACGACCGACCGCAGCCGCTGCTCCACCGCTCCCGTCGCCGCCAGCAGCACCATCCACGCGCGCAGCTCGGGGGGCAGCAGGCCGTCGCTCTGGACGGAGGGGCATTCGCGCAGGTCGGGGGCGGGCTCATCGGGGGCAGCCATGGTCAGAGTGTACCTGTGGTCCCATTTTGGACGACTGGGTTGTTCAGTTTTGGATGACCGGCTACGGTGAGGTCATCCAAATTTGAACCACCGAATCGGGAGAAGGACCATGACCGTCGCCGTGGAAACCGGGCTGTGGCAGCTCGACGCGCGTGCCTCCACCGTTGCGCTGCAGCACAGGACGATGTGGGGCCTGGTCACCGTCAAGGGCGCCTTCGCCGCCGTCAGCGGCGAAGGCGAGGTGGCGGCCGACGGGACCGCCACCGGCACCCTGACCCTGGACGTGACCTCCCTCGACACGCGGAACGCCAAGCGCGACACGCATCTGCGCGGCGCCGACTTCTTCGACGCCGACCGACACCCCGAGATCACTTTCGCGGCCCGTTCCGTCGAACTCCGCGACGGCGGTACCGTCCAGGTCTCCGGTCGGCTGACCGTGCGCGGCATCAGCAGGCCGCACTCCTTCACCGCGCGGCTGAGCGGCGCCGCCCCGGACGCCCTCACGCTCGAGGCCGAGTTCACCGTGGACCGCGCCCAGTTCGACATGGGGTGGAACCAGATGGGCATGATGCGCGGTCTGACCACCGTGACGACGTCGCTCCGCTTCACGCGCGTCGACGGCTGACCGGCTGCCGCGAGGCCGGCGTGGTGGCGTCGCGGAGCCGGGATGTGGCCCCCGGGACGGTCGCGGTCCGTGTCGCTGTTGGGCCGAACGGGTGACATGGCGTAAGAATTGGCTGGTGCAGGCATTGAGTGCGAGTCAGTTCGGGGGGTGCCGGTGAACCGTTACGACGTCACCGATGAACAGTGGGAAGGGCTCGCTCAGGTCGTTCCGTTGCGTGGCCGGGACGCGTGGCCGTCGGCGGTCGACCACCACGCACTGCCGGACGCGGAGACGGAGACCCGCCGTCGGTTCGTCGTCCTCCGGGTCAACGTCTTCGCGGACGCCCGCGAGGTCGCCGAGACCCTGATGGCGGGCATCCCGGTCCTCCTGGACCTCACCGGCGCGGAGACCGAGGTCGCCAAGCGCGTCCTGGACTTCTCCACGGGCGTCGTCTTCGGCCTGGCCAGCGGCATGCACCGCGTCGATCGCAACGTGTTCCTGCTGACCCCACCGGGGACCGAGGTGAGCGGGATCATGGAGGGGGCGGGCGTCCCCGGGGTGTGAGACGCGCGCCGGTACGGGGGAGGGCGGACATCCGGAGCACGTCCGGTACGCCGTCCACGCCTGGGGGTGCGTCCTCGGGCTGTGACGTGGGGCCTCACTGCCGGGCGGGGGTCCGTGTCCGGGCGGGGTTCCGTGACGGCGGGGCGGGTGTCCGTGTCCGGGCGGGGTTCCGGGACGGCAGGCGGGGATCCGTGAACCCGGGGCTCCCGGACGAACAGGGCGCGGGCGCGTGTCCGGGCGGGCTGCCGCGGTCGGGCCGGCGTCTCCTGTCCACCTCCGCTGTCGCCCGTTCGTAGGAAGCTCCGCAGGACGGAACGGTTCGCCGAGCGGGTGGAGTCCTACGGTCCGCCTATGGCCGTCCCGCCCTCTTCCCCCGCGTCCTTATCCCCCGCCGCGCCCGCCCGGACCCCGTCCGGCGACGACGCGAGGGGGCTGTCCGCCCGGCGCTCTTCGAAGCAGCCTCCGGACCGCTTGAAGCGGCCCTCGGCCGAAGTGGAACCGCCTGCCCCCACCCCTCAGCCACGTCCGACCCGGCCCTGTCTCACCGAGTTGCGCTTGTCGGCGTTCGCCGGGCACCGGCGGGCCAGGTTCCCGCTCGGGCCGGTGACTCTCCTCGCAGGTCCCAGCGGCAGCGGCAAGACCACCGCGCTCCGGGCGTACGAGGCGCTGGCCCGGCTCGCAGGCGGCGCCGGCCTGGACGAGGTCTTCCCCGATCCGGTGGCCTGTGTGCCCGAGCGGGCGCGGCCCGATGCCCAACGGCGCCGGGGTTTCCGTATCGGCTGCACGGCCGACGGGCCCGTCGGCCCGGTCCGGCTCGACGTGGCGGTCCAGGCCGAGCCCGATCTGCGCATCGTGGGGGAGCGGCTGACCGCGGACGGGCTCGTGCTGCTGGAGACCGCTCTGCGCGACCCGGGGCGGCGCACGGTGCAGGCCGCCTGGCACACCGCCGGTTCCTCACCGGTCACCCGCGCCCCGCTTCCCGACGACCGCCTGGCCACCGCACTGCTCCCGCTGCGCGTTGCGGGCAAGACCGACGGGCAGCGCCGGGTACTCGCCGCGGCCGAGCAGATGCTGGTGGCCCTGCGTTCCGTCTTCGCCTGCGACCCGCGGCCCGAGCGGATGCGCGCCCCCGTGCCCGCCGGCGCCGGCCGGCTGATCGGCGGCTGCGACAACCTCGCCGACGTGGTCCGGCGCACCCGCTCGGAGTGCACCCGCCGACACGCACAGCTCGTCGCCGCGGTGCGCACCGGCTGCTGCGGACCGGTGACCGACCTGTTCGCCGAACCCGTCGGCGACGGCACCGTGCGCGCCCTGCTCGACCGGGGCGCCGCCCCGCGCACCGAGCTGTCCCGCCTCGGTGACGGGGAACTGCGCTTTCTCGCGCTCACTCTGGTGTTGCTGACCGGCCCCGGCGTCCTGGACGTCGACCCGCCCGGCGAGGTGCCCGACGCCATGCGCACCCTCACCGTCCTCGCCGACGGCTTCGACCGCGGGCTGGACCTACGGCAGCGCAGGGAGCTGCTGCGGCTCGCGGTCCGGATGGGCGAGCGCGGGCACATCCGCTGCGTGGGAGCGGTGAGCGACGCCTCCTGGGCCACCGGGACCGACGGAGTCACAGTGGTACACCTGGACGCGTGACAGAACACCTCGACGTGGCGAAGCTGCAGCGCAGGCTGGCCGATTTCGCGGCCGCGCGGAACTGGCAGCCGTACCACACCCCCAAGAACCTCGTCTCCGCGCTCAGCGTGGAAGCCTCCGAACTGGTCGAGATCTTCCAGTGGTTGACGCCGGAGGAGTCGGCCCGCGTGATGGACGACCCGGACACCGCCCACCGGGTGACCGACGAGGTCGCCGACGTGCTCGCCTATCTGCTGCAGCTGTGCGAGGTGCTCGGAATCGATCCGCTGGCGGCGCTGGACGCGAAGATCGACCGCAACGAACTGAGGTTCCCGGCGCCGTAGCGGCGACACCGCCGGTCGCGCCAGGGCTGCCGCCTGTACGCAGGGCCGCCGCCTGCACGCGCCAGGGCTGCCGCCTGCACGCGCCAGGGCTGCCGCCTGCACGCGCCAGGGCTGCCGCCTGCACGCACCCGGGTGGCGGCCCTGACCGCCGGGCCGCCGCCAGCCCGCGCCCCGGGAACCACCCGTACGTATTCGGGCTGGCGCCCCGACGGGGGTGTCCAGGCCGCGGCCCTTCCGCGCCTGTGCCGCCGTCCGCCCGCGTCCGGGCCCGCGGCCCTTCCTGCCCTTCCGTGCCTGTGCCGCCGTTCGCCCGTGCCCGGGCCCGCGGCCCTTCCTGCCCTTCCGTGCCTGTGCCGCCGTTCGCCCGTGCCCGGGCCGCGCATTCCGTCCCTGGACCGCCGTCCGCCCGCGCCCAGGCCACCACCCCTCCGCCCTGGGGACCCTCACCGATCCACCGCCCATGCCGCGCCCGCGCCCGAAGCCGCCGCCCCCGCCCCGCGCCACCCGCCGCCGCCCCGGCCCCCGCGACCCGCCGCCGCCCCCGGCCCGCGCCACCCGCAGTCGCCGCCCCCCGCCCGCGCCCCCACCCGCCGCTTCCGCCAGGAACCCCGTCCTCCGCTATCACTCTCCGGAGTCATCAGTCCGCCCGAAACCGATTTGTTGTCCACAGATTTCCGTCTTCCTCTGGCTTTTCGCACCACAGACCCTCACTCTGGGTAGTGGACAAGGGAGTTCGAGCGACGGACGTGCGAAGAGCACGTCAGGACGGACGGGGGCGGCGCATGGACGCGGTGCGGCTCATCCTGGCGAGCAGGCGTGCTCTCGCCGGCAGCGGCGACGGGCCTCGGACACTGGCGGAGGTGTGGCAGGCGCAGGCGCTCGCCCAGGCGATCGGCAGCCGGCTCGCGGTCTCCGGTCCGCCCGAACTACGCGGCGAGGCCCTGGGGTTGACCGAGCTGGCGGGAAGAGGCTGCGGTGTGCTGGACGCGCCGGTCCTCGACCCCGGTGACCTGCGCGCCGCCCAGCTCACCGAACTGGACGACGCCCGCCAGGCCCTTCTGGACCTCGGTGGACTGCTCGGCGAGGTCGGTATCGCCCTCGTCGGCCTCGCCAGCGCGGCGGACGAGGTCACCTACTGGCAGTGCATGGAGGCCATCGACGCGGCGGACGAGGCCAGGGACCGGGTCCTGGAGATGCTGCGCAAGCTGGCGGCGCGGGAGGGGGCGTTGCCGGAGAGATGAGAGGGGGCGAGGAGCGTCCGGGGTCGTAGCCGACGCGGGTCCGGGGGCGGCCGCCCCCGAAGCGGCGGGACTCAGCCGACCTCCCCCTCTTCGGCCGGTGCCCGGCCCGAACCCCCCGCCGCCTGCAGGTTCTCCAGCGCGGACAGGTCCGCGTTCAGCGCCGCCATCAGCTCCTCCATCTGCTGCAGCAACCCCTTCGGCTGACCGGCGGAGCCCACGGTTTCCTCGGACATGACGGCCTCCTCGGGCCCCCGGCCCCCCGTGAGAGAGGGCCGACCTGCGTGACGCCCCGGGCGGTGAGCTGCCGGGCGCGGGCGCCGGGCGGTCCGGCACCGCCCAGCCAACGATCACCGCCGGAGCGGGTCACTGGCCCGGTGACCGCCCGCGTCCGGCGCCGATGTTTTTCACCCCGACCGGGGACCGACGGGGGCAGGGGGACCGATGCGGTTGACGGGGGTCCCGGAGTGCAGGATGGAGAGCATGGATCTCCGTATCTTCACCGAGCCCCAGCAGGGGGCGACCTACGACACCCTGCTCACCGTCGCGAAGGCCACCGAGGACCTGGGCTTCGACGCCTTCTTCCGCTCCGACCACTACCTCAAGATGGGCTCCGTGGACGGCCTGCCCGGCCCCACCGACGCCTGGATCACCCTCGCCGGCCTCGCCAGGGAGACCCGGCGCATCCGCCTCGGCACGCTGATGACCGCGGCCACCTTCCGGCTGCCCGGCGTCCTCGCCATCCAGGTCGCCCAGGTCGACCAGATGTCCGGCGGCCGCGTCGAACTCGGGTTGGGCGCCGGCTGGTTCGAGGAGGAGCACAGGGCGTACGGGATCCCCTTCCCGAAGGAGAAGTTCGGCCGGCTGGAGGAGCAGCTGGAGATCGTCACCGGCCTGTGGGGCACGGACGCCGGCAAGACCTTCGACTTCCACGGCAAGTACTACGACCTCAGTGACTCGCCCGCGCTGCCCAAGCCCACGCAGGCGAAGATCCCCGTGCTGATCGGCGGCCACGGCGCGAGCCGCACGCCGCGGCTGGCCGCCCGGTACGCCGACGAGTTCAACATGCCGTTCGGCTCGATCGAGGACAGCGAGCGCCAGTTCGGCCGGGTGCGGGCCGCCGCCGAGGAGGCCGGGCGCGCCGCCGACGCCATCACGTACTCCAACGCCCTCGTGGTCTGCGTCGGCAAGGACGACCAGGAGGTCGCCCGCCGAGCCGCCGCGATCGGCCGCGAGGTCGACGAACTCAAGAGCAACGGCCTGGCCGGCACCCCGGCGGAGGTCGTCGACAAGATCGGCCGCTACGCCGACATCGGCTCGCGCCGGATCTACCTCCAGTTCCTCGACCTGCACGACCTGGACCACCTGGAGCTGATCTCCACCCAGGTGCAGGCGCAGCTGTCGTAGGACCGCACCGGTCACCCGCTCCGGGCCCGGACATCGTTGTCCGGGCCCGGCGCCCACGACGGAGGTACGGCAACTCTCCCGGCTCGCCCGGCGGCCGACGACGGAGGTACCGGCTCGCGCCCGTGCACCCACCCCGCCCCACCTGTGACAGCCCTGTGACCGGAACTGTGGCCTCCGCCACAGGTGTTCGGGGCGGGTCCTGATGAGGTGACCGAATGCGCAGACCCGCCCCCCTCCTCCTCCCCGCCCTCGCCGCCTGTCTGTTACTGACGGCGTGTGGAACGGAGCGTGCCGGTACGCAGGACAACGGCCCCGGCGCGGCCGGTCCGCCGCCCCGCACCCAGGTGACCGATCCGGGCGTCGACGGCGTACGGATCACCGCCGTGACCCTCCCCGCCGCCTCGCCGTCCCCCAGCCAGAGGGGAGGCGTCCAGGCGGAGCCCTTCCCCGCCGTCCCCGCCGACTCCGGCATCTCCGCCGCGTACGAGGTCACCAACGAGGGCACCGAGGCGCTGACGTACACGATCCTCTTCAGCTTCACGACGAGCTCCGGGGAAGTGATGGACAGCCAGCGGGAGACCGTGCGCGCGGTCGGACCCGGCCAGACGGTGCGCGGGACGGTGAAGCCGGGCGGGCCGGCGCCCGGGCCGTCCCCCGTGACGCGGGTGAAGGTCTCCAAGGTGACGAAGGTCCCGGCGGACGAGGCGCCGGCCGAGGCCGGCGACTGCCCCTCCTCGGGGATCCGGGTGACGGCCGACGAGGGCGACGCCGCCATGGGCCTGCGCGTCGTCGGACTGCACCTGGAGAACTGCGGGACGGGCGCGTACATCGTCAACGGCTACCCGCTGCTGGAGTTGCTGGACGACGCCCGCGAACCGGTCGACGGCGTGCGGATCCTCCAGGGCAGCGGTGAGATCACCACCGGCGCGGGGCCCGACGAGCCGCCCCGGCCGGTCACCCTGAAGCCCGGCGAGAAGGCCACCGCGAGCCTGGTGTGGCGCAACACCACCGACTTCGGGACGCCCGTGAACGTCCCGTACGTCCGGGTCCGCGCCAAGGCGGGCGCCGCCCCCGTGACGGTGACGCCCCACCTCGACCTCGGGACCACCGGGAAGCTCGGCGTCAGGCCCTGGAAGCGGGCGGAGGAGTAGGGCGGAAAATTCCGGGGTGCCGCCAGGCCGTTCTCTGTACGTTGGTGGTGCGCGCAGGCGCACCACCAGCGCCTTCGCTCCTTCCGAACCCTTTCGAGGCACCCACCGTGTTCCTGACGATCACCACCACCGGCACTCCCCAACGCCCCGCCACCGACCTGGGCTTCCTGCTGCACAAGCATCCCGACAAGGCGCAGGCGTTCTCCACCTCCTACGGCAAGGCGCACGTCCTCTATCCCGAGGCGGACGCGCAGCGCTGCACGGCGGCGCTCCTGCTGGAGGTGGATGCCGTGGCGCTGGTCCGGCGCGGCAAGGGCAAGGGACGCGGAGGCGCTCCCGACGCGGCACTCGCGCAGTACGTCAACGACCGCCCGTACGCGGCCTCCTCACTGCTCGCGGTCGCGCTGAGCGCCGTGTTCTCCAGCGCGATGCGCGGAGTCTGCGCAGCGAAACCCGAACTTCCCGCTCAGCCGCGGACGTTGCGGGTCGAGGTGCCCGCGCTGCCCGCTCGCGGCGGATCCGACCTCGTACGGCGTCTGTTCGAGCCGCTCGGCTGGACGGTGACCGCCGAAGCGGTCGCACTGGACGCCGAGTTCCCGCAGTGGGGCGACTCGCGGTACGTGCGCCTGGTCCTCGAAGCCGACACCCTGACGGTCGCCGAGGCGCTGCGCCACCTCTACGTCCTGCTGCCCGTCCTCGACGACGCCAAGCACTACTGGGTCTCCTCCGACGAGGTCGACAAGCTGCTGCGCGCGGGTGAGGGCTGGCTGCCCGACCACCCCGAGCAGAAGCTGATCACCAGCCGATACCTGTCCCGCCGCTGGTCGCTGACCCGGCAGGCGATGGAGCGGCTGGAGCTGGTGCGGCTCGCCGAGGCCGACGACAGCGCGGTCGAGGAGATCGACAACGCGGTCGAGGGGGAGGCGGAGACCGAGGAGAAGCCGACTCCGCTGGCGGTGCAGCGCCGGGAGGCGATCGTCGCGGCTCTCCAGGCGTCAGGCGCCGCCCGGGTGCTCGACCTCGGCTGCGGACAGGGCCAGTTGGTGCAGGCGCTGCTGAAGGACCCGCGGTTCACCGAGATCGTCGGCGTCGACGTGTCGATGCGCGCGCTCACCATCGCGTCCCGGCGGCTGAAGCTGGACCGCATGGGCGAGCGTCAGGCCTCCCGCGTCAAGCTCTTCCAGGGCTCGCTCGCCTACACCGACACCCGGCTCAAGGGCTACGACGCCGCCGTGCTCAGCGAGGTGATCGAGCACCTCGACCTGCCCAGGCTGCCCGCCCTGGAGTACGCGGTGTTCGGCGCGGCCCGCCCGCGCACGGTCCTGGTGACCACCCCGAACGTCGAGTACAACGTCCGCTGGGAGACCCTCCCGGCCGGGCACGTCCGGCACGGCGACCACCGCTTCGAGTGGACCCGCGAGGAGTTCCGCACATGGGCGGACGCGGTGGCCGCCCGGCACGGCTACGACGTCGCGTACGCCCCCGTCGGCCCCGACGACCCCGAGGTCGGCCCGCCCACCCAGATGGCCCTGTTCACGATCAGCACCCCCGAGAAGGAGGCGAAGGCAGCATGACCGAGACCCAGGTTTCCCGGAAGCAGGGCCGCGTCCTGCCCGTCACCGACCTCTCCCTCGTCGTGCTGGTCGGCGCCTCCGGCTCGGGCAAGTCCACCTTCGCCCGCAGGCACTTCAAGCCCACCGAGGTCATCTCCTCCGACTTCTGCCGCGGTCTCGTCTCCGACGACGAGAACGACCAGAGCGCCACCCGGGACGCCTTCGACGTCCTGCACTACATAGCGGGCAAGCGGCTCGCGGCCGGCCGGCGCACGGTCGTGGACGCCACCAGCGTGCAGCAGGACGCACGCCGCCAGCTGATCGACCTGGCCAGGCAGCACGACGTGCTGCCCATAGCCATCGTGCTGGACGTGCCGGAGGAGGTGTGCGCCGAACGCAACGCGGCCCGCACCGACCGGGCCGACATGCCGCGCCGGGTCATCCAGCGCCACACCCGCGAACTGCGCCGGTCGCTCAGGCACCTGGAGCGCGAGGGCTTCCGCAAGGTCCACGTCCTGCGCGGCGTCGAGGACGTCGAGAACGCCACCGTCGTCACCGAGAAGCGCTTCAACGACCTGACCCATCTCACCGGTCCGTTCGACATCATCGGCGACATCCACGGCTGTGCCTCCGAACTGGAGTCGCTGCTCGGCAAGCTGGGCTACGTCGACGGCGTCCACCCGGAGGGCCGGCAGGCCGTCTTCGTCGGCGACCTCGTCGACCGCGGCCCGGACAGCCCGGGCGTACTGCGCCGTGTGATGGCGATGGTGAAGTCGGGCAACGCCCTGTGCGTGCCCGGCAACCACGAGAACAAGTACGGGCGTCACCTGCGCGGCCGCAAGGTGCAGCACACCCACGGCCTCGCCGAGACCATCGCGCAGATGGAGGGCGAGAGCGAGGAGTTCCGCGCCGAGGTACGGGAGTTCATCGACGGTCTCGTCAGCCACTACGTCCTCGACGGCGGCAGGCTCGTCGTCTGCCACGCCGGTCTGCCGGAGAAGTACCACGGCCGCACCTCCGGCCGGGTCCGCTCGCACGCGCTGTACGGCGACACCACCGGTGAGACGGACGAGTTCGGCCTGCCGGTGCGCTACCCGTGGGCGGAGGACTACCGGGGCCGCGCGGCAGTGGTCTACGGCCACACGCCCGTCCCCGAGGCGACCTGGCTGAACAACACCATCTGCCTGGACACCGGCGCCGTCTTCGGCGGCAAGCTGACCGCGCTGCGGTGGCCGGAGCGGGAACTGGTCGACGTACCGGCCGAGCGGGTCTGGTACGAGCCGACGAAGCCGCTGCGCTCAGAGGCGCCGGGCGGGCACGACGGCCGCCCGCTGGACCTGGCCGACGTGCACGGCCGACGCGTCGTCGAGACCCGCTACGAGGGCCAGCGCCGCATCTCCGTCCGCGAGGAGAACGCGGCCGCGGCCCTGGAGGTCATGAGCCGCTTCGCCGTCGACCCGCGCCTGCTGCCGTACCTCCCGCCGACCATGGCCCCGACGGCGACCAGCCGTGTCGAGGGCTACCTAGAGCACCCGGCGGAGGCGTTCGCGCAGTACGCGCAGGACGGCGTCGGGCGGGTCGTGTGCGAGGAGAAGCACATGGGCTCGCGGGCGGTGGCCCTCGTGTGCCGCGACGCGGAGGCGGCCGGGAAGCGCTTCGGGGTGAACGGCCCGACCGGATCCCTCTACACCCGCACCGGCCGCCCCTTCTTCGACGACGAGGCGGTGACGGAGGAGATCCTCGCCCGGATCCGCACCGCCGTGGACGAGGCCGGCCTCTGGACGGAACTGGAAACCGACTGGATCCTGCTGGACGCCGAGCTGATGCCCTGGTCGCTGAAGGCCTCCGGCCTGCTGCGCTCGCAGTACGCGGCCGTCGGCGCCGCGTCCGGGGCGGTCTTCCCCGGCGCCCTGGCCGCGCTGGAGGGCGCGGCCGCCAGGGGCGTCGACGTCACCGACCTCCTGTCCCGCCAGCGCGACCGGGCCTCGGACGCGGCCGCGTTCACCGAGGCGTACCGGCGCTACTGCTGGACCACGGACGGGCTGGACGGCGTACGCCTGGCCCCGTTCCAGATCCTCGCCGTCCAGGGCCGCAGCCTGGCGGGCCTGCCCCACGACGAGCAACTGGCCCTGCTGGACCGGCTGGTGGAGCACGACACCACCGGCCTGCTCCAGACCACCCGCCGCCTGTACGTCGACACGACCGACCCCGAGTCGGTCCAGGCCGGCGTCGACTGGTGGCTGGAGATGACCGGCCGCGGCGGTGAGGGCATGGTCGTCAAGCCGCTCGGCGCGCTCGTGCGCGGCACGGAGGACCGACTGGTCCAGCCCGGCATCAAGTGCCGGGGCCGCGAGTACCTCCGGATCATCTACGGTCCGGAGTACACCCGCCCCGACAACCTGGCCCGCCTGCGCGGCCGCTTCCTGAACCACAAGCGCTCCCTCGCGATCCGCGAGTACGCCCTCGGCCTGGAGGCCCTGGCCCGCCTGTCCGAGGGCGAGCCGCTGTGGCGGGTCCACGAGGCGGTGTTCGGCGTCCTGGCACTGGAGTCGGAACCGGTGGACCCGAGACTGTAAGCACCGGCTGGTGGGAGGGCACACCCTCCCATCAGCCGGCCCTGCGGCGGGAGCGGGTCGTGGCGCCGGCGCGCAGCCCGGACGCTCCCGCGCCCGCCTTCCGGCCGGAGCGGCTCCTGGCGCCGGCGCGCAACCAGGACGCACCCGCACCCGCCCTCCGGCCGGAGCGGGTCGTGGCGCCGGTGCGCAGCCCGGATGCTCCCTCGGCCGCCCGCGGCGGTAAGCGGGGTCGTGGCGCCGGCGCGCAGCCAGGACGCACCCGCACTCGCCCTCCGGCCGGAGCGGGTCGTGGCGCCGGTGCGCAGCCCGGATGCTCCCTCGGCCGCCCGCGGCGGTAAGCGGGGTCGTGGCGCCGGCGCGC
>NZ_JBIUBX010000022.1:0-59348 GCF_044548445.1 Streptomyces sp. NPDC052016
AGGGCGCGTCCAAGGGGCTGGACGCCACCCGCATCGCCGTCGCCGGCGACTCCGTCGGCGGCAACATGACCGCCGCACTCACCCTGATGGCCAAGGAACGCGGCGACGTCCCCCTGGTCCAGCAGGTGCTCTTCTACCCGGTCACCGACGCGAGCTTCGACACCGGCTCCTACCGCCAGTTCGCCGAGGGCTACTTCCTCCGCCGCGACGCCATGCAGTGGTTCTGGGACCAGTACACGACCGACGAGGCCGAGCGCGCCCAGATCACCGCGTCCCCGCTGCGCGCCACCACCGAGCAGCTCACCGGCCTGCCCCCGGCCCTCGTCATCACCGCCGAGGCCGACGTCCTGCGCGACGAGGGCGAGGCCTACGCCAACAAGCTGCGCGAGGCGGGCGTCCCCGTCACCGCCGTCCGCTACCAGGGCGTCATCCACGACTTCGTGATGCTCAACGCCCTCCGCGAGACCCACGCCGCCGACGCCGCCATCAACCAGGCCGTCGCGACCCTGCGCACCGCCTTCACCGCGGCCTGACCAGCGCACTCTGAAGCCGGGTGCAGAGGGAGGGGCGCGGAGGGAAGGGCCGGCCCGGGACGGGAACGTCTCCGGAGCCGGCCCTGCCGCACGGCCCAGCGCCACCCTTCCGCCCAGCGCAGCGCCGCTCCGTCGCCGCGGGGGCGACTCCCGGCGCCTTCCCGACAGGCGCCGCGCACGCGGTCTCGGTCCGGGACAAGAGCGCCACGCCCCTCGCACCCTCCGACCCGCCACCGACCCGCCCCCGCCCTCCCCGCCGGGACGGAGGCGCCGTAGGAGCCTGTCCACAGCCGCGGCTCGTCAGCGGGTGACGCCTAGGGTCGAGCTCACTCCATTTGGCACACTCACGCCATGGACACTGCCGAGTTCATCCACGCGCTCGACCACGAAGGCCAGTCGCTCGCCGCCGCCGCGGCCCAGGCCGGCCCCGACGCCAAGGTCCCGACCTGCCCCGACTGGGAGGTGCGGGACCTGCTGCGGCACACGGGGATGGTGCACCGCTGGGCGACGTCTTTCGTGGCCGAGCGCCGCACTTCCCCCCACGCGGGCGACGGGCTGCCGGATCTCGACGGCGAAGAGCTGCTCACCTGGTTCCGGGAGGGGCACCGGCGGCTCGTCGACACCCTGGCCGCCGCACCACCCGACCTGGAGTGCTGGCACTTCCTGCCCGCCCCCTCGCCGCTCGCCTTCTGGGTCAGGCGGCAGGCACACGAGACGGCCGTGCACCGGGTCGACGCGGAGTCGGCGCGCGGTACGACTCCCGAGGAGTGCGCCGCCTCCCTCTCCCCCGGCTTCGCGGCGGACGGGATCGACGAGTTGCTGCGCGCCTTCCACGCGCGTGCCAAGAGCAGGGTCCGCACCGGGACGCCGAGCGTCCTGCGGGTGCGGGCGACCGACACGGACGACGCCGTGTGGACCGTACGCCTGTCGCCCGAGCCGCCCGTCGCGGTGCGGGACGGTGCGGGGGACGCCGACTGCGAGGTGACGGGAACGGCCGCCCAGCTCTATCTGGCGCTGTGGAACCGGCTGCCGTTCCCCGCCGTCACGGGGGACGCCACGCTCGCCGACCTGTGGCGCGAGAACTCCGCGGTGACGTGGAACTGACCTGGAACTGAGCGGCCGGCAAACCCGGTTGCCCCTACCGAACGCCGCGCCGGTAGACCGGCCCGCCAGAAAGTCGGCTGTCAGCCGTGAGCCGTGGACCGTCAGTCCGCGAGCATCCTCGTCAGCACCGCGCGCTGCACCGGCAGCACCTCGCCGTGCAGCGCGCGCCCCTTCCCCGTGAGCGCCACGCGGACGCCCCTGCGGTCCTCGGGGCACATGGCACGCTCCAGGAGACCGTCCTTCTCCAGCCGGGCGATGAGCCGCGACAGGGCGCTCTGGCTCAAGTGGACCCGCCCGGCGATCTCCTGGACGCGGAAGCTGCACGAGCCGTCGGTCGGAGCTCCTCCGGCGAGGACGTCGAGGACCTCGAAGTCGCTGCCGCACAGGCCGTGTTGGTGCAGCGCCCGGTCCAGTTCGCACTGGGTCCGCGCATGCAGCGCCAGGATGTCCCGCCACTGTTCCACGAGCGCCTGTTCGGCCTTCTTCGCCGCCATGTCCGCACCGTAGCAGAGAACCGAGTTCATTGCACCGTAATTAAATGCGCTTGCATCTCATGCATACGCATGTAGTGTTCTGCGGCATGACCTCTCCGCTCTCCTCCTCCCCCGCGTCCTCCCCGTCGGAGGTTCGCTGGACCTCGCGGCTGTGGGGCACCCTGCTGGTGCTCTGCGCGGCGATGTTCCTCGACGCGCTGGACGTGTCGATGGTCGGCGTCGCCCTGCCGTCCATCGGCTCCGACCTCGGACTGTCCACCTCGACGCTGCAATGGATCGTCAGCGGCTACATCCTCGGCTACGGCGGTCTGCTCCTCCTCGGCGGCCGCACCGCCGACCTGCTCGGCCGCCGCCAGGTCTTCCTGGTCGCCCTGGCCGTCTTCGCGCTCGCCTCGCTGCTCGGAGGCCTGGTCGACTCCGGTCCGCTGCTGATCGCCAGCCGTTTCATCAAGGGCCTGAGCGCGGCCTTCACGGCCCCGGCGGGCCTGTCGATCATCACCACGACGTTCCCGGAGGGTCCGCTGCGCAACCGCGCGCTCTCCATCTACACCACCTGCGCCGCCACCGGCTTCTCCATGGGCCTGGTCCTCTCCGGCCTGCTGACGGAGGCCAGTTGGCGCCTCACCATGCTGCTGCCGGCACCGATCGCGCTGATCGCCCTGCTGGCGGGTCTGAAGCTGCTGCCGCGCAGCGCACGCGAACAGCGGCACAACGGCTACGACATCCCGGGCGCCGTCCTCGGCACCGCGTCGATGCTGCTGCTGGTCTTCACCGTCGTCCAGGCGCCCGAGGTGGGCTGGACCTCCGCCCGCACGCTGCTGTCCTTCCTCGCCGTGGCCGTCCTGCTGACCGTCTTCGTCCTCGTCGAGCGGCGCTCGGCCGGCCCACTCGTCCGCCTCGGCGTGCTGCGCTCCGGCAGCCAGATCCGGGCCCAGCTCGGCGCCATGACCTTCTTCGGCTCGTACGTCGGCTTCCAGTTCCTGGCCACGCTCTACATGCAGACACTGCTGGGCTGGTCGGCGCTGCACACGGCGCTGGCCTTCCTGCCTGCGGGTGCGCTGGTCGCGCTGTCCTCGACCAAGGTGGGCTCCATCGTGGACCGGTTCGGCACCCCGCGGCTGATCGTGGCGGGCTTCGCCCTGATGGTCGTCGGCTACGCGCTGTTCCTGCGCGTCGACCTGGACCCGGTGTACGCGGCCGTGATCCTGCCGAGCATGCTGCTGATCGGCGCGGCCTGCGCGCTGGTCTTCCCCTCGCTCAACATCCAGGCCACGAACGGCGTTGAGGACCACGAGCAGGGCATGGTCTCCGGTCTGCTGAACACCTCGGTGCAGGTGGGCGGTGCCATCTTCCTGGCCGTGGTGACGGCGGTGGTGACCGCGGGCGCCCCGGCCGACCCGACCCCGCAGGCCGTCCTGGACAGCTACCGTCCCGGCCTGACGGTGGTCACCGCGATCGCCGCCCTGGGCCTGCTGATCACCCTGACCGGCCTGCGGACCCGTCACGGCCGGCGGTCGGTCGTGGTCGCCAGGTCCACCGAGACCACCGCGTCCACCGAAGCCACCGAAGCCACCGAAGCCACCGAAGCCACCGAAGCCACCGAAGCCACCGAAGCCACCGTGGAGGAGGCGCGCGCGGAGCGGGTACCGGTCCGCGACTAGGGCCGCCCGCACACCTGCGCCCGGCGGGGCCGATGCCCGCCGGGCGCACGCCTGTGTGGGTCACCGTACGGGCGGCGGGGGTGGTGAGCGGCCGGCCCGTTTCCGCGGCGCGGGCGCTCAGCCCAGCCAGCCAGGCCGGACGAGGCCCGACTCGTAGGCGAGCACCACGAGCTGGGCCCGGTCACGCGCGCCCAGCTTGACCATGGTGCGGCTGACGTGGGTCTTGGCGGTGAGCGGGCTGACGACGAGCCGGCGGGCGATCTCCTCGTTGGACAGACCGATCCCGACCAGCGCCATCACCTCCCGTTCCCGCTCGGTGAGCAGGGACAGCGCACCGGCCGCGGCGGGCTCCTTGGAACGCGCGGCGAACTCGGCGATGAGCCTGCGGGTCACGCCCGGCGAGAGCAGCGCGTCCCCGGCCACCACCGCCCGTACGGCGCGCAGGAGTTCGTCCGGCTCGGTGTCCTTCACGAGGAAGCCGGAGGCACCCGAGCGGATCGCCTCGAAGACGTACTCGTCGAGCTCGAAGGTGGTGAGCATGACCACCTTGACGTCGGTGAGCGCCTCGTCCTCGGTGATACGGCGGGTCGCGGCCAGCCCGTCGAGCGCCGGCATGCGGATGTCCATGAGGACGACGTCCGGCCGCAGCGCACGCACCGCGCGCACGGCCTCCGCACCGTCGGCGGCCTCCCCGGCCACCTCGATGTCCGGCTGCGCGTCCAGCAGCGCCCGGAACCCCGCCCGGACCAGCGCCTGGTCGTCGGCGAGCAGTACGCGGATCACCGGTCCTCCCTGACGTCCGGCGGCGCCTCGCGGCCCACGCGCTCCTCCCCCGCCCTCGACGGCAGGACGGCCAGGACCCGGAAGCCCCCGTCGTCCCGGGGTCCCGCCTCGATCGTGCCGCCCAGGGCCGCGGCCCGCTCCCGCATGCCCGCGAGGCCGTTGCCGCTGCCGCCCGCGTCGGCGCCGGCCGCCGGGCCGTCGTCGTCGATCCGCAGCCGCAACGTCCCGCCCGTCCGATCGAGGTGCACGCGCGCGTGGCGCGAGCCCGAGTGCCGTACGACGTTGGTGAGGGCCTCCTGGACGATCCGGAAGGCGGCGAGGTCCGTGCCGGGCGGCAGCCGGGGCGGCTCCCCCGTGACCTCGACCGTCAGACCCGCGCGCGCCGCCTGCTCCACCAGCTCGGGAAGCCGGTCCAGGCCGGGCGCCGGGGCGCGCGGGGCCTCGCCCGGGGTCCGCAGGGTGTCGAGTACCTGACGCACCTCGCCGAGGGCCTCCTTGCTGGCCGACTTGATGGTGGTGAGCGCGGTGCGCGCCTGGTCCGGGTGGGAGTCGAGGAGAGCGAGGCCGACACCCGCCTGGACGTTGATGACGGAGAGGCTGTGGGCGAGGACGTCGTGCAGCTCCCGGGCGATGCGCAGCCGCTCCTCGTCGGCACGGCGCCGGGCGGCCCGGGCACGCTCCGCCCGCTCCCGGGCCCACTGTTCACGGCGGATCCGCGCCAGCTCCGACAGCGCCAGGATCGCCACCACCCAGGCGGCGACCACACCCTCCTGCGCCCACGAGGCCGCCGAGTCGCCGGCCGGCGGCAGCCACCGGTACAGCCGGTGCGCGACCAGCAGGTGAACGGCCCACAGCAGGCCCAGGGCCGTCCAGGCGGCCCGTCGGTGCCCGGCGACGACGGCCGCGAAGCAGGCCACGGCGACGGTCAGCAAGACCGGACCGTACGGGTAGCCGGCGCCCAGGTAGAGCGCGGCGGCCCCGGCCGTGCCGAACACCACGGGGACGGGGTGCCGGTTCCGCCACAGCAGTGATGCGGCGGCACCGAGCAGCAGCAGGCGCGCGAAGGCGTCGAGGGCCGCCCGCTCGCCCTGCTGCTCGTGGGCGGCGAAGTTCGAGCCGACGAGGACGAAGACCGTGAGCAGCAGGGTGGACCTCCAGGGCCACCGGCCACCCCGCTCCTCGTCCCCCCAGCGGCCCGGCCACGGCGGCCCGTGCCGCCACCACCGGGCGGGCCCACCGCGCTCACGCACCCGCTCCTCGTCCATGTCCGCCACGCTAGACGCCCCCGGCCGCCGCCGACGTCCGCCGGGCGAGGTGACCTGTGGTACTCCCCGCGAAGTACGCGGGGCGGTGCCGTCGGGGGCCGCTCGCCGCGTCGCGGCCAGGAGCCGTTCGCCGAAGGGGCGGCAGGGCGTCGCGGTCAAGAGCCGCTCGCCGAAGGCGCGGCTGGCCTCCGCGAACCCACTCCCCGGCGACTCGGTGATGCGGAAGTCCGCGGCCGGCAAGGCGAGGTGCCCGGGCCTCTCCCGGGCCGCGGCGCGGGTCTGCCCGGGGCCGGGGCACCCCGGGCACCCCGGTTACCTAGGCCAGTCCCACCCCGTGGGCGAGCCGCGTCACCGCGTGCCGGAAGAACGGCTCCCGCTCCTCCACCACCCGGTGGAACTGCCCGAACAGCTCGAAGCCGACCAGCCCGTACAGCTGCGCCCAGGCAGCGACCAGTACCGCGACGGTCTCCGGGGGAAGGTCGGGCGCGAGGTCGGCGGCCATGCGTTCGGCCTCGGCGCGCAGTTCGTCCGGCAGCGGCGGCAGCTCGGTCCCTCCGGCCCTCTGGCGTGCGTCGCGCACGATGCCGACGAGGAGGACGCCGACGCGGGCGGCGGAGGGAACGGTCGTCTCGGGTGCGTGGTAACCGGGCACCGGCGAGCCGTAGATCAGCGCGTACTCGTGCGGATGCGCCAGCGCCCAGCCGCGCACCCCCTCGCAGACCGCGACCCAGCGCCGGACGGGGCCGGCGTCCGCGACCGCGGCATGGGCGGCCTCCGCGGTCGCGCCCAGGGAGTCGTAGGCGTCGATGATGAGCGCGGTGAGGAGGTCGTCGCGGCTGGGGAAGTAGCGGTACAGCGCGGAGGAGACCATGCCCAGCTCGCGGGCCACGGCCCGAAGGGAGAGCTTGGCGGCGCCCTCGGCCGCGAGCTGTCTGCGCGCCTCTTCCTTGATGGCGGCGGTCACTTCGATCCGGGCGCGGGCGCGGGCCCCTCGTGCTGCGCTGCTCATGCCGTCAGTGTGCCACGGAAGCAGAGCGGTGCACGCGGTTCGGAGCGGTGAACACAAAAGAGAGCGGTGCTCTTGCTCTGGATCACCGATCCGGTGCAGACTCCTCACAAGGAAAGCGAGAGCACCGCTCTCTCAATAACTGGGGGCTCACCATGTCGTCGTCATCGCCGTACTACCTCAAGGGCAGCCCGCTCAACGTCCGCTTCAACAGCGTCATCGGCTGGCTGGCCCGGCGTGGACTCAGCATCGCGGGCACGGCGGAGATGTCCGTACGCGGCCGCAAGAGCGGTCGGATGCAGCGCATCCCGGTCAACCCGCACACCTACGAGGGCGCGCAGTACCTGGTCTCGGCCCGCGGCCACTCCCAGTGGGTGCGCAACATGCGCGTCGCCGGCGGTGGGGAACTGCGCGTGGGGCGCAAGGTGCGGACGTTCTCCGCGGTGGAGCTTCCCGACGCGGAGAAGCTCCCGATCCTGCGGACCTACCTGGAGAAGTGGGGCTGGGAGGTCAACCAGTACTTCAACGGGGTCACGGCCAGGTCGACCGACGAGGAGATCGCCGCCGCGGCCCAGGACCACCCGGTGTTCCGGATCACGGTCGACGGCTGAGCCGCGGTGCCTCCGACCACGGTCGACAACGAAGCCCCGCGATCCTGACCACGGTCGACAGCGGATCCCCCCGTCGTTCCGGATCACGGTCGACGGCTGAGCCCCGGTGCTCCCGACCACGGTGGACAGTTGAGCCGCGGTGCCTCCGACCACGGTCGACAACGAAGCCCCGCGATCCTGACCACGGTCGACAGCGGATCCCCCCGTCGTTCCGGATCGCGGTCGACGGCTGAGCCCCGGTGTTCCGGATCACGGTCGAAGACCTAGCTAGCACCGGTGTTCCAGATCGCCGTCGACGGCCAAGCCCCGCTGTTCCGGATCGCGCTCGACGACCGGGCTCGGTGTCTCGCGCCTCTCAGGAGCCGCTCTCCTCGGCGGACTGCCGCCGGTCCATCATCATCAGCGCGCGCTGGGCGAGCGGGTGCGTGCGGACCAGCTCGCCGAGCGAGGTCCGGCCGCGGGTGATGTCCGCGAACGCGCGCCAGGCCGGGCGGAAGCCGGTGAGGATCGCGTGGAGGAGGCCCGGGCGCCGCTCGAAGACGGCCAGCATCCGCTTGCCCACGCTCATCTCCACACCGAGGCCCGCCTTGATCGCGAACGCGTAGTTCAGGGCCTGGCGGCGGGCGTCCACCGCGTCGTGCGCCTCCGCGATACGGACCGCCCACTCGCCCGCGAGCCGGCCTGAGCGCAGCGCGAAGGAGATGCCCTCGCGGGTCCACGGCTCCAGCAGGCCCGCCGCGTCCCCGCAGACCAGCACCCGCCCGCGCGAGAGCGGGGAGTCGTCGGCGCGGCAGCGGGTCAGGTGGCCCGAGGAGATGCTCGGTTCGAATCCGGCGAGGCCGAGCCGCCCGACGAAGTCCTCCAGGTACCGCTTGGTGGCGGCGCCTTCACCGCGCGCCGAGATGACGCCGACGGTCAGCGTGTCGCCCTTGGGGAACACCCAGCCGTAACTGCCGGGCATGGGGCCCCAGTCGATGAGGACCCGTCCCCTCCAGTCCTCGGCGACGGTTTCCGGCACCGGGATCTCCGCCTCCAGGCCGAGGTCCACCTGGTCGAGCTTCACCCCGACGTGGGCTCCTATGCGGCTGGCGCTGCCGTCCGCGCCGACGACCGCGCGGGCCAGCAGTGTCTCGCCGCCCTGCAGGACGACCGCGACCGTCCGCCGGTCCGGCACCGCCGAGCCGTGCTGCTCGACGCGCTGCACGGTGACGCCCGTACGCAGCTCGGCGCCCGCCTTCTGGGCGTGCTCGACGAGCTGCTGGTCGAACTCCGGCCGGTTGATCAGGCCGAACAGCATCTGCCGGGAGCGGCGGGTGCGGGTGAAGCGTCCGTTGTGGGAGAAGGTCACCGCGTGCACCCGGTCCTGCAGGGGCAGTTCGAAGCCCGGGGGCAGCGCGTCGCGCGAGGGGCCGATGATGCCGCCGCCGCACGTCTTGTAGCGGGGCAGCTCCGCCTTCTCCAGCAACAGCACGCGCCGCCCCGTGACCGCCGCCGCGTAGGCGGCCGAAGCCCCCGCGGGTCCCGCGCCCACCACGACGACGTCCCACACCTGCCGCACGTCGTCCGCTGAAGAGTTCTCGCTGCTCACGATGGTCTACTGCTCCCGATCAAGCCGCCTGCCGCACCTGTCCCCCCGCATCCTACGACCGAGATCGCCACAGCCCGCTGTGGGAGGATCGACGGCACTCATCGGTACAACGTCGCACCCACAAGGAGCGTGCCCATGTCGTCGAATCCGGTCGCCGAGACCGTCGCCGCCCTGATGCCCAGGGCGAAGGCGGAGCTCACCGAACTGGTGGCGTTCAAGTCGGTGGCGGACTTCGACCAGTTCCCCCGCAGCGAGAGCGAGGCCGCGGCGAACTGGATCACGGCCGCGCTGCGCGCCGAGGGCTTCCAGGACGTGGCCCTGCTCGACACGCCGGACGGCACACAGTCGGTGTACGGCTACCTGCCCGGCCCCGCGGGGGCCCGGACCGTCCTGCTCTACGCCCACTACGACGTGCAGCCGCCGCTGGACGAGGCCGGCTGGGACACCCCGCCCTTCGAGCTGACCGAGCGCGACGGCCGCTGGTACGGGCGGGGCACCGCCGACTGCAAGGGCGGCTTCATCATGCACCTGCTGGCCCTGCGCGCCCTCAAGGCGAACGGCGGGGTCCCGGTCCACGTGAAGGTGATCGTGGAGGGCTCCGAGGAGCAGGGCACGGGCGGTCTTGAGCGTTACGCCGAGGAGCACCCGGACCTGCTCGAGGCCGACACCATCGTCATCGGCGACGCGGGCAACTTCCGCGTCGGCCTGCCCACCGTCACCTCCACCCTGCGCGGCATGACCATGATGCGGGTGCAGGTCGACACGCTGAAGGGCAACCTGCACTCCGGCCAGTTCGGCGGCGCCGCGCCGGACGCGCTCGGCGCTCTGATCCGCGTCCTGGACTCGCTGCGCGCCGAGGACGGCTCGACCACCGTCGACGGGCTGACCGAGGGCTCGGCCTGGGAGGGCCTGCAGTACGACGAGGAGCAGTTCCGCCGCGACGCCAAGGTCCTCGAGGGCGTCCGGCTCATCGGCTCCGGCACGGTCGCCGACCGCATCTGGGCCCGCCCCGCGGTCACCGTCCTCGGCATCGACTGTCCGCCGGTCGTCGGCGCCACCCCGTCCGTGCAGGCGAGCGCCCGCGCGCTGATCAGCCTGCGGGTGCCGCCGGGCGTGGACGCGGCAGAGGCCACCAAGCTGCTCCAGGCCCATCTGGAGGCGCACACGCCGTGGGGCGCCCGGGTGCAGACCGAGCAGATCGGGCAGGGCCAGCCGTTCAGCGCGGACACCGCGAGCCCGGCGTACGCGGCGATGGCCGAGGCGATGGCGGTGGCCTACCCCGGCCAGGAGATGCAGTACGCCGGCCAGGGCGGCTCCATCCCGCTGTGCAACACCCTCGCCGCCCTGTACCCGCACGCGGAGATCCTCCTCATCGGCCTGAGCGAGCCGGAGGCGCAGATCCACGCGGTCAACGAGAGCGTGTCCCCGGAGGAGCTGGAGCGCCTCGCGGTGGCGGAGGCGCTCTTCCTGCGCACCTACGCGGCGAGCTGAGCCACCGGCTCTGCCGACAGCAGAGGGCCTCGCCCACCCGGCGGGGCCCTCTCTACGGTCGTCCCATGGACGTCGTCGAGCTCCTCCCCCGCCTCCACCTCCTGCGCTTCCCGGTCGGCCAGGCCTACCTCTGGCGCGACGGCGACGAGCTGACGCTCGTCGACGCCGGACCGCCCGGCTCCGGCAGGGCGATCGCCGGCGCGGTCACGGCCCTGGGGCACACTCCCCAGGCCGTACGGCGTGTCGTGCTCACCCACTTCCACGAGGACCATGCGGGCGGCGCGGCCGAGGTTGCCGCCCTCACCGGGGCGGAGGTGCTGGCGCACGCCGCCGAGGCGGCCGTCGTACGAGGTGACGTCCCCGGCCCGGCGCCGGTGTTGGAGGACTGGGAGCGCCCCCTGCACGCGGCCGCCCTCGCGCAACTGCCGCAGGGTGACTACGAACGGCCCGATGTCGTCACGGAGTTGACCGACGGGGACGTGCTGGGCTTCGGCGGCGGCGTACGCGTGGTCCACGTGCCCGGCCACACCGACGGCAGCATCGCCCTGCTCCTTCCCCACCACGGGGTGCTGTTCACGGGTGATACGGTCGCCGCCTCGCCCGTCGACGGCGCGGTCATCCCGGGGGTCTTCAATCTCGACCTGCCCCTGACGGTGGCGGCGTTCCGGCGACTGGCCGCCCTCGACGCGGACGTGGCCTGCTTCGGCCACGGCGACCCGGTGCTCGGACGTGCCTCGGCGGTCCTGCGTGACGCGGCGGCCAAGCACCCGGCCTCCCGGTGAGGACGGGGTCATGCCCCCTCCGCGCGCGTCACCGCCCATCACGGCTTCGCCGCCGCCTCGCCCTCCTGAGCGACCGTGACCTCACGGACCTGGTGGCCCACGGTACGCCCACCTGGCGAAATGGCTCGTCACCGACGTGTACGGCCTCGTCGGCGAGGAACGCGCGGAGTTCGTGCGCGCCCGCGCCGAGGGGGGCCTGCGCCCCGAGGTAATCCGGACGGGGCCGCCGCTGCCCCCGTCCGGATTCCCTCGGGGCGCCACCGTGATGACCGATGTCGAGCGACGGCCGCGGGAGGAGAGCAGGTCGACCCCGTATCCGGCGGAGGGCGCTGTGGCGAGCCGGCTCCGCCGGGTGGCTCACCCGAGCGGGATTCCCGCCTCCAGGTACAGCGCGGCGCCCCGCTCGCGTGCCCTGAGCGCCCAGCGCAACCGCTCGTAGCGGACCGGCGGCAGCAGGCCGGCGGCCTCCTCCTCCGTGACGAAGCGCCAGGCCCGCAGCTCCGGTCCGGGCAGCAGCAGCCCCTCGGCCGTCGCGGAGTCGAGCCGGCCGCCGTCGAAGAGGAGGCGCAGTCCGCCGTACCCGGGAGGCGTCGGGCGCTCCCAGTCGACGACGAGCAGCCGGGGGACGTCGTCCAGCCGGACGCCGGTCTCCTCCTCGACCTCGCGCATCCCCGCGCGCGCGGGTGCCTCGCCGGGCTCCACGACACCGCCGGGGAACTCCCAGCCGGGCTTGTAGGTCGGGTCGACGAGCAGGACCCGGTCCCGCTCGTCGAAGAGCAGTACCCCGGCGGCCAGCGTCTCGGCGGTGGGCTCGGGGGTCTGCACGATGTCACAGGCGGGTACGGTCCCGCTGCCGACGGCCTCCGCGATGCGCACGGCGGTCTCGTACGGGGTGAGAGCGCTGGTGTCGACGGGGTGGGCGTCGGCGGTGAGCCAGGCGGCGAGGGCGGCGCGGTACGGCTCGATGTGGTCGTACGACCACTGCCGTACGCGTATCTCGCCGTCGGGGAGGTCGGGCGGGATCTCCCGCCCGGCTATTCGCTCGCGCAGGATCGTTTCCGCCGGAGCGAGGAGCACATGCCGGACGGGGATCCGCCGGGCGGCGAGGCCACCGAAGATCTCGTCGCGGTACTCCTGGCGCAGCAGGGTCATGGGGACGACGAGGGTGCCGCCGAGCTCGCCGAGCAGCGCGGCCGCGGTGTCGATCACCAGCCGGCGCCAGATCGGCAGGTCCTGGAAATCGCCGACCTCGGCGAGACGCTTGGCCGGCAGCAGATGCGGGAGCCCCGCGCCGACGACCTCCGGGTCGAAGAGCGTGCTGTTCGGGATCAGGTCGAGCAGTTCCCGTGCGGTGGTCGTCTTCCCCGCGCCGAACGCGCCGTTGATCCAGACGACGGTCACTTGTCCCCCTCTTCTGTTGGCCCCCTGTGGCTTGCCCGCTCCACCCTGCCACGGAAACCACCTCCCGTAGAGGGCGCCCGACGCCGTGGCGCCGGCCCCCTCACGGTGGGGGCCGGCGCCACGGTCTCTTTCGGAACCGTCAGTCCCTCTCGCCGCCCAGGGCGTCCTCGTCGACGCCGGACAGGCTGTCACTGGCGACGGCCGGGTCGATCGTGCTGAGGGTGTCCCCCACGTTCAGCCCGTCGAGGTTCTCGCCGCCGAGGCCGTGCGAGGGGGTGATGGCCGCGACGACGAAGCCGGTGGCGAGGGAGGCGATGGCGAGCATGCTGCGCTTCTTCATGGCCGGTTCAACGCGGGAACGCGGTCCGGGTCACGCGTTTCCGTGGGCGAGCCGGACGCCCGGTCGCGGACCGCCGTCGAAGCCGTCCGCAGGCGCGGCGGCCGGCGCCCGCCAGGCCCGAGACCGCCCTCGTCGCTGCCGCCGGGCGGCCGCGGAGGGGCTCGTCGTCGTGCCCTCCCCGCGCCTCGGCCTCCGTGTGACTCGGCGTCAGTAGAGCGGCCGGTACTCCAGCAGCTCCCGCCATCCGCCGGAACCGCCTTCGGCCCGCCCGTGCAGGTAGTTGCTGCCTCTCATGCTCTCCCTCAGCGAGGCGGGGGTGCCCTCCTCGCGGAAGAGGACGTCCAGCCACGCCGGTTTGGGCTTCAGCTGGGCCGCGGCCGACACCACCGGAGCGCAGAACGCCGGTTCGCACAGCATCCGGCGTACCCAACGCTCCTGTTCGGCGGGGGTCAGCCGGGTGCACAGGTCGCCCAGGAAGACCGCCCAGAGCCGGGCGATGTCCCGTTTCCACTTGACGTCCCTCGGCTGGACCCGGTGCAGTGCCTCCACGACGATCGCCGTGAGCCGGGCCGCCTCCCCGGGGTCCTCGGGCAGGAGCCTCTCCATGAGGAATCCCAGGGAGCGGAAGATCTCGCTGACCGTCCCGCTGCCCAGCTCCGTCCCCACGTCGTAACCGGCGCGTTCGGCCAGGCAGATCACGAACGCCACACTGCGGTCGGCACTGTGCGGCCCCGCGAGGTGGGCGTGTGCCTGGGCGAGCAGGATGCGGGCGTTGGACTCATGACTGATCACCTGCTCGGTGGCCCGCCTCGGCGGCTCGGCCCTGGCCTCCCGGCCGGCCTTGAGCAGCGGTCTGAGGAGACGCAGCAGCGCGGCCGGGGCGGTGGCGTCCCACACCCGGTCCGGAACCGTCACGGTCGCCAGCTCCAGCAGGGCGTTGCGCAGGTCCTGGGCCGCGGCGTCCTGCCACGCCCCTACGATCTCGTCGACCGTCGGACGGTCGTCGTGGCCGAGCCGGAGCAGCACCTTCCAGAGGATGTAGCCGTGCCGGCGGATGTCCGGTCTGCGGTCGAGAACGAGTTCCCGCCGGTACTCGACGAGTGTCCTGCGGTGTGTCGGCAGGACCCGGGCCCAGGCCGGCAGGGTGCCCTTCTCCCGCGCCCTCATGGCCTTGGCCATGTCCCCGAGCGTCTGGTGGAGTACCTCGGGGTCCGCAGCGGTACGGGCGTACGCGATGAGACGGCCGAGCAGCTCCGGGTGACCGGGCACGGCGTACTGCAACTGGCCGATCATGTTCTCCAGCGCGGCTCGCCCCGCCCGGGTGCCGCGCAGGTCCTCCTGGACGTTCCGGTCGTCGACGAGCGCGTCCAGGACCCGCTGTGCCTGTGGGTGTCCCGCGGTGGAGGCGGGGATCAGGAACGAGCTGAGGCCTGTGTTGCTCAGCCACAGCGACTGGGTCGGAGCTTCGGGCAGCAGCGTCAGGAGGACGTCCGGGGGGAGCTTGGCCTCCTGAAGGGCGTTGCGCCACAGCCATCTCTCGTCCTTGCCGCCCGACGGCGCGTTCTCCTCGCACGGCAGTGAGCGCAGGGCCTGGGCGCAACGGCGCCGGGCCTCGACGGTGAGGGCGTTCTCCGTCTCGGGAGGCGGTTCCTGATCGCTCGCGCCGGTCCGAGGGTCGTGGCGGAACCGGGAGGCCCGGCCGACGAGCGCCTCCGAGAGGACGCCGTAGCAGACGGCGAGTTGCCGTGCCGGGTGCCGGGTGGAGAGGGCCGCGTCCAGGAACTCGCCCGGGTCCAGGTCCATTCCGTTCAGTACGGCCGCTGTGTACATGCGCAGCCTCGTCCGCAGGGCCGGCACGCTCCCCGGCCCGCCGTCGTCTCCGGCCGCCGAATCCCCGGTGCCCAGCCGGCTGCGCAGCTCCCGCCGGACCTCCTCGGGCCGCGGCGCGCTGCCGAGGTAGAACCGGCTGAACGCGCGCTCGAAGGGCACGGTGTCCTGTTTGTCCGGGCGGATGCCCGCGAACGCCCGCAGGAACGCGTCGACCCCCTTGCGGACCAGGCGGGGCGGGATGCTCCAGTTCGCCATCCGGACCAGCAGGTCGGTCAGCAGGGTCAGGCGTCCCGTGCGGACGGCCGCCTGCCAGAAGTCGACGGCGAGGTCCACGGCGCGTTCGGCATCGGCTCCCGCGACGGCGTCGAGGAGACGGAACGGCAGCCTTTCGTTGTGGTGCAGTTCGTTCGCGGGCAGCGACTTCAGCCAGTCGAAGCAGGCGTGCTCGCGGGTGAACGTCTCGACGGCCACGATGTCCTGGGTCGCGAGCCGTACGAGCGCCTCGAGCACGCCCTTTCTGACCCGTCTGGTGTCCCGGTCCGCGGCCCACAGCAGGGCGAGGTCCCCCAGGGGGCGGCGCAGGTCGTCGTGCGTCACGGACGGCACGAGCCGCAGGAACCGGTCGATCATCGGGGTGTCCGCCCGCCGCAGGGCGAGCGGGGCTCGCTCGCGCACCAGAGGGCCGGGGCGTTTGAGCTTGGCGTAGACGCGCAGGCCCATGCCCAGCAGAGCCGGGTCGTCGGAGGCCAGCCACTCCGCGAGGGCCGCGTCCGCCCGTTCCGTCGAGAAGGTCTCGCCGTCCGCCTCGGGCAGCCGTCCGGCCATCAGCAGGACCTCACTGGCGACCTCACCGAAGTAGAGGTCCCCGGGGTCGCGGCTCACCCGTTTCATCAGGTCGTCGACGGCCGCGGGCCCGCAGGCGAGCACGCCGCGTGCCGCGGCGTGCTCGAAGAAGGTCTGGTGGAAGAACCAGAGGTATCCGGTCTGTTCCCGGATGGCGAGGACGCCTCGTGACCGCAGCGCCTCCACGGCCTCCGTGACATCGGTGCCGTCCTGCGCGGCGCGACCGGGTGTCCGAGCCAGCTGGTGGGCGATGCGGTGTTCGAGGTCGGCCCGCCGCGCGTCCAGCCGGCTGGAGGCGAGGATCAGCCGCGCGGCGGCGCGGGCATGCGGCGACAGATCGGGCGCGACCGGCGTCGTGGACGCCCGCCAGGCCCGTTGATCGCTCACCACCCGTCGCTGCCAGAACCGGTCGTACAGATGGGGCGTGTCCACGTCTTCGTCGGGTTCAGCGGGTGCGTACAGCTCGAACAGGAGCCGCAACGCGAAGGGGTTGACGCACACCTCGCGCAGTGCCCGGCCCCGGGAGGCGGCGTTCATCACCCTTTGGACCACCGCGTGAGGGGACGGTGCCTGTTCCAGGCCCTCGTAGAAGCCACGGGCATAGATGCGGACGGCTTCGGGCCACTCGTCGGCGTCATAGGAGGCGAGGATTCTCGTCCGGATGCTGATCCCGGCCCGCTCGACGGAGTGCGTCAGGCGCTGGGCCTCCACCGGGCGGCAGGTCAGGAGCGTGGGCAGGCGCAGCCGGTCCGCCGCGCGCACGACGTCCACGACGAGGGCGCAGGCGTCGTCGCTGTGCATGAGGAGGTCCACGGTGTCGATCAGGAGCACGGTCGAGGGGTCCCGCCGCGCCGCCTGTCCGACGGCACGGAGGACCGACTCGGGGCTCAGGGCGCCCGTTCGGCGGGCCGGGGCTTCGGGCGTGGATTCGTGGAGGCCGGACAGCAGGCTGCTCGCACGGATGAAGAGGGGCTGCCGTCCCTGCTCGGCGAAGCGCGTGTGGAGGCTCCAGACGAGGCTCGTCTTGCCGTAGCCAGCCTCGCCGACCACGGCCGTGCATCCCGGGGACCGCAGTGCCGAGACGAGGTCCTGCTCGATGGTGCGCTGGACGTACAGCCCCTCGGAGAGCCGCAGTTCCCGTCCCAGTGGATGCAGACCGACGATCTCCGCCTCGGCGGCGGACGCCTGCGAGCTACGCCATAACTCCGCCAGTTCGGCGGGGTCGCCCCCCTGTCGGCCGCCGGGTGTGGTGTCGCGTGGGGGAAGTACCGGTCGCGGGCCGAGCTCGGGTTCACGCTCGTACGGCTGGTCCAGCAGGTGACGCAGGAGCTTTTCGGCGCCCTCGACGGTGATCGGGTCGACGCGGAAGGGCGGTACGGCGGTGCTCAGGAGGTACGCGGGCAGGTCGTCCGGCGAACCGCCGGGCAGCAGGACGGTGAGGATGCGCCGGTGCCAGGTCCAGGGGTTCTCATAGACGTAATTCTCCAAATGTCCGGTCTCCCACGCGACCCCCCGTCCCACCCCGGGTCTCTCGGTGCCCTCGGCCCGCCGCCGGTAGGCGGGCGACCCGATCACGAGGACGAAGCCCGCCGCTCGGCTCTCGCTCGCCATCCAGCGGGGCCAGTTCGGGCGGTGCTCGGCGGCCACACGGTCCAGCTGCGCGTCGACGTGGTTGGCACGCAGGAGCAGGTACAGATCGCGCACGCGCTCGGCGTGGACACCACCGTCGTCCTCATGCGCGTAGGAGATGAACACCCGTGGCGCGTAGGCTGATCGGGCACGCGTCATGACGTCGCACCTTACCGCTCACGCTCCATGGCGGGTGCCCTGAAGGACCGGGTGGATCAGCGGAGTCGTGTGCCGGGCCCGGGTTTGCTCGAGCCGGCCCGGGGTTGCTCGAGCGTCCAGGACGTCAGGGAAGCCTCGTTCGATCGTCACGAGGTCGGTGGTGGCCCGCTGGGGCCCTTATCCGTCTGAACGTTCCTGCAGAGGCCGGTCACACGCCCGCCGCGGCCACCCCCGCGTTCCCCGCGAGGGCCGCGGCGGCCGCTCCCACCAGCCCCGCGTCCGTGCCCATCTGCGCGGGCACCACGGTCAGGCGCCGGACGAAGGACAGAGTCGCGTAGTCGGCGAGCGACCGCCGCAGCGGGGTGAGGAGGACGTCGCCCGCCTTGCCCACGCCTCCGCCGATCACCGCGATGTCGATCTCGACGAGCGTCGCGGTGGCGGCGATGCCGGCGGCCAGGGCCTGGGCGGCACGCTCGAACGAGGCCACGGCGACCGGGTCGCCCGCACGGGCCGAGTCGGCCACCGCGGCGGCGGAGGTGTCGCCGTCGGGGCCGGGACGCCAGCCGTTCTCCAGGGCGCGACGGGCGATGTGGGGCCCGCTGGCGATGCGCTCGACACAGCCGCGCGACCCGCACGGGCAGGGATCGCCGTCGAGGTCGACGCTGATGTGGCCGATGTGGCCCGCGTTGCCGGTGGGACCGGGATGCAGCCGGCCGTTCAGCACCAGACCGCCGCCGACGCCGGTAGAGACCACCATGCACAGGGCGTTGTCGTGGCCGCGCGCGGCCCCCTGCCAGTGCTCGGCCGCTGTGATCGCCACACCGTCGCCGATCAGCACCACGGGGAGGCCCCCGGTCGCGGCGCCCGCCCGTTCCACCAGCGGGTAGTCGCGCCAGCCGGGCACGTTCACCGGGCTGACCGTGCCGGCGGAGGCGTCGACCGGGCCCGCGCTGCCGATGCCCACGGCGTGCGCGCGCCCCCACAGCGGCGACGCCGTCAGGTCCTCCAGCACCTCTTCGACGGCCCGCATCACGGTGTCGCCGTCCTCCCGCGCGGGCGTGGGCCGCTGGGCGCGGACCAGGATCGTGCCGTCGCCGTCCACCAGCGCTCCGGCGATCTTGGTGCCGCCGATGTCGAGCGCGGCCACTAGGTCGGTGTGCATCAAGTCTCGGTACTCCCCGTCGACCTCGGAAAAGGGCTGGCCGGTCCATCGGTGGGGGACGCGGGCCGGAGATTGCGGTGGACAGTCTCCCTGGACCTGACAACGTTGTCCAGGGCCTATGCTCGACGGCACATCCTCATACACCTCCAGGGACGCGCGCATCCCCGCGGACAACAGGACAGGACAGCCCTCGTGCCCGAGACTCCCCGCCGCCCAGTCGGCCTCTCCGGAACCCGCTACGGCAACCGTCCCACCATGAAGGACGTCGCCGCCCGCGCGGGGGTCGGCCTGAAGACCGTTTCGCGGGTGGTGAACGGCGAGCCGGGGGTCACGCCGGAGACCGAGCGGCGCGTACAGGAGGCCATCGACGCGCTCGGCTTCCGCCGCAACGACAGCGCACGGGTGCTGCGCAAGGGCCGTACCGCGAGCATCGGCCTGGTCCTGGAGGACCTCGCCGACCCGTTCTACGGTCCGCTCAGCCGCGCGGTGGAGGAGGTGGCCCGCGCCCACGGCGCGCTGCTCATCAACGGCTCCAGCGCCGAGGACCCGGACCGCGAACAGGAACTCGCGCTGGCGCTGTGCGCCCGCCGGGTGGACGGCCTGGTGGTCATCCCGGCCGGCGACGACCACCGGTACCTCGAGCCGGAGATCAAGGCGGGCGTCGCCACCGTCTTCGTGGACCGGCCGGCGGGGCGGATCGACGCCGACTGCGTCCTGTCGGACAACTTCGGGGGCGCCCGGGAGGGCGTCGCCCACCTCGTCGCCCACGGGCACCGCCGCATCGGCTTCATCGGCGACATGCCGCGCATCCACACCGCGGCGGAGCGCCTGCGCGGCTACCGGGCGGCGATGGAGGACGCGGGCATACCGGTCGAGGACGCCTGGATGTCCCTGGGCGCCACGGATCCCGAGCGGGTGCGCCGGGCGGCCGAGGAGATGCTGTCCGGGCCGGCGCCGGTCACCGCGGTGTTCTCCGGCAACAACCGGGTGACGGTCACCGTGATCCGGGTGCTCGCCGAGCGGGCCCGGCCGGTCGCCCTCGTGGCCTTCGACGACCTGGAGCTGGCCGACCTCCTCCAGCCGGGCGTCACCGTGGTCGCCCAGGACGCGGCCGCCATCGGCCGCACCGCCGCCGAGCGTCTGTTCCGGCAACTGGACGGCACCCTGGTCGCTCCCGAGCGCATCCAGCTGCCCACCCGCCTCATCACCCGCGGCTCCGGCGAGCTGCCCCCCGCCGACTGAGCCGCGCGTGGACGGACGCGACGGGCACCGCACACCGACGCGCCGCGCGACCATCCGCTGACCTGTCCCGGCGCCTGGCCGACGGACTCCGGTCTGCTCGACGGGGACCTGCTGTTACCGCAAGACCAGCTGACGTTCCCCGACCGCACGCCGGTCCTGGCGGTCGGCTCCAACGCCTGCCCCGGCCAACTGCGCCACAAGCTGCGGGAGTCGCGGACCTCCTCGCCGATCCCGATGGTCAAGGCCCGCGTCACGGGCATCGACGTCGGCGTCTCCGGGCACGTCAGCCGCATGGGATACGTGTCGGCGTCGCCCGTCAACGATCCTGGAGTCATCCGGGAGTTCTTCCTCATCTGGCTGGACGACGACCAACTCGCCGCGGTCGACGCGACCGAGCCGAACGTCGACCGGGTCCGCCTGCCCGCCTCGGAGGTGGAGATCGCCTTCGAGGACGGCGGGAGGGCTCCCGAGACGTTCGTTCACGTCAACCGCCATGGAGTGCCGCACAACGGCGACGCCGCTCCGCACAGCCATCCTGGGCAGCACGCCCTGATCACCGAACTCCTGCGAGGGTCCGCGGAGTTGCGGCGGCTGTTGGGGGACACACCGGAGAAGTTCTGCGCCCGCGCCCGGGCCGACGCGCGGCTGTGCCGACGCGGCACCCGACTGTTCGCGCAGGAGGGACTGGTGACGCGTTCCGGGCTGGAGCACCTCGGCGTCCGTTAGGATCATCACACGGCATCGCGTGTCGGTCACCGGCCGGGTGAGACATGGAGGTGCCCGTGAGATTGCCTTACGGAGGCATTCCACACATGTCAGTCGAGCTGAACCACACCATCGTCCACTCCCACGACAACCGGGAGTCCGCCGAGTTCCTGGCCCACATCCTGGGACTCGAAGTCGGGGCCGAATGGGGCCCGTTCGTTCCGGTCGGCACCAGCAACGGAGTCACCCTGGACTTCGCCACCATCCCGGCGGAGTCGATCGTCATGCAGCACTACGCGTTCCTCGTCTCCGACGAGGAGTTCGACGCGGCGTTCGACCGGATCAGGCAGGCGGGGATCACGTACTACGCCGATCCGCACGGCAGGCAGCCAGGTGAGATCAACCACCACCACGGCGGCCGTGGCCTGTACTTCATGGATCCGGCGGGGCACGGGATGGAGATCATCACCACCCCGTACACCTTCCCCGACAACTCCGCCAAGGTAGGCCGACCGACCGAGGCGTGACGCGTTGGCCCGACTCAGGGCGGCCCCGGAGGCGAGACAGCCGGCCGGGGCTGCCCTGAGAACCGGTCACTTGCGCCAGAAGAGGTGGTGTGTCACGCCGCTCGGGCTGGGCACGACCTCCCGGGTGAAGCAGTCGTCGAGGCCCCGGCTGCCGCCGGGGTCGGTGCGCATGGGCCGGCCCGCCGTGGCGCCGGCCCCGGCGGTCGGGCGGGTGACCCGGGCCGGCGTCCGCCTACTGCGTGGAGGCCGTCAGGTCGCCTCGGCGGGGCGCCGCGAAGCCCTCGAGGGCGGCGCGGGTCAGACCGGTCGCCCCGGTCACCTCGGCGAGGTCGAGGGCCCCGCAGTCCAGACCGCGGAGCAGATAGCCGCTGAGGGCCTTGGCGGTGGCCGGCTCGTCCATCACGTCGCCGCCGGCCCGGCTGGCGTAGCGGGACAGTCGCTCGGCGGCCTGGGCGAACCCCTCGCGGTAGAAGGCGAAGACGGCCGCGTACCGGGTCGGGATGTGGCCGGGGTGCATGTCCCAGCCCTGGTAGTAGGCGCGGGCGAGGGCGCGGCGCGTGAGGCCGTAGTGCAGGCGCCAGGCGTCGTGCACCTTCTGCGTGGGGCCGACCGGCAGGACGTTGGTGGAGCCGTCGGAGACACGAACGCCGGTGCCGGCCGCCGCGACCTGCATGACCGCCTTGGCGTGGTCGGCGGCCGGGTGGTCGCTGGCCTGGTAGGCCGCGGAGACGCCGAGGCAGGCGCTGTAGTCGAAGGTGCCGTAGTGCAGGCCCGTGGCGCGGCCCCGGGCGGCCTGGATCATACGGGCGACGGTGGCGGTGCCGTCGGTGGCGAGGATGGCCTGGCTGGTCTCGATCTGGATCTCGAAGCCGAGCCGGCCGGGTGCGAGCCCGCGCGCCTTCTCGAAGGCCTCCAGGAGCCGGACCATCGCGGTGACCTGCTCGGGGTAGGTCACCTTCGGCAGGGTCAGCACGAGTCCGTCCGGCAGACCGCCGGCCTCCAGCAGACCGGTGAGGAAGATGTCGAGGGTGCGGATGCCCCGGTCGCGGACGGCGGCTTCCATGCACTTCATGCGTATGCCCATGTACGGGGCGGCCGTGCCCTTCGCGTAGGCGTCGGCGATCAGCCGGGCGGCCCGGGCGGCCGTCTCGTCCTCCTCGGCGTCGGGGCGGGGGCCGTAGCCGTCCTCGAAGTCGACGCGCAGGTCCTCGATCGGCTCGCGCTCCAGCTTGGCCCGCACGCGCGTGTACACCGGTTCGGCCAGCTCGTCGGAGAGGCCCAGGACGGCGGCGAAGGAGGCGGCGTCCGGTGCGTGCTCGTCGAGGGCCGCCAGGGCACGGTCGCCCCAGGAGCGCAGGGTGTCGGCGGTGAAGGCGTCGCCGGGGACGTAGACGGTGTGGACGGGCTGGCGGGTGCCGGGGTCGCCGGGGTAGCGGCGCTCGAGTTCGGCGTCGACCGGGGCGAGGGAGGCGCTGATCTCCTCGCTCACGGCGCCCGCGAGGCTCGTCGTCGCGGTCTCCTGCTGGCCCTGACCCATCCCGCACCCTCCTGTTTTCCGCTCAGCGGAATCAACAATCCGTAGAACGAAGCTATCCGTGGATCTTCGGGCCGGTCAACACCCTGTCCACGCCCTGGTCCCCTTCTGTCTCCCAGGCCCCCTTCCGCACGCCGGTTCGCCCCTTCATCCTGGCTCACGAGGGGAGGGTGCACATGGCGGGCGCCGGGTGGATCAGACGTCGTACGGGACTGAGAACCGTGGTGGCGGCCGCCGTCGCGGTCCCCGTGCTCGCTACGGTCCGCGCCTCCTCCAGGGCCGGGGCCCCCGGAGAGACCCCGGGCCGGGCGGGCCCCGTCCCGCCCCTGGAGGTCATGACGTTCAACCTCCGCTTCGCGAGCGCCAAGGAGCCTCACAGCTGGGCCGCCCGCCGGCCGGTCACCCGCGCCCTGTTGCGCGCGGCGGCGCCGCACGTCATCGGCAGCCAGGAGGGCCGCTCGTCGCAGGTGCGCGACATCGAGGCCGACCTCGGACCCCACTACGACCGGATCGGCACCGGCCGCGGAGGCGGCGACGACGAGTCGATGACCGTCTTCTACGACACCCGCCGGCTCACCCCGGTCGAACACGCCCACTTCTGGCTCTCCGACACGCCCGGGGTGCCCGGCTCCAACACCTGGGGAGCGGCCCATCCCCGCATGGTCACCTGGGTGCGCTTCCGCGACCTGCGCGCCGGCGGGCGGGAGTTCTGCGTCTTCAACACCCACCTCGACAACAGGAGCCGGTACGCGCGCCTGCGCTCCGTCTCCCTGATCGCCTCACGGCTCGCGCGGTTCGACCGCGCCCTGCCGATGCTGGTGACCGGCGACTTCAACGCCGTGGCCCACCGCGACGCGGTGCACGCCGGCTTACTGAACGCCGGTCTGGTCGACACCTGGGACGCCGCACGGCGGCGCGGCGCGGCGTACGGGACGTACCACGGCTACCGGGAACCCCGGCCGGGCGGCGACCGCATCGACTGGATCCTGGCGAGCCCGTTCGTCACGGTCCACCGGGCGCGGGTCGACACGTTCTCGGTGAACGGCCAGTACCCGAGCGACCATCTGCCCGTGCAGGTCTCCCTGAGCCTGTGAGCCGGGGACGAGCGAGGCCCCCGCGACCGGTGTGGTCGCGGGGGCCTCGGACAGCCGGGCTGCCGATCGGACGATCAGCCCTTGCGGGCCTTGATCTCCTCGGTGAGCTGCGGGACGACGTCGAACAGGTCGCCGACGACGCCGTAGTCGACCAGGTCGAAGATCGGGGCCTCGGGGTCCTTGTTGACCGCGACGATCGTCTTCGAGGTCTGCATGCCGGCGCGGTGCTGGATCGCGCCGGAGATGCCGTTGGCGATGTACAGCTGCGGCGAGACGGACTTGCCGGTCTGGCCGACCTGGTTGGTGTGCGGGTACCAGCCCGCGTCCACCGCGGCGCGCGAGGCGCCGACGGCCGCGCCGAGGGAGTCGGCGAGCGCCTCGATGATCGCGAAGTTCTCCGCGCCGTTGACGCCACGGCCACCGGAGACCACGATCGCGGCCTCGGTCAGCTCCGGACGGCCCGTCGACTCACGCGGGGTGCGGCCGGTGACCTTGGTGCCGGTGGCGAGCTCGCCGAAGGACACGCTCAGCGCCTCGACCGCACCGGCGGCCGGAGCGGCCTCCACCGCGGCCGAGTTCGGCTTCACGGTGATGACCGGGGTGCCCTTGGAGACCCGCGACTTGGTGGTGAAGGACGCGGCGAACACCGACTGGGTGGCCACCGGACCCTCGTCGCCGGCCTCCAGGTCGACGGCGTCGGTGATGATGCCCGAGCCGATGCGCAGCGCCAGACGCGCGGCGATCTCCTTGCCCTCCGCGGAGGAGGACACCAGCACGGCGGCCGGGGAGACGGCCTCGTAGGCGGCCTGCAGCGCGTCCACCTTCGGTACGACCAGGTAGTCGGCGTACTCGGACGCGTCGTGCGTGAGGACCTTCACCGCGCCGTGCTCGGCGAGCGTGGGGGCGGTGTTCTCGGCACCGGAGCCGAGGGCGACGGCGACCGGCTCGCCGATGCGGCGGGCCAGCGTCAGCAGCTCCAGAGTGGGCTTGCGGACGGCGCCGTCCACGTGGTCGACGTAGACGAGGACTTCAGCCATGGGATTGCTCTCCTGCGTACGAAACTTGAGGGGCGGTCAGCGTGTCGAGCCTCAGATGAACTTCTGGCTCGCGAGGAACTCAGCGAGCTGCTTGCCGCCCTCGCCCTCGTCCTTGACGATCGTGCCGGCGGTGCGGGCCGGGCGCTCGGCAGCGGAGTCGACCTTGGTCCAGGCGCCCTCGAGGCCGACCTCCTCGGCCTCGATGTCGAGGTCGGACAGGTCCCAGGACTCCACCGGCTTCTTCTTGGCGGCCATGATGCCCTTGAAGGAGGGGTAGCGCGCCTCGCCCGACTGGTCGGTGACCGACACCACGGCCGGCAGGGAGGCCTCGAGCTGCTCGGAGGCGGTGTCGCCGTCGCGGCGGCCCTTGACGGTGCCGTCCTCGACGGAGACCTCGGAGAGCAGGGTGACCTGCGGGACGCCCAGGCGCTCGGCCACCAGCGCGGGGACGACGCCCATGGTGCCGTCGGTGGAGGCCATGCCGGAGATGACCAGGTCGTACCCGGCCTTCTCGATCGCCTTGGCCAGCACCAGGGAGGTGCCGATGGCGTCGGTGCCGTGCAGATCGTCGTCCTCGACGTGGATGGCCTTGTCGGCGCCCATGGACAGCGCCTTGCGCAGCGCGTCCTTGGCGTCCTCGGGGCCCACCGTCAGGACGGTGATCTCCACGTCGTCGTCGGAGTTCTCGGAGATCTGCAGCGCCTGCTCGACGGCGTACTCGTCGAGCTCGGAGAGCAGACCGTCCACGTCGTCCCGGTCGACGGTCAGGTCATCGGCGAAGTGCCGGTCGCCAGTGGCGTCGGGCACGTACTTCACAGTGACAACGATCCTCAAGCTCACGCCGGCTCTCCTACTGCATCGTCAGTTCTCGGCTGCCTTCTTGCAGGCAGCATAGGCGCCACAAGCGGCCGATCCCGGTCGGGGCGGTCTGCGCTCCGACCGAAATATTACTCGTCAGTACACCCAGTTCGTTCCCACTAAGCAAGCGCTTTGAACTGTGACCTCTGCAACGCAGCGTAATCGGAATCCGACCGTTCCGCAGGAGAGGGGTGCAGTGATCAATCACGCAGAGCCGTGAACCGGCCCTGGTGGTAGAGCAGCGGACGGCCCGCACCGGCCGGGTCACCGACGACGACCTCGGCCAGCACGATGCGGTGGTCCCCCGCGGGAACGCGCGTGACGACCCGGCACACCAGCCAGGCGAGCACGTCGTCGAGGACGGGCACGCCCTCCGGCCCCTCCCGCCACGCCGTCGGGGCGCCGAACCGGTCGGCGCCGCTGCGGGCGAAGGTGGCGGCCAGCTCCTGCTGGTGCTCGCCGAGTATGTGCACGCCGACGTGGTCGGCCCGGGAGAGCGCCGGCCAGCTGGAGGCGCCAGTGCCGACGCCGAACGACAGCAACGGGGGCTCGGCGGAAACCGAGGTGAGGGAGGTGGCGGTGAAGCCGACCGGGCCGGCCTCGCCGGACGCCGTGATCACGGCCACTCCGGCCGCGTGGCGGCGGAAGACGGAGCGGAGCAGGTCCGGGGAGGCGAGGTGAGGGGTGCGGAGGCCGGGCGCGGCCGTCATCGAGTCGTCCTTCTGCGAGGAGTGGCGTGGGTGTCCGTGGTTGCTCAACGACCTGGACAGCGCGCGCTCGCGGTACGCACGAGGTCGACGTGGACCCGTCCGTGGAGAAGGAGTTCCTCAGGCATAAGGTCAGACTGACGATAGGCGTCGGGCGCGGTCAAGTGCGTCCCGGCATCCGGGAGACACCTCACACTCTCCGGGAGGCACCTCACACCGCCTCCCCCAGGGCCGCGATGACGTCCGCCTTCCGGGGCAGGCCGCCGGCCCGGCGGACGACATGACCGTCGGCGTCCAGGACCAGGACGGTCGGGGTCTTGAGGATGCCGAGTTCACGGACGAGGTCGAGCCGGGCCTCCGCGTCGATCTCCACGTGCGTCACGCCGGGGACCATGCCGGCGACGTCCCCGAGGATCCGGCGCGTCGCCCGGCAGGGGGCGCAGAAGGCGCTCGAGAACTGCACGAGCGTGGCGCGCTCACCGAGTTCGGCGCCCAGCCGGTCCGCCCCGAGCCGCTGTCCTTCGTCGCGCCCGCGCACGCGCACCCTCCCACTTCGCTTCCGGTGCGGCACTCCGCAGGCGCTCGCCGCCGCGAGCACCGCACGCACACCAAGAGTCCGGTCATCACCCGCACCAGCGTTCATGAGACCGCAATGATTCCCGCCTCCCTCGCGTCCGTCCGCTGCGGAATGCTTGATTCATGGAGATCGATGTGCGGGGGCCGCGGTTCCGGGCGGTCGTGACGGCGTCGTCCTGGCGGTGGCGCTGATCACACAGAATGCCTGGCTGCCGGCCTGACGGACGCTGGTGTTCGCACTCGGCGCGGGGGTGTCGGGCGCTCGCCCTACGGCTGGGGCCGGTTTCACGCTGTGCGCCGACCGGCTGGGGCTCGCGGCGACCGGGGCGGCGCTCGCGGCCGCGTTCCTCAACGCCGCGTTCGGGTACTGCGTGGGGTGCGAGATGTACCTGCTCGTACGGCGGATGTCGGTACGGGCGGAGTGAAGGTGAGCCCGAAGCGTAGGTACATCGAGGTACGACGTGACGAGAATCTCGCGGCTCGGCGGCACCAGGGCTGGCTACCCGGCCGTTCTTCGGGCACGATCTGCGAGATGCCGTAAACCTACGGCTGCGTAACTTTGCCGTCGGGAGTCCTTCCGCGGCAGAGAGTAGGAAGGGTCCGCCCCGCCCATGGCAGAGCTCGTCTACCGTCCCGTCGTCGGCCTCGCCCAGACGCTGTTCAAGGTCTGGGACCTCAAGATCGACTGCAAGGGGTCGGAGAACATCCCGCGCTCGGGCGGAGCCGTGCTGGTGAGCAATCACATCAGCTACCTCGACTTCGTCTTCAACGGCCTGGCCGCGCTCCCGCAGAAGCGGCTCGTGCGGTTCATGGCGAAGGAGTCCGTCTTCCGGCACAGGGTCTCCGGTCCGCTGATGCGCGGGATGAAGCACATCCCCGTGGACCGCAAGCAGGGCGAGGCGGCGTACGCGCACGCCCTGGACTCGCTGCGCTCCGGCGAGGTCGTCGGGGTCTTCCCGGAGGCCACGATCTCCGAGTCGTTCACGCTGAAGAGCTTCAAGTCGGGCGCCGCCCGGCTGGCCCAGGAGGCGGGCGTCCCGCTGATCCCGATGGCGGTCTGGGGCACCCAGCGTCTGTGGACGAAGGGCCACCCGCGCAACTTCAAGCGCAGCCACATCCCGATCACCATCCGGGTCGGCGAGGCGATCGAGGCCTCCCGCGACAAGTACGCGGGCGCGATCACCCGGCAGCTGCGCGAGCGCGTCCAGGAGCTCCTGGAGGCCGCCCAGCGTGCCTACCCGGTGCGTCCCAAGGACGCGAACGACACCTGGTGGATGCCGGCCCACCTGGGCGGCACGGCGCCGACGCCCGAGCAGGTCCGGGCTTCCGAGTCCCGCTGACGCCCGCCCTTCCGCGCCCCCGCGTCCGGGCCGGTCGGGGGTGCGGGGGTGGTCAGAAGGCGGTGGGGAGCGTCTTCCAGAGGTACGGCCGGTCGGGGGCGGCCCGCAGCGCGTTCAGCACGGAGGGGTGGGGTGCCGCGTACAGCACGGGGTGGTCCAGCTCGCCGGCCTCGGGGTCGGGCGTGAAGGCCAGTTCTTCGCCGTCCAGGGAGAAGCGGGCGTTCACGCCCGGCTTGTTGCCGCGGGGGTCCTGCCGGTGCCAGGCGCCGTTGAAGCGGACGGCGACCAGTCCGTGGAGCACGTCGAATTTCTGGTAGCACAGCGCGGTCGGGATGTCCTCGGCCCGCAGCAGCGCGGCCAGCGCGTGGGCCTTGGCGTAGCAGATGCCCGTCCGCTGCTCGAGCACGTCCGAGGCGCGCCAGGTGACGCGCAGGTCCCCGGAGTCCTGCGAGTGGGGGATGGTGTCGCGCACGAACTCGTAGGCCAGTCGCGCATAGGCATACGAGTCTTCCGCGTCCTTGGCGAGACGCGAGGCGGTGTCCCGGACCCGTGGATGGTGATGGTCGATGACCTCGTCGGCGGCCAGATAGGCGGACAGGTCGGGGTTCTCCTGGATCAGCTCCATGCCTGGAGAGCATAGGAACGCGATCACCCGCCAGTCAATTACTTTTCAGGCGACCGCATACCTATGCATAGCGTGGGCCGTTACTGGCGCGCCATCTCCTCCTTCAGCGCCGCCACGAACGCGTCCACGTCGTCCTCCGTCGTGTCGAAGGCGCACATCCAGCGGACCACGCCGGCGGCCTCGTCCCAGAAGTAGAACCGGAACCGCTTCTGCAGCCGCACGCTCACGTCGTGCGGGAGCCGGGCGAAGACGCCGTTGGCCTGGACCGGGTAGAGGATCTCGACGCCGTGCACGGCCCGCACACCCTCGGCCAGCCGCTGGGCCATCTCGTTGGCATGGCGGGCGTTGCGCAGCCAGAGGTCCTTGGCGAGCAGTGCCTCCAACTGCACCGACACGAAGCGCATCTTGGAGGCGAGCTGCATGGACAGCTTGCGCAGGTGCTTCATGTGGCGGACGGCGTCCTGGTTGAGGACGACGACGGCCTCGCCGAAGAGGGCGCCGTTCTTCGTGCCGCCCAGGGAGAGGAGGTCGACGCCGACCGCGTTGGTGAACGTCCGCATCGGCACGTCCAGGGAGGCCGCCGCGTTGGCTATCCGGGAGCCGTCGAGGTGGACCTTCATGCCGCGCGCGTGGGCGTGGTCGCAGATCGCGCGGATCTCCTCCGGCGTGTACAGCGTGCCGAGTTCCGTGCTCTGGGTGATCGAGACGACCTGCGGCATCGCGCGGTGCTCGTCCTCCCAGCCCCAGGCCTGGCGGTCGATCAGCTCGGGGGTGAGCTTGCCGTCGGGCGTGGGCACGGTCAGCAGCTTCAGGCCGGCCATCCGCTCGGGGGCGCCGCCCTCGTCGACGTTGATGTGGGCGCTCTCGGCGCAGATCACCGCCCCCCAGCGGTCGGTGACCGCCTGGAGGGCGACGACGTTGGCGCCGGTGCCGTTGAACACCGGGAAGGCCTCCGCGGTGGGCCCGAAGTGGCTGCGGATGATCCGCTGGAGGTTCTCGGTGTACTCGTCCTCGCCGTACGCGACCTGGTGGCCGCCGTTGGCCACGGCCAGGGCGGCCATCACCTCCGGGTGGGCCCCGGCGTAGTTGTCGCTGGCGAAACCGCGGATCTGCGGGTCGTGGTGGCGGCGAGCATCGGTCTTGGGCGGGTTCACGGCTTCTCGGTGAGCCACAGACGGTGTCCGTTCACTTCGGCGGCGGGCTTCTCCCAGACTTCGGTGATGGCCTCGGCCAGGTCCTTGACGTCGGTGAAGCCCGCGAACTTCGCGTTGGGGCGCTCGGCGCGCATCGCGTCGTGCACCAGGGCCTTCACCACCAGGATGGCAGCCGCGGAGGTCGGCCCCTCGGCGCCCCCGGCCTTGCGGAAGGCGTCGGCCAGCGCGAGCGTCCAGGCCTCGGCGGCGGCCTTGGCGGCGGCGTACGAGGCGTTGCCGGCGGTCGGCTTCGTCGCGCCGGCGGCACTGATCAGCACGTACCGTCCGCGGTCGCTGCGCTGCAAGGGCTCGAAGAAGGCCAGCGAGGTGTGCTGCACGGTGCGGATGAGCAGCAGTTCCAGGAAGTCCCAGTCGTCCAGGCTCGTCTTGATGAAGGTCTCGCTGCCGCGCCAGCCGCCGACGAGGTGGACCAGGCCGTCGACGCGGCCGAAGTCCTTCTCGATGTGGGCGGCCCAGTCGCGGGTGGACTGCAGGTCGAGCAGGTCGACCGGCTCGCCGGTGACGGTGGCGCCGCCTGCCGCGTAGCGGGCGGCGTCGACGGCCTCCGCCAGGCGCTCGGGGTCGTTGTCCGCGGCGGCGACGGTCGCGCCCGCCTCGGCGAGCCGGAGCAGCGCCGCCCGGCCGGCGGGTCCGCCCGCGCCGGCCACCGCGATCACCGCACCGCTGAGAGGTCCGTTCCCCATCTTCTTCGCCTCCTGCTGAGCCGTGTTCCCGGTACGGAGATCGCTCACGCGGCGACCCGCTCGGCGCTGTCCGCCGTGATGCCCTTGGTGGAGGCGATCACGTTCTTCAGCTTCTTGGACAGTGCCTCATAGAACATGCTCAGCGGAAACTCGTCGGGAAGCACCTCATCGACGAGCTTGCGCGGCGGCTGGGTCAGGTCCAGGGCGTCGGGGCCCTTGGCCCACCTGGAGCCCGGGTGCGGGGCGAGGTAGGTGGAGACCAGCTCGTACCCGGCGAACCAGTGCACGAGCTTCGGGCGGTCGATGCCGTCGCGGTAGAGCTTCTCGATCTCGGCGCACAGCTCGTTGGTGACCTGCGCGGCGCGCTGCCAGTCGATGGACAGCTTGTTGTCGGTCCAGCGCACGACGTCGTGCTTGTGGAGGTAGGCGAAGAGGAGCTGCCCGCCGAGGCCGTCGTAGTTGCGCACCCGCTCGCCGGTGACGGGGAAGCGGAACATGCGGTCGAAGAGCACCGCGTACTGCACGTCACGGGCCTGCGGGACGCCGTCGGCCTCCAGCTTCACGGCCTCCTTGAAGGCGGTGAGGTCGCAGCGCAGCTCCTCCAGGCCGTACATCCAGAACGGCTGTCGCTGCTTGATCATGAACGGGTCGAAGGGCAGGTCGCCGTGGCTGTGGGTGCGGTCGTGGACCATGTCCCACAGGACGAAGGCCTCCTCGCAGCGCTTCTGGTCGTGGACCATGGCGGCGATGTCCTCGGGCAGCTCCAGGCCCAGGATGTCGACGGCGGCGGCGGTGACGCGGCGGAAGCGGGCCGCCTCGCGGTCGCAGAAGATGCCGCCCCAGGTGAACCGCTCGGGGGCCTCGCGCACGGCGATGGTCTCGGGGAAGAGGACGGCGGAGTTGGTGTCGTAGCCGGCCGTGAAGTCCTCGAACTTGATGCCGCAGAACAGCGGGTTGTCGTAGCGGGTGCGCTCCAGCTCGGCCAGCCACTCGGGCCAGACCATGCGCAGCACGACCGCCTCGAGGTTGCGGTCGGGGTTGCCGTTCTGCGTGTACATCGGGAAGACGACCAGGTGCTGGAGGCCGTCGGCGCGGTGCGCGGCGGGCTGGAAGGCCAGCAGCGAGTCCAGGAAGTCCGGCACCTCGAAGCCGCCCTCGGCCCAGCGGCGCAGGTCCCGCACCAGGGCGCGGTGGTAGTCCGCGTCGTGCGGGAGCAGCGGGGAGAGCTCCTCGACCGCCCCGGTGACGCGGCGGACCGCCTGCTCGGCGTCGGCACGCTCCGGGGCGCCCTCGGAGGTGAAGTCGATCGACCCGTCCTTCGACTGCCAGGGGCGGATCCGCTCCACGGCATCCTTGAGCACGGGCCACGCCGGATGCTCCACCACCCTGGCCGCGGGAGGAACCTGGTCCTCCGTACCCACCTGCACAAGAATTTCCGTCATGTCCCATCCTCCACGGGAGAACCTCGCGTAAGGACACCGTATGCATACGGGGTTTCCTCCAGCAAGAGGATCATCCGAAAATTATCCTGCACACCTCCATGGTCACCGCGTTTTTTCCTGTTCGCCATCCGGCGGGCGACGACTTTCGCGACGGGCTCCGGGGTAGAGGAACCGGCGGTGCACACACATGTCCATGTCGGCCCGGGGCCACTAGGCTGCGGGCTCTTCCTGCGCCGCCGTCGACGGAAGGACCCGAGTCTTGAACCTCCTCACCATCGGTCACCGCGGAATCATGGGCGTCGAGCCCGAGAACACCCTCCGGTCGTTCGTCGCCGCCGAGCACGCCGGCCTCGACGTCGTGGAACTCGATCTGCATCTGAGCAAGGACGGCGCGCTCGTGGTCATGCACGACGCGGACGTGGACCGTACGACCGACGGGAGCGGGCCGATCGCGGACCTCACGCTCGCCGAGCTGCGCGCCCTGGACGCCGGGCGCGGGGAGCGGGTGCCGGTCTTCGACGAGGTCCTGGAGGCGGTGTCGCTGCCGCTCCAGGCCGAGATCAAGGACGTGCAGGCGGCTCGGGCGCTCGCCGAGGTGATGCACAAGCGGAACCTCGTGGAGCGGGTGGAGGTGTCGTCGTTCCACGACGAGGCCGTCGCCGAGATCGCCCGGCTGGTGCCGGGGGTGCGCACGGCGCTCATCGGCAGCCGCTACGGCCTCGACATCGTGGACCGGGCCGTCGCGATCGGTGCCGCGACCGTGTGCCTGAACATCCGCCGGCTCACTCTGGAGATCGCCGAGCACGCCCGCGAGCGCGGCCTGCGGATCATCGGCTGGGTGGTGAACACACCGGACCACCTGCGGCTGGTGCGGGCCCTGGAGCTGGACGGCGCGACCACCGACCACCCGGAGATCAAGCGCACCGGCCGCTTCACGGCGTGAGTCCTGCTACGCCAAAGGCTTGACCAGCAGCTCGAAGCGGAGGTCGTCCCGCTGGGGGATGCCGAAGCGCTCGTCGCCGTACGGGAAGGGGGTCATCCGTCCCGTGCGGCGGTAACCCCGGCGCTCGTACCAGGCGATGAGGTCGTCGCGCACCGAGATCACCGTCATGTGCATCTCGGTGACGCCCCAGCTCTCGCGGGCCAGGCGCTCGGCCATCGCCAGCACCGTCCTGCCCAGGCCGCCGCCCTGTGCCGTGGGGCTGACCGCGAACATGCCGAAGTAGGCGTGGTCGCCACGGTGTTCGAGCTGGCAGCAGGCGACGAGCCGGCCTCCCCGCTCGGCGGTGAGCAACCGCCCCGCAGGCGACCTGATGACGTCGAGGACGCCCTCGGGGTCGGTCCGCTGCCCCTCGAGGATGTCCGCCTCCGTGGTCCACCCGGCCCGGCTGGACTCCCCGCGGTAGGCCGACTCGACGAGCGCGACGAGCGCGTCCACGTCGTCTTCGGTGGCGTCACGGAAGGTGAGGTCGACGGCGGTGGCGTCCATGCGGGGGTCTCCGGTCTCCGGCGCGGCTGATGCATCGCCGAGCCTAACCCTCCCCTACGCTCCCGATGCATGGTGCATGTACTCAGCAGCCGGATCCTCCTGCGCCCCACCGACCCCGAGCGCTCCCGCGCCTTCTACGGCGAGCAGTTGGGCCTCGCCGTCTACCGCGAGTTCGGGACCGGGACCGAGCGGGGCACCGTCTACTTCCTCGGCGGGGGCTTCCTGGAGCTCTCGGGGCGTTCGCAGCAGCCGCCGGACCCTGCCGTGCGGCTCTGGGTGCAGGTTCCCGACGCGGCGGCGGCCCACGAAGAGCTGCGCGCGAAGGGCGTCGAGATCGTCCGGCCGCCGGTGAGGGAGCCCTGGGGGCTGCTCGAGATGTGGATCACGGACCCGGACGGCACCCCGATCGTGCTGGTGGAGGTGCCGGCGGACCATCCGCTGCGGTACCGGCCGGGAATCTGAGGCACAGCGGATGCCGGGGAGGTGAGGCGGGCTTAGCGTGCTGGAGGGGGTGCTTTCTCCGGAAGGAACGCCATGAAGCTCGACGCGCCCGTGCCCGGCGGACCCTGCTGGGTCGAGCTGGGCACCAGTGACCTGGCGGCGGCCCAGCGGTTCTACACGGAACTGTTCGGCTGGCGATGCGAGACGGATCCACGCCAGGAGGCGGGCGGCTACACCGTGGCGCACCTGCGTGACGCGGCCGTCGCCGCGCTGAGCCCGCTGTACCAGGAGGCGCAGCCCGTCGCCTGGAACGTGTCGTTCGCGGTGTCCGACGCCGATGTCAGCGCCCGGCTGGTCGACGAGGCCGGGGGCAAGGTGCTGGTCGGGCCGATGGACGTGTTCGACATGGGCCGGTTCGTGGTCGCCCTGGACCCGGGCGGCGCCGCCTTCCAGCTCTGGCAGGCACGGACCTTCCCGGGGGCGGGCCTCTTCAACACGCCGGGCTCACTGGGCTGGGTGGAGCTGATGTCGCGCGAGCCCGAGCGGGCGGAGGCCTTCTACACGACGGTGTTCGGCTGGACCGTGAGCACCTCGGAGCACTACACGCAGTGGGGCGTCGGCGGCGCCGACTTCGGCGGCATGATCACGATGGACGACAAGTTCCCGCCCGAGGTGCCGCCGCACTGGCTGCCGTACTTCGCCGTGGCCGACGTCGACGCCACCGCGGCGACGGCCGGGCAGGCGGGCGGCACGGCGCTCATGGAGCCGACCACGGTGCCGGACGGCCCGCGGATCGCCGTGCTCCGGGACCCGCAGGGCGCGGTGTTCGGCGTGTACCGGGCCGGTGACGAGCGGTAGGCCGGGCGACCGGTGATCCGTCGCACGGCCGTCGGACCGCTCGGCCCCGGGCGTCGGCCGGCCCGCGGGCGTCAGGCCCGCACCGGCCGCATGTGGCCCTCCAGCCGGCTCAGCAGCTCGCCGAGCAGGACCGCGAGTTCCGCCTGCCGGTCCGCGTCGAGCGCGGACAGCGCGGCGCCCTCGTAGGCGAGCTGCTCGGGCAGGATCCCGTCGACCAGGTCGCGGCCGGCGTCGGTGAGGCGGACGTGGGCGACACGGCGGTCACGGGTGTCGCCGCGGCGTTCCACGAGGCCGCGCTCGGTCAGCTGCTTGAGGCGCTTGGTGACCGCGGCGCCCGAGGAGAAGGTCTCGCGGGCCAGCTCGCTCGGGGTCAGTTCGCGGCCGGTGCGGCGCAGGGCGCCCAGCAGGTCGAACTCGGGGCGGCTCAGGCCCGCCCGGCGCAGCGGGGCGTCCTCGGCCTGCTGGAGGAGGGCGGCACAGCGGTTCACGCGGCCGATGATCTCCATGGGGGCGGTGTCGAGGTCGGGACGGACGGTCCGCCACTGCCCCACGACCGCGGCGACCGTGTCGCCCCGGGCCGGGTCCCCGGGGTCGGTGGACCGTCGCCGCGCACCGCCGTCGCCGCCGTCCCCGCCGACCGGTCGTCCCTGCGTCCCCGTCATCGCCGTACGCCCTCCGCTTTCGTGCTCGTGTGCCGGGCCGGGAGAAGTCCCTGGCGCCGTACCGTCGCGGCGAGCGTACGGTGTCCGGACTGTTCGGCAGCGACGACCCGCTCCTCGGGCAGCGCCCGCTGCCACCACTCGCCGGACGCGGCGTCGGCCGCGGCGCGCAGGTCGACCAGGGCGGCGGCGAGACCACGGCGGGCGGACTCCAGGGCGCCGGTGGCGGGACACGGCTCGGCCAGCAGCCGGGCGGCGTGCTCGCGGGCGCGTTCGACGGCCGTGAGGGCGTGTCCGAGGTGGTCGCCGGCGCGGCGGTTGGTGACGACGACCGCGGCGGCGAAGCCGACCAGGGCGCCGACGAGCGTGTCCACGACCCGCTCGGTGATCAGCTCGCCCGGGTCCTGGAAGCGGGTGAACTCGGTGATCAGCAGGGCCATCGGGGTCACGCAGACGCTGCCGAGCCAGTAGTTGCGCCCGATCAGCGCCTCGGCGCCGAAGTTGAGGGCGAGGCAGACCAGGACCAGGGCCGCCTGGTGGAGGTGGGCGAGCGGGACGATCACGGCGAAGGCGAGGACGCCGACGAGGTTGCCGACGACGCGCTGGACGCCGCGGCTCCAGGTGAGGGTGACGTTCGCCTGGTAGAGGGAGGCGGCGGTGACCAGAGCCCAGTAGGGACGGCCGATGCCGAGCACGAGGGACGCGTAGCCGGCGAGGGCGCAGCCGAGGGCGGTGCGCACGGCGAGCGGGGTGAGCGGGCCGAGCCGGCGCCACAACGGCGGCTGGCCGGTGGCGCGTCCGACGTCGACGCCGAGGAGTTCGTCGTCCTCGGGGAGGTCGTCGGGGCGGGGCACCGGTCCGGTGCCCCGCAGGGCGCGCGCCCAGCCGAGCAGGCGTGCCGGGTCGGTGTCGGTGGGGGCGGCGAGGGCCACCTCGGCGCAGATCACGAGCCGTTCCAGGGCACGGGTGGTCTCCCCGGCGCGGGCCGACAGAAGGGTCTGCCAGGCGGCGTGCACGGCGGCGGCCGCAGCGGCACGGGTTCGGGTGCGCCCGTCGCCGGTGCCCTGGGCGGCGGCGTGGGCGGCGGCCGCGTTCAGGGCCTGGGCGACGGCCCGCCGCTCCGGGCCGTGCGGACGCAGCAGCCCCGGCGCCATGCCGACGAGCCATGCCCAGGCGCCCGCGGCGAGGGCCAGGGCCAGGTGGCCGGGCACCTGCCCGAGGGTCTGCGGGACGAACAGCGACGCGGAGGTGATGAAGGTCAGGACGACGTTGCCCGGCGGGCCGATGCGCGTGGCGTCGCAGAGCGTCTTCTGGGCGGCGGCGAGCAGGGCGCCGACGGTGACGAGGATGACGGCGTTCGCGGTGAGGGAGGCCGCGAGCAGGGCGGCGGCCAGTCCCCCGGTCATGCCGAGCACCACCCAGGCCAGGGCCCGGGCCCGGGCCGCGTAGGGGCGGTTGTGGGCGTACAGGGCGCACAGGGATCCGGCCATCGTGTACATCGCCAGGTCCAGGCGGCCGAGCGCCAGCAGGATCAGGTTCGGCGGGGCGACCGCGACGACCACGCTGAGCGCGGGCTTGTACCAGATGGCGGAGGGCCGGCCGAGGCGCAGGGCACCGGCGAGCGGGAAACGGGTCGCACTACTCATATCCACCAACTTAGCAGGTGTTTTACTAGTGAAATAGTTCCGTCGGTGTGCGGGTCGCCACTCCACTCCTCCGCCCACCCGTCGCCGCTCACCTGCCGCGCTCCGCCGAACGCTCCCCGTGTACACCCTTGCGCTCGCGTGCGCTCCGCGTGTCCCGGGCATCGCATCCTCGACCGACCGTCGAGCGGGGAGGTGCGCGTGCACGGACCGGCTTCGCCCGGCTGGCTGCTGGTCGCGCTGTGTGCGGCGACCGGCGCCTACTGCCTGCTGCGGATGCGCGGCGCGGACGAGGAACAGCGCCGGGCCGCCGGCGGCGAGGCGCTCATGGGTTTCGGCATGGCGGCGATGGCGGTGCCCGCGGCGGCGTTCACCCCGCCGGAGTGGGCCTGGCCGGTGTACGCCGCGGTGTTCGGCGCGGCCGCGCTGCCGGCCCTGTGGGCGGCCCGCACCGGCGTCCACCACCTGCACCATCTGGTGGGGGCCGCGGCCATGGTCTACATGGCGGTCGTCATGGCCGGCTCTCCCGGCGACGGGCACGGCGCCCACGCCGGCCACAGCGGCTCGGGCGTCCCGCTGCTGACGGGCGTGCTGCTGCTGTACTTCGCCGGATACGTCCTCGTCTCCGGGGTCCGGCTGCTGCCGGTGGCCCCGGCGGGCGGACGGACGGCACCGGCATGGCGCGACCGGCCCGAACTGGTGCGGGCGTGCCGGTTGTCGATGGGGATCGGGATGCTGGCCATGCTGCTGACGATGTGAGGCTCGAGCCGCCGTGCCGCGGGCGCGGACCGGCGGTCGTGGCCTGCGTCACTTTGCCGTGACAAGCCGTACCGGCGAGCGGTAGGGCGCTCATAGGGTGCTGTTCATGATGGTCCCCGCGGTCCTGCTGCTGCTCGCTGCCCTGACCGCCGTCGTCGCCCCCCGGCTGCTCGCCCGGGCCGACTGGCCGGACCGTGAACCGGTGGTCGCGCTGTGGGCGTGGCAGTGCGTCGTGGCGGCGGTGCTGCTGTGCTGTGCGCTGTCGATGACGCTCAGCGCTGCGGCGGCCTGGCACGAGGTGCGCGGTCCTGTCTTCGCCCCGGCCCCGCGCGCGGTCGTGGAGGCCTATGCGCTGGGCGCGGCGGGCCCCTGGGCGGCGGCGACCGCGGTGGCGCTCGCGAGCGCCGGGGTGTGGAGCGGGGCGATGCTGATGCGGGAGATCTCCCGGGCCCGTGCCCGGCGTCGGCGCCGGCGGGCCGATCTGCGGCTGCGCGCCCCCCTGTTGCCGGGCGAGGAGCCCGCGACCGGACGGCTCGTGGTGCTGGAGGGCGAGCGGCCCGACGCCTGGTGGCTGGCGGGCGGGGCACCCCGGCTGGTGGTCACGACCGCCGCGTTGCACCGTCTGAAGGGGCGTCAGCTGGATGCGGTCCTGGCGCACGAGCAGGGGCACGCCCGGGCGCGGCACGACTGGCTGCTGCACTGCTCGTCCGCGCTGGCCAACGGGTTCCCGCAGGTGCCGGTGTTCGCCGCGTTCCGTGACGAGATGCACCGGCTGGTCGAACTCGCCGCCGACGACACGGCCTCCCGCCGCTTCGGCCGGCTGACGACCGCGCTCGCCCTGGTGGAGCTCAACGAGGACCGGGGCGTGTTCGGCCCTTCCCCCACCCCGCAGGCGTACGTGCCGCAGCGCGTGCACCGCCTGCTCACTCCCCCGGACCGGCTCACGGCGGCCCGCCGACTGCGGTTGACGGCGGCTGCCGCACTCGCGCCGGTGATCCCGGTGCTGGTGACGCTGGTGCCGGGGTTGCGGGCGCTCGGCTGAGTGACCCGAGGCCGGAACTCCGCCCCGAGTTGGCTTCGGACGCCGCACATCGGCAAGGATCACTGCATGCACAACCCGACCGTCGACTCCCCGCCCGCTCCGTCGCCCTGCCGCACGGCCGCTCGCACCGGTCTCGCCCTGGGGCTGTGCTCCCTGCTGCTGCTGATCCTGGTCTGGGCCGAGTGGCATCCCCTCATGTCCGTCGACGGCGACGTCTCGCGCACGACCCACCGCTGGGCCGTCGCCGACCCGGACGTCACCCAGGCCTTCCGCATCCTCACCGACTGGGTGTGGGACCCGCTGACGATGCGCCTGCTGTGCGCGGCGGTCGCCGTATGGCTGGTGTGGCGGCGCTCGGCGTGGTGGACGGCGGCATGGCTGGTCACCACGTCGGCCGTGGGCACGCTCCTGCAGCAGGGCCTGAAGGCCGCGGTCGACCGCGCCCGCCCCGTCTGGCCCGATCCCGTCGACTCGGCCCACTACGCGGCCTTCCCCTCCGGCCACGCCCTCACGGCGACGGTGGTCCTCGGCCTCCTGCTGTGGCTCCTGTACCGCCACGGAGTCGCTCGCGTCGTGTGGCGTACGGCGGTTGCGGTGGCCGTCGTCTCCGTGGTGGGTGTCGGGCTGACCCGGGTGTGGCTGGGCGTCCACTGGCCCTCGGACGTCGTCGGCGGCTGGCTCATGGGGACGGCGGTGGTGGCGCTGGCGATCGCGGCCCATCTGCGCTGGCGGCCGTGAGAGCGCCGGGCCGGCGGTACCGCTACGTCGGGCCGGAGGAGGTACGGCGGGCGGTCGCGCCGGGCGCCGGAGGGCGGGTGGTCCGCGGCGCCGCGGACCTCGACGCGTGGGCGGCCGAGCAGGGGACCGAGGGGCGGGCGCCCGGGGCACAGAGGCCGGAGGAGACGTTCACCTTCGTCGTCGGACCGGACGGTCTCCTGCGGCTCGCGCATCGCCGGAGCGAGCACGTGGCCTGCGCGGGCGGCGGCGACGTCCCAGGGCCCGTCTGACGATTCCCGTCGTCGCCCGGAGGGCGGCACCGCGGCGTCAGGTGCGTGCTCTCGGCGTGCCGGGCGCAGACCCTCGTACCGGGTGTACTCGGGGCTGTGCCCGGTGCGGCGAGAGTGCGTGCATGGCGCCGCGATGCAGACGGGAATCGCCAGACAGGCCCTGGGCGCGGGCGAGATCGGTTCCGCCGCACGGACCACGGCTGGGAGGTGAGCGAGGTCAGCAACCAGTCCACCGGTTATTGTCCCGACCCCGACTCCTGGCCGGCGGTCGCCGCCGCCCTGGACCGCGCCGGCGTCGCACGCCCCGGCGGCTTCACGCACGCGCTGGTCTTCCGGCGCTGCGCGCGCTGCCTGCAGGACAACGTGGTCCGCGAGGGCGTCTTCGTCTGTGTGTTCTGCGACGCCGGACTTCCGCACGCGTGGAACGTGGACCCGGGGCATTCGTAGGATCCGGTCCATGACCGCCGCCGTGCTGTTCGACTTCTCCGGGACCCTCTTCCGTATCGAGTCGGCCGAGTCCTGGCTGCGTGCCGTGCTCGACGCCGCGGGCGTCGAGCTGCCCGAGGCGGAGTTGCGCGCCACGGCGCAGGCCCTGGAGGCGGCCGGCGCGCTGCCGGGCGGGGCGCCCCCGGTGCGCGTGCCCGGGGAGCTGGCCGGGCTGTGGCGGGTGCGGGACGAGAGCGCCGAGCTGCACCGGGCCGCGTACACCGGGCTCTCCCGTCAGGTGCCGCTGCCGGACCCGGCCCTGCACGACGCCCTGTACGAGCGGCACCGGACCCCGGCCGCCTGGGCCCCGTATCCGGACGCCCTTCTCGTGCTGAGCGCGCTGCGCGAGCGCGGGATCCCCGTGGGTGTGGTGAGCAACATCGGCTGGGACCTGAGGCCGGTGTTCCGCGAGCACGGCCTGGACCCGTTCGTCGACGCGTACGTGCTGTCGTACGAGCACGGGGTCCAGAAGCCGCACCCGCGGCTGTTCGAGACGGCCTGCGAGGCGCTCGGGGTCGATCCGCGGACGACGCTGATGGTGGGCGACAACCGGCGGGCGGACGGCGGGGCGGCGGCGCTGGGCTGTGGTGTGCACCTCGTGGACCATCTGCCGGCGGCCGAACGGCCGGACGGGCTGCGGCCGGTGCTGGACCTGGTCGGCTGAGGCCGGTCCGGGGCGCCGCGGGAAACCGGTCCCCGGCGGCCCCACACCGACGATGTCACGCAGGACGCGGCTTCCTCCGACACCGGAACCGATGAAAGGAGCCTCAGGCGACCATCGGAGGAAGAAGCACGCCCACTCTGGACGATCCCCCGTGTCGCCCAGAGCAGGCGGCCACCCGGCGCGGTTCCGGACGGAACGGACCGGGATGCGCTGAGTATAGTTGGCTGGCAGCCAGTCAACGCAGGAGTTACAGCATGTCCCCGCGCAGCGCCTCGGTCAATGAAGAATTGCGGCGGCGTTCCCGGGAGCGACTCCTGCAGTCCGCGGTCGAGTTGGTGAGCGAGCACGGCTACGAGGCGACGACGCTCGGGGACATCGCGGACCGGGCGGGCTCGGCCCGCGGTCTGGTGTCGTACTACTTTCCCGGCAAGCGCCAGCTGGTGCAGTCGGCCGTGCACCGGCTGATGCACCGCACGCTGGAGGAGGCGCTGGAGCGGGAGCCGCGCACGGAGGACGGCCGCGAGCGCATGGCGCGGGCCATCGACGCGATCCTGGGCCTGGCCCGGGACCGGACGGTGCTGATGCGCCAGCACATGGCGGGCCTGCTGGACACGGAGGGCTTCGTGCAGTGTCCGGAGCAGCGGCGGCTGGCGGAGCTGCTGCGGGACGCGGTGGCCCGGCACGGCTCGCGGGACGTCGACGCCGACTACCCCCTGCTGCGCGCCCTGCTCATGGGGTCCGTCTACGCGATGGTGCTGCCCAACATCGGGATGCCCCTCGCGCGCGTGCGCGCCGAGCTGTTCGCGCGCTACCGGCTCGACTGGGACCTGGGGGTCCCGCCGGACGCCGAGGCGTCCGGCGGGAGGTGTGACGCGGATGTGTCGCGGTTCTTCGCGACGGGACTGCCGGCCGGCGATCAGTCGAAGTAGTCCGGCTGGGTCTGGACGTTGAGTTCACGCATCCGCACGTACTGGGCCGGATCCGTGCGCCGGTCGCTGATCTTCAGCACGTCGAGGCCCTTGGCGATGTCGTTCGAGTAGATGTAGCCGTTGTAGTAGTACGCCGACCAGGGGCCGGCGGTCGTCAGCCGCTCGGTGTTCACCGGGCCGCGCTCGAAGTAGGCGATCTCCTTGGGGTGGGCGGAGTCGGTGAAGTCCCAGACGGAGACACCGCCCTGGTACCAGGCCTGGACCATGAGGTCCTTGCCCTTGACCGGGATCAGCGAGCCGTTGTGGGCCACGCAGGCCTCGACGTCCGCCTGGTGGCGGTCGATCTTGAAGTAGCTGCGGAAGACGAGCTTGCGCTTGTCGCCCTTGCCGACGATGTCGTAGATGCCGTCGGCACCGCGGTTGGGGCCGATCTCCGCGTTGCAGGTGGCCGCGCCGCCGCCGCCCAGCTCGTCGGTGAAGACGACCTTGTCGGCCTTCAGGTTGAAGGTCGCCGAGTGCCAGAACGCGAAGTTCACGTTGTCCTGCACCTGGTCGATGATCTTCGGGTTCTCCGGGTCCTCGATCGAGAACAGGATGCCGTCGCCCATGCAGGCGCCGGCCGCCAGGTCCTTCTCCGGGAGCACCGTGATGTCGTGGCAGCCGGTCGTCTTGGAGACGCCCGGGTTGGTGGGCCCGCCCGGGTTGCCGCCGCCGTCCGGTCCCTCACCGGGGAAGAGGACGGGGAAGTTGACGATCGCGGCCCTCTCGGGGGCGTTGCGCGGCACCTTGATGACCGAGATGCCGTCGTGCGGGGGCTGGCAGTCGGGGTAGGCCGCGTTGGGCGAGTACGAGGAGACGTAGACGTAGACGTTCCTGCGCTCGGGCACCAGCGTGTGGGTGTGCGAGCCGCAGGCGGTCTCGACGGCGGCGACGTAACGGGGGTTCGCCTTGTCGCTGATGTCGAAGATCTTCATGCCCTCCCAGGAGGACTTCTCGGTCGCGGGCTGCGTGGTGCTGTTGCAACTGCTGTCGCTGCGCGAGGAGTCGGTGGAGAGGAAGAGCAGGTTGCCGGAGACGGAGATGTCGTTCTGCGAGCCGGGGCAGAGCACCTGGGCGACGGACTTCGGGGCCTTGGGGTTGCTGATGTCGAAGATGCGGAAGCCGTCGTAGTTGCCCGCGAAGGCGTACCTGCCCTGGAAGGCGAGGTCGGAGTTGGTGCCGGCGAGCGCGTCCTTGGGGACGTTGACGACGTGTTGGATGTTGGCGGAGTGGACGATCTCGTCCTGTCCGGGTATCTCGCCCTCGGCGATCGCGTCGGCCACCTCGGCCTGCGTGCCTCGGGACACCTCTTGCTCCACGGACGGGCCGTCCCCCGGGTCGGGGGTCGCGGCCGCCGGGACCGCCGTGAGCAGCGCGGCGAGGAGTCCGGCACACGCCGCGGCGACTCCCAGCCGTCTGTGCCGCGTTCGGGGATCGTTCAACAGGGTCACTGCGTCCTCCCTTGTTGCCGTTCTCAGGGAACGGTTCACGGTCCTCCGAAGTATCGTCTTCATCATGCACAGATCAACAGACGGCAACACACTCGTCATGAATGTTTTCGAGCGGTAGGGCAAGAACTCGTGCCAGGACGGTACGAGGAGTCGTCAGATCCTCACAGGTCGTCAACCCGGTTCAACCAGGAGGTCGTTGTGCCTGTTCGCCGCGCGCCCCTCGTCACCGCCTCGCTGCTGGCGCTCCTTCTCGCGAGCTGTGACTCCGACTCGGACACCAGGTCGGCGGCGCCCGACGGACCGTCGGTGATCGCGCCGGGCATGCCGGGCGAGGCGAACCGGACGCTGTCCGCCGAGGAGGCGGCGGCGCATCGCGCCGAGGACGACACCCCGAACTCGGCGGACGTCTCCTTCGCCCGCATGATGATCGAACACCACGGACAGGCCCTGGAGATGACCGCACTCGCCCCCGGACAGGCCGAGTCGGCGAAGGTCAAGTCGCTCGCCTCCCGGATCGCCGCGGCCCAGGGGCCGGAGATCAAGGCCATGAAGAGCTGGCTGACGACGCACGACAAGGACGGCGCGAACACGGCGAGCGGCGGGCACGATCACAGCGCGATGCCCGGGATGGCGACCGAGGCGCAGATGAACAAGCTGCGGGCGGCGCGCGGGAAGGCCTTCGACGAACTGTTCCTCACCCTGATGATCACCCATCACGAGGGAGCCATCACCATGGCCGCGGACGTGAAGGCGCAGGGCAACAACATCCGCATCGAGGAGATGGCGGACGACGTGGTGGCGGAGCAGACGACGGAGATCAGCCGCATGCGGGCCATGCTGTGAAACGCCCCCTGCGTGCGGCGGTTCGACGCGCGGCGTGACGGGGGGCCAGGGACCCGGCCTCCCGCCGCCGCGTGTGATCGGACGCAGGGACCTGCGGCGACTGCGCCCGGTGGCGCAGCTGATCGCGAGGGCGGGGCCGACGCCCTCCTCCCGAGCCGCGCGGTACTCCTGGGCGACCGCTCGCCGGCCCTCGACGCCGCACGGCGGGGCCGGGCGCGCCCGATGGGGGCCGAGCCCCGCTACGCCGCCAGGGTGACCCGGCCCTCGGAGGGCGCCCCACCGCACCTCTCCCGTTCCCCTGGCGGCCCCTCACCCTTCCCCCGGCGGCCCTCGCCGCACCTCTCCCCTCCCCTGGCGGCCCCTCGATCCGGTCCGCGAGCACCGTGACCGTCGACGAGGAACAGGGCCGGCCGCGCCCGTACCGCCGTCCCCGACGCCTGGTCGCCGCCCCTGCGCACGCACACGCGCACCCGCTTGGCGTACGGCACCTGTCAGCGCGGCGGCGTCGGTGCGATGCTGGAAGCACCAGCGCTCTCCTGCGCCTGCCTCGGGTAAGGAGTTCCACCGTGCTGCGTGTCGCCGTCGTCGGTTCCGGGCCCAGTGGGGTCTACACCGCCCAGAGCCTCGTCCAGCAGGACCCCGAGGTGCTCGTCGACGTCCTGGACCGGCTGCCGTGCCCCTACGGGCTGGTGCGCTACGGCGTCGCCCCGGACCACGAGAAGATCAAGTCGCTCCAGCAGAACCTGAGGACCGTGCTGGAGCACGAGCGGGTGCGCTTCCTGGGCGGGGTGCGGGTCGGAGCGGGCGGCGTGCCCGCCGCCCGGCTGCGGGAGCTGTACCACGCGGTCGTGTACTGCGTGGGCGCCGCGGCGGACCGGCGGCTGGGGATCCCCGGCGAGGACCTGCCGGGCAGCTGGTCGGCGACCGAGTTCGTGGCCTGGTACAGCGCCCACCCCGACGCCGTCGCCGACGGCTTCCTGTCCGGCGCCCGCGCGGCCGTGGTGATCGGCGTGGGGAACGTCGCCGTGGACGTCACGCGGATCCTGGCCCGCGGCGCGGCGGAGCTGAGCCCCACCGACATGCCGCAGGCCGCGCTGACGGCGCTGACCGCCAGCGAGGTGACCGCGATCCACATGGTGGGGCGGCGCGGCCCGTCGCAGGCACGCTTCACCACCAAGGAGCTGCGGGAGCTGGGCGGGCTGCCGGACACCGAGGTGGCCGTCGACGAGGCGGAGCTCGCCCTGGACCCCGCGTACACCGACCCGTCGGCGCTGCCGGCGGCACAGCGCCGCAACATCGAGGTGCTGCGCGGCTGGGCGGCAACACCGCCGAGGGGCCTGCGGCGCCGGATCGGCCTGCGGTTCTTCCTGCGGCCCGTCGAGCTCCTCGCCGACGGCGGCCGGGTGGGCGCCGTGCGCTTCGAGCGGACGGCTCCGGACGGGCGTGGCGGCGTGACGGGGACCGGCCGGTACGAGGACGTCGAGGCGCAGCTGGTGCTGCGGTCGGTGGGCTACCGCGGAGTGCCGCTGGAAGGGCTGCCGTTCGACGCGGAGCGGGGCACGGTGCCGCATGCCGCCGGGCGGGTGCTGCGCGAGGGCGCCGTGGCGGCGGGCGAGTACGTGGCCGGCTGGATCAAGCGGGGCCCGACGGGTGTCATCGGCACCAACCGGCCCTGCGCGAAGGAGACGGTGACGTCCCTGCTCGAGGACGCCCCCGCTCTCCTGCGGCGGGAGCTGCCCGGTGATCCGCTGCCGCTGCTGCTGGCCGCCGGGGCCGAGCCGGTCGAGTGGGCGGGATGGCTGGCGATCGAGCGGGCGGAGGCGGAGCTCGGAGCCTCGCTGGGGCGTGGTGTGGTGAAGCTGCCGGACTGGGCGTCGCTGCGGGCGGCGGCGGTACCGACCGACACCGGTGTACAGGACACACATCAGCAACACCCGTGAAATCAACAAACTGTTCAATCCTCGTACGGTTTCGTGCTGTCCGCATGCCGACACGCCTCACCCGCGTCCCCTCCTCCGCAGCTCTGGAGCGCCCATGGCCACGACCGCGCCCGTTCATCCCGTCGACGAGGTGCCCCCCGCACGGCAGTTGGCCGCCTTCGGCCTCCAGCACGTGCTCGCGATGTACGCCGGCGCGGTGGCCGTGCCGCTGATCGTGGGCGGCGCCATGGAGCTGCCGCCCGCCGACCTGGCGTATCTGATCACCGCCGACCTGCTGATCTGCGGTGTCGCCACGCTCGTGCAGTGCGTGGGGTTCTGGCGCTTCGGGGTGCGGCTGCCGATCATGCAGGGGTGCACGTTCGCGGCCGTGTCCCCGATGGTGCTGATCGGAACGACGGGCGGCGGACTGCCCGCGATCTACGGCTCGGTGATCGTCGCGGGGTTGGCGATCGTGCTGCTGGCGCCGGTGTTCGGCCGGCTCCTGAGGTTCTTCCCGCCGCTGGTCACGGGCACGGTGATCCTGATCATCGGCATCTCCCTGCTGCCGGTCGCGGGCAACTGGGCCGCGGGCGGGGCCGGCTCGGCGGACTTCGGGGAGCCGAGGAACATCGCGCTCGCCGCGTCCGTGCTGGCGGTGGTGCTGGGCGTGCAGCGCTTCGCGCCGGCGTTCCTGAGTCGGATCGCGGTACTGATCGGCATCGCGGTGGGCCTCGCGGTCGCCGTGCCCTTCGGCTTCACGGACTTCGGCGGGGTCTCGGACGCCGACTGGATCGGGATCAGCACGCCGTTCCACTTCGGGGCGCCCGTCTTCGAGGCTTCGGCGATCATCTCGATGCTGGTGGTGGCGCTGGTGACGATGACCGAGACCACCGGTGACCTGGTCGCGGTCGGCGAGATGACCGGCCGCAAGGTCGAGCCCCGCTCCCTGTCGGACGGCCTGCGCGCCGACGGTCTGTCGACCGTCCTCGGCGGTGTCTTCAACACCTTCCCCTACACGGCGTACGCGCAGAACGTCGGTCTGGTCGGCATGACCCGGGTGCGCAGCCGCTGGGTCGTCGCCGCCGCCGGCGGCATCCTCGTCCTGCTCGGCCTGCTGCCCAAGCTGGGCGCGGTGGTCGCGGCGATTCCGGCGCCGGTCCTCGGCGGCGCCGGTCTGGTGATGTTCGGCACGGTCGCCGCGAGCGGTCTGCGGACGCTGGCGGAGGTCGACTTCGAGGGCAACCACAAACTGACCGTGGTCGCCGTGTCGGTCGCGATGGGCGTGCTGCCGGTCGGCGTCCCGACCGTCTACGAGAAGTTCCCGGACTGGTTCCAGACGGTGATGAACAGCGGGATCAGCGCGGGCTGTGTGACCGCGATCGTGCTGAACCTGCTCTTCGACCACCTACCCGGGAAGGCTGGTTCAGCCGCCCTGGAGGCGGGCGGACTGGCGGGCGGCAGCGCCGAGGAGGGCGTCGACAAGTCCCGGGAAGAGGTCGTCTAGGTCGTCCCGGCGCAGGCCGTTCATCTTGGCCGTGCCGCGGTAGGTCTGCCGGATCACCCCGGCTTCGCGCAGCACCCGGAAGTGGTGCGTCGTGGTCGACTTGGTGACCGGCAGGTCGAAGTGCGAACAGGAGAGCTCGTCGCGGCCGGCGGCGAGCTCTCGCACGATCCGCAGCCGCATCGGGTCGGAGAGCGCGTGCAGCACGAACTCCAGACGGATGTCCTCGCGCGCCGGATGCGGGAGATCACGGCTGCTGACGGCGGGGGCGGTCACGGGGGCTCCACTCCTTCGGGGAGACCATTGTACGACGCCCTTCATAGTTTGACGTCTGACGTACTACGATGCCTATCGTACGAGTCGACCACCGGCCCAGTGACGATCGGAGTCCGCCGTGAGTGCGCTCTTCCAGCCCTACACCCTGCGTGACGTGACCATCTCCAATCGGGTGTGGATGCCGCCCATGTGCCAGTACTCGGCCGCGCCCGAGGGTCCGCTGACCGGCGCCCCGACCGACTGGCACTTCGCGCACTACGCCGCCCGTGCGGCCGGCGGGACGGGCCTGGTCATCGTCGAGGCGACCGCCGTGTCGCCCGAGGGCCGGATCTCCCCGTACGACCTCGGCATCTGGAACGACACCCAGGTCGAGGCCTTCCGGCGGATCACCCGCTTCCTCGCCGAGCAGGGCTCGCTCCCGGCGATCCAGCTCGCCCACGCGGGACGCAAGGCCTCCACCGACCGGCCCTGGAAGGGGGGCGCGCCCGTGGGCCCGGAGGCGCACGGATGGCAGCCGCTGGGACCGAGCGCGCTCCCGTTCGACGAGCGCCACCCCGTACCGGCAGAGCTGACGAAGGCTCAGATAAGCGAGATCGTGGCTCAGTTCGCGGAGGCGGCCCGCCGGGCCCTCGCCGCCGGTTTCGAGATCGCCGAGATCCACGGCGCCCACGGCTATCTGATCGGCAACTTCCTCTCCCCGCACTCCAACCGCCGCGGCGACGAGTACGGCGGCACCCACGAGAGCCGCACCCGGTTCGCCCTCGAGGTCGTCGACGCGGTGCGCGAGGTGTGGCCCGACGACAAGCCGCTGTTCTTCCGGATCTCCGCGACCGACTGGCTGGAGCAGGACGGCTGGACGGCCGACGACACGGTCCGCTTCGCCCGTGAGCTCCACGCCCACGGCGTCGACCTGCTCGACGTCTCCACCGGCGGCAACGCCTCCGGCGTACGCATCCCGGTAGGCCCCGGTTACCAGGTCCCCTTCGCCGCCCGGGTGAAGGCCGAGACGCCGATGCCGGTCGCGGCCGTGGGGCTGATCACCGAGCCCGAGCAGGCCGAGAAGATCCTCGCCAACGGTGAGGCGGACGCGGTCCTGGTCGGCCGCGAGCTGCTGCGCAACCCGTCGTGGGCGCGGCAGGCGGCGCGGGTGCTGGGCGGCGAGGTGCGGGTGCCGGAGCAGTACCACCGGTCCGTGTGAGCGCCCGGGCGGTCGGACCGCCCCCGCCCGCGGCGGCCGGTCGGGCCGCCGCGGAGACCGCTGCGAAGGCGTCCGCGGCAGCCGGTCGAGCGCCCGCCGGGCGTCAGTCCCGCAGCGCGGTGTCCTCGGGCGAGCGCCTGTAGATTCCGCCCTGGCGGTCCAGATGGTGGAGGTCGACGAGATAGCGGCGCAGGCTCACGTGGTCGACGGCGCCGCCCTCGCACCAGGCGCGCAGCCTGTCGTTGACCTCCCGCTCGGAGTACTCCCGCCCCGGCTCGAAGCTGTGCTCCGCGAGATGGCGCAGGACGACCTTCTTGCGCTCCCACTGGGCCGGGAGGCGCACCAGCCGCCCGTCGCGTACGAATGTCCGCAGCAGCGTCTCGGTCCGTTCGTCACCGGACCCGTGATCCCGCGGCGGCTCGGCGCCGGCCGCGGCACGGGCCAGGCCGCGGAAGTGGCCGTACGACACCGTCAGGCCGCCGCCGTCCGACACGAGGAGCTCGCGCTCCTCGAGGCGGCGCAGCGCACCGAGGGCGTCCTTGGCCGACAGCCCGGTGCGCTCGACGACCTCGGCGGCGCTCCGGGCTCCCAGCGCCACGGCGGCGAAGGCGCGCACCCGGGTCTCGTCGGCGAACAGCCTCACCACGTCGTCGGCCGTCATGCTCATCTCTCTCCATCCCCGAGGACAGGGGCTCTCCCGGCCCCGAGGACGCTACCTTCCGCCTCCGCCGGCCGCCCGGCATTTTTCCGCGCGGGGCCCGCGGCGGCCCTCCAAGGGCCGGGCGGGAAGGGGACCGTGCGTCAACCGACCGTGCAGGGCGATCCGTTGAGCGTGAAGGCGGTGGGCGGTGAGCTGTCGCCGGTGTGGCTCGCCTGGTAGCCGACGGTGACGCGCTCCCACAGCGTTGGATGGAAGGCCTTCCCGGTCTGTCGGGGTGACTGGATGTCGCCTACGCGAGGCGTTGACTAGAAAGCGCTTGCCCCCTACGGTCCGTTCAACAGTGTGACCGAGCCGCTCACTCCGGTCCCCGAAAGGCCGTACTGCCCGGCGAACGCCGTCCACGAAAAGGAACACCGTCCACATATGCAATCGCCAGCTCAACCCTTCGAAGGGAAACAGGGCACCGGAAAGCTCTGACCCACCCCCACGACAGAAGGAACGGGACATGACTTCTGCGACACGACCGCGCGCCACCCGTGGGCGCGCACTGACCGGAGCACTGGCCACCCTCGGCCTCTCGGTTGGCATGATCATGACTACAGCTACGGCCCCCGCCGGTGCCGCCACCTGGCCGTCCGCGTCCGGCAGCCAGGCGGTCACCGCGACCATCAACCTCACCAGCTCGAAGGACTACGGGATGCTGCGCCTCTACGGCAGCGGCGCCCTGGGCACGGGAGACCAGGCCGAGGACCAGCAGCCGATCCTCACCCTCGCCAACGGCGTGACCCTGAAGAACGTGATCATCGGCGCACCCGGCGCCGACGGCATCCACTGCCTCGGCAGCTGCACGCTGCAGAACGTCTGGTGGGAGGACGTCGGCGAGGACGCCGCCACCTTCCGCGGCGGCAGCAGCGCGACGTACAACGTCGTCGGCGGCGGCGCCAAGAAGGCGAGCGACAAGGTCTTCCAGCACAACGGCGGCGGCACGGTGAACATCTCCAACTTCGCCGTGCAGGAGTTCAAAACCCTCTACCGCTCCTGCGGTGACTGCTCCACGCAGTACACGCGCAAGGTCAACCTCAACACCATCGAGGTGACCGGGACGGGCTCCACCGCACGGATCGTCGGCATCAACGTCAACCGCAACGACGTGGCGACGCTGCGCAACATCACGATCCTCAACGACGCGAGCCGCAAGGTAGTCCCCTGCCAGAAGTACAACAACAACACGGCGGTCGGGGTGGGCCCGGACAGCACCAACTGCCTGTACGCCACCTCGGACATCACCTACCGCTAGCCCCTTCTCTTCCCCCCACGGACGGCCTGGGGAGCGGCTCGCCTCCGCCTCCCCAGGCCGTCAGGCCTGTTCCCGCCCGTGGACGGCGTCCGCGACCTCCCGCTGGTAGGCGGTGTACGCGGCGCGCAGGGCGGCGCCCGGCCAGTCGGCGGGCAGCAGTTCGGGCGGCAGGACCGGATCCGCGAGGAGGTGCCGCACGGCGGCCGCGAAGGCGGTGAAACGGTCGGCGGGCCGCCGGGCGCGCCCGATGTGCGCCAGCAGGTCACGGGCGGTGTCGGCCCACTCCTCCAACGGCCAGAGAGCGGCGGCCAGTTCCCGCCCCGGCATCCCGGGTCGGGCGGTGAGGTACAGAGTGATCCCGGTGAGCTCGTCCGGCCAGGGACGGAGCAGCGTGGCGGGACGCAGCCACACCCCCTCGCGCAGCTCGGCGAGGCGCAGACGGGTCAACTCGCTCCGCAGTTCGGCGCGTTCGGCCGGTCCGCGGCCGGTCGCCGTCACCACGGCCATCTCCCAGTCGCCGTCCCAGGGGCGGGTCGCCGGCCGGACGGCGTCATCCTGCCTGCGCTGACGCTCCAGCAAGCGCTCGCTGAGTCCGTAGACGGCACCGGCGCGTCGCAGATCACCGGCCGCCACCATCCGGCTGAGGGCCGCCCGCAGAGTGGATCCCCCGACACCGAAGGGCTCCACCAGCCGGACGAGGTCCTTCACCGGCAGCTCCGGCGGATGCGTGCCGAGCAGCAGACTCAGCACCACCGATCGGGCCGACAGCGGCCGCAGCTCCACCTCACCGGCCCCGGCCGTCGACTCGTTCCCGCGCATGAGCACGTACTGTACGTCCGCCTTCATGTTGCACTGTTGCTGCGACCGCAGGAAGAGTGCAACATGAGGCCATGAGCCTCACCCTCGCGCAGTCCCCCGGCCCCGCCTCCGCCACCCACGACGTCACCAACCAGGCCTCCCCCCTGAGCCCGTACGACGCCTCCGACGACGCCGCCCTGCTGGAAGGGCTGCGACGCGAGGGCGCCGGATGGGCCGAGGTGGACGTCCGACGCCTCGGTCAGCGGGCCGGCAGCCCCGGGCCGCAGGAGTGGAGCGAGCTGGCCAACCGCCACGAGCCCGTGCTGCGCACGCACGACCGGTACGGGCACCGTGTCGACGAGGTCGACTTCCACCCCGCCTGGCACGAACTGATGCGGGTGGCCGTGACCGAGGGCCTGGCCGGTGCGCCCTGGGCGGACGACCGGCCCGGCGCCCATGTCGCCCGGACGGCGGGCGGCCTGGTGTGGGGCCACACCGACGCGGGGCACGGTTGCCCGACGTCGATGACGTACGCGGCGGTCCCCGCCCTGCGCCGGCAGCCGGACCTGGCCAAGGTGTACGAGCCGCTGCTCACCAGCCGGGAGTACGACCCGGGCCTCCGGGTGCCGACGGAGAAGCGCGGGCTGCTCGCGGGCATGGGCATGACCGAGAAGCAGGGCGGCTCGGACGTACGGACGAACACCACCACGGCCACTCCCACCGCCGAGCCCGGCGTGTACACGCTACGCGGGCACAAGTGGTTCACGTCGGCGCCGATGTGCGACGTGTTCCTGGTCCTGGCCCAGGCGCCGGACGGTCTGTCCTGCTTCCTGGTGCCGCGCGTGCTGCCGGACGGCACCCGCAACCCGTTCCGCATCCAGCGGCTGAAGGACAAGCTCGGCAACCGTTCCAACGCCTCCTCGGAGCCGGAGTTCGACGGCACGGTGGCCTGGCTGGTCGGACCCGAGGGGTGGGGCGTGAAGACCATCATCGAGATGGTCAACTGCACGCGTCTGGACTGCGTGATGATGTCGGCGGCGCTGATGCGCAAGACGCTCGTCGAGGCCGGCCACCACGTGCGGCACCGCAGCGCGTTCGGCGCGCGGCTGATCGACCAGCCGCTGATGCGCAACGTGCTGGCGGACCTCGCGCTGGAGTCGGAGGCGGCCACCACGCTCACCCTGCGGCTGGCCGGGGCGGCCGACCGGGCGGTGCGCGGCGACGCGGGTGAGCAGGCCTTCCGGCGGATCGCCACCGCCGTGGGCAAGTACTGGGTGACCAAGCGCGGTCCGGCCTTCACCGCGGAGGCCCTCGAGTGCCTGGGCGGCAACGGCTACGTGGAGGACTCCGGCATGCCCCGCCACTACCGCGAGGCCCCTCTCCTGTCGATCTGGGAAGGCTCCGGGAACGTCAACGCCCTGGACGTCCTGCGGGCACTGACCCGCGAGCCCGCCACCGTGGACGCCCTCTTCGGCGAGATCGCCCTGGCCCAGGGGGCGGACACCCGGCTGGACGCGGCGGTCACCCGGCTCAGGGCCCGGCTCGGCGAGGCGACACAGGCCGGGGCCCGCCGTCTGGTGGAGCAGATGGCCCTGACCCTCCAGGCCTCCCTGCTGGTCCGGCACACCCCCGCGGCGGTCGCCGACGCCTTCTGCGCGACCCGGCTCGGCGGCGACTGGGGGTACGCCTTCGGCACCCTCCCGGACAGCGCGGACCTCGACGGGATCCTGGGGCGTGCCCTGGGCGGCGGCAACTGAACTCCCCGGCTCCCCGGCTCCCCGGTTCCCGCCCCAGCTGCTCTCGCCTGTGCGTCAGCGGCGGAACGGGCGGCGGTGGCGGGAGTGGGGCGCGGCACCGCGTCTCACGCTCGCCCGCCCGGCGGGTTACCGCCTTTCGGCGGTGGCGGGAGTGGGGCGAGGCGCGGCACCGCGTCTCACGCCCACCCGCCGGCGGGTTACCGCCTTTCGCCGCCCCCCGGGGGACCCCGCTCACCCCCGCCCCGTCCGCTCGTGCCTCACCCCGCGGGCCTCCCCCACAGCGCGGCGAAGTGTGCCCAGTCCACGTCCCACTGATCCACCCGGCGGCGTTCCAGGCGGCCGCGCAGCATCCGGGCGCCCGCGAAGGGGACGGCTGCCGCCGCCACGCCCGCCAGGGCGCCGACGAGGCAGGCGCGGACACGGGCCTGGTCGGCGGTGGTCGGCTCGGTGACGAGGCGGCCCCGGCGGTCCGTCCAGACGGTGACGCGGGTCCCGGCGGCGCTGCCGGGGGTGACGCGGACCCGGCCGGTGTGGGCGGAGCCGTCGGGGCCGGTCCAGCCGACGCTCGCCCACACCCGGTCCCCGCTGGAGGCGGCCTGGCGTGCGGCGGCCTTTCCGGGCGCCTGCTCGGTGAGCCGCCCCGCGACAGGCCGCCACTCGACGCGTTCCCGGGCCAGCCCGTCCTCGACGGATCGGGCCGCCGCCCACCCGGCCGGCACTCCGACGAGGACGGTCAGCGCCCAGGCGCCGAGCACGATCCAGGCCTCCACCGTGTCGGCGCGGCGCTTGAGCGGGTTGCGCCGCCAGCGCCACAGCCACACCTTCGGACCACGGAACGCCATCGAAGGCTTCCTCCTCACGAGCGCGTGAACATCCTGGCCTTCCCTCCCATACGCGGCGGGCCGTCCGGATGCTCAGGACGGGACCCGACCGGCCCTCCGTCCCCACGCCTCCAGCGCCTGGCCGCCCGCGCGGACGTCCCGCCGAAGGGACCGACAGACGGCGGTCCGGGTCCGCCCTCGCCGCTGTGACCTGCGGCGGAGGAGTTTCCGGGGGTGACTGTCAGTGGTGGGGTGCAGACTGGCCGGTGCTGGGACGAAGACGTCGCGGAGGTGACCGGCATGACCGAGGTACTGCTCGCCGTGGGCACGCGCAAAGGCCTGTTCATCGGGCGCAGGCGCGCTGGCGCATGGCAGTTCGACGAATCCCCCTATTTCAACGCACAGGCGATCTACTCGGTCGCCATCGACACCCGCGGCGACCGCCCGCGGCTCCTCGCCGGCGGTGACAGCGCCCACTGGGGCCCGTCGGTGTTCCACTCCGACGACCTCGGCCGGACCTGGACCGAGCCGGCGAAACCGGCCGTCAAGTTCCCCCAGGACACGAAGGCTTCACTTGAGCGGGTGTGGCAGCTGCACCCGGCGGCGGCCGAGCCGGACGTGGTGTACGCGGGCACGGAACCGGCCGCGCTCTACCGCTCCGAGGACCGCGGAGAGAGCTTCGAGCTGGTCCGCCCTCTGTGGGAGCACCCGACGCGTTCGCAGTGGGTTCCCGGCGGCGGCGGGGAAGGCCTGCACACGGTGCTCACGGACAAGCGCGACCCGCGGGCGGTGACGGTGGCGGTGTCGACGGCCGGCGTGTTCCGCACCACCGACGGCGGCGCGAGCTGGGCGCCGTCCAACTCCGGTGTCTCCGCGGTGTTCCTGCCGGACCCCAACCCCGAGTTCGGGCAGTGCGTGCACAAGGTCGCGCGGGACGCGGCGAACCCCGACCGTCTGTATCTGCAGAACCACTGGGGTGTGTACCGCAGCGACGACGCGGGTGCGCACTGGACGGACATCGGCGAAGGCCTGCCGTCCACCTTCGGCTTCGCCGCCGCCACGCACCCCCGCCGCGGTGACACGGCGTACGTCTTCCCGATCAACGCCGACGCGGACCGGGTGCCGGCCGGCCACCGCTGCCGGGTCTTCCGCACGGCGGACGCGGGCAAGAGCTGGGAGCCGCTCACGGCGGGCCTGCCGCAGGAGGACCACTACGGCACCGTGCTGCGCGACGCGCTCTGCACCGACGACGCGGATCCGGCGGGCGTCTACTTCGGCAACCGCAACGGCGAGGTGTTCGCGTCCGCCGACGACGGCGACAGCTGGCGGCAGTTGGCCTCGCACCTGCCGGACGTGCTGTGCGTGCGCGCCGCGGTGGTCGGATGAGCCGGAGCGGTGACGGGGGGTGGCCGTCCGGCCTTGGCCACTGGTTGATCGCCGCCGTGCGTACGGCAGTAGGGTGACGCCCGTGGCACCACGACCCTTGCATGAGATCGTCGAACCGGGCTGGGCGAAGGCCCTGGAACCCGTGGCCGGACGGATCGCCGAGATGGGCGACTTCCTGCGCGCGGAGATCGCCGCGGGACGCACCTACCTCCCCGCCGGGCCGAATGTCCTGCGGGCCTTCCAGCAGCCCTTCGACGAAGTCCGCGTCCTGATCGTCGGGCAGGACCCCTACCCGACGCCGGGTCACGCAGTGGGCCTGTCGTTCTCGGTCGCGCCGGACGTACGGCCGCTGCCCGGCAGCCTGGTCAACATCTACCGGGAGCTCACGACCGACCTGGGCCTGCCCCAGCCGTCCAACGGCGACCTGACCCCGTGGACCCGGCAGGGTGTGCTGCTGCTCAACAGGGCGCTCACCACGGCCCCGCGCAAGCCGGGCGCGCACCGCGGCAAGGGCTGGGAGGAGGTCACCGAGCAGGCGATACGGGCGCTGGCCGCGCGCGGCAAGCCGCTGGTGTCCATCCTGTGGGGCCGCGACGCCCGAAACCTGCGGCCGCTGCTGGGCGATCTGCCCTCGGTGGAGTCGGCGCACCCCTCCCCCATGTCGGCGGACCGGGGCTTCTTCGGCTCGCGCCCCTTCAGCCGGGCCAACGACCTGCTGATCCGTCAGGGGGGTCAACCCGTGGACTGGCGCCTGCAGTGACCGCCCCCGCCGGTCCGGAGCACTCGCGCGGCATCCTCGCGGTGGACTCGGGCGGCTCCGGACTGCGGGTCGCCCTCGGCACCGTCGAACAGTCTGTGCTGGGGCGTCGCTCGTCCCGGGAGCCCGTGCGCACCGGCGCGCGGGGCATCGACCCCGGCCACCTGATGGAGCAACTGACGCCCCTGGTCCGGGCGCTGACCGCCGAGACCGGCATCGGCGGACTCACCACCGCGGTGGTCGGCGCGGCCGGCTTCAGCACCCTCGGCGAAGCCCTGCGCGACGAGCTTCCGGCCGCACTGGCACGGGAGTTCGGCGTGCGCACCACCGCCCTCGCCGCCGACGCGGTCACCGCCTACACCGGTGCCCTCGGGCCGCGCCCGGGTGCCGTGATCGCCGCCGGCACCGGCGTCATCGCGATCGGCACGGACCTGACCGCCTGGCGACGGGCCGACGGCTGGGGGCATCTGCTGGGCGACTGCGGTGGCGGCGCCTGGATCGGACGGGCCGGACTGGAAGCCGCCCTGCGCACCCACGACGGCCGACCCGGCGGCTCCGTCGCGCTCCTCGCCCGTGCAGAGGAGCAGTTCGGGCCGGTGCCGGGCCTTCCCGGCCGCCTCTATCCGCGCCCGGACCGTCCGGCCGTCCTCGCCTCCTTCGCACCCCAGGTCGCCGCGTGCGCACCGGACGACCCCGTCGCCGCCGGCATCCTGCGGGCGGCGGCCCGGCACATGGCCGACTCGGCCGCCACCGTCTGCCCGGCAGACAAACAGCCCCAAGTCGCCTTCACCGGGGGCCTGTTCAAGATCGGCGAACCCCTCCTCGTACCCTTGGAGGAGGAGTTCGCACGGCGGCTGCCCCACGCGCGACGGGTAGCGGCCGACGGCGACCCGCTGGACGGCGCGGTCCGCATCGCCACCGAACTGGCGGCGGGGGCACTCACCCTTCCGGAGGACGAGACGATGCTGTATGTGGTGAACCGCGCGCCATGACCCAAAAGGGGGATTGAGCCTTTCGAGGGCAAGTCGCCCGGAAAACACGCTGATCACTTCTGATCCGCACGTAACTCATCAGACAAAAGGGGACGGATACCGCTCACCTGCACCCTCCCCGAACAGGGGAGCCCAAGAAGCCAGTAACATGCGGCGCCATGAGCTCCCCCACTGGGCCCGCGTCCGGCCTGCCTGTACGAATGCCGCGCCCCCGCCAGCCCGGGCGGCACCGCCGACCCGAGCCCCTGGCGGCTCCCGAGGGCGCGCCCGCGCTCGTCCTCGCGGTGCCCGGCACGCCGAGCGCCGCCACCCGCGGCCTCGCCGAGGAGATCGTGAGCATCGCCCGCTCAGAGCTGCCCGGCCTCGATGCGCGCATCGGGTACCTCGACGGGGACGACACCGATTTCCCGACGCTCCAGTCCGTGCTGGCGTACGCCGCCGACGAGCGCACCGCGCGCTACGAGCAGGCCCTCGCCGCCGGGATGGACGTCAAGGAGCCCGACGGCCCGGTCGCCGTCGTGGTGCCGCTGCTGGCCGGTCCGGACAGCGCGCAGCTGCGCCAGGTCCGCCAGGCCCTCATGGACAGCCGCGTCGCCGCCGAGCTGACCGACGTCCTCGGCCCGCACCCGCTGCTCGCCGAGGCGCTGCACGTGCGCCTGTCGGAGGCCGGCCTGGCCCGCGCGGACCGCGCCCGCCTGTTCACCGTGGCCACGGCCGCGGACGGCATCATCCTGGCCTCCGTGGGCGGTGAGGAGGCCGTGCAGGCCGCCGGCATCACCGGCATGCTGCTCGCCGCGCGCCTGGCCGTGCCGGTGATGGCCGCGGCCCTCGACCAGGAGGGTTCCATCGCCTCCGTCGCCGACCAGCTGCGCTCGTCCGGCTCCCAGCAGCTGGCCCTGGCGCCGTACCTCATCGGCCCGGAGATCGACGCCGCGCTGCTCGAGGAGGCGGCCAAGGAGGCGGGCTGCCCCGCGGCCGAGGCCCTCGGCCCGTACCCGGCCATCGGCAAGCTCGCCCTGGCCAAGTACACGACGGCCCTGGGCATCGCCCCGCAGCAGCCCCAGGGGGCGCCGGTCCGCTGACCCGGTCCGGCGGCCGTACGAGGCGCGTACGAACCCGCAGCACGACGAAAGGGCCCGCTCCCGGTGAGGAGCGGGCCCTTCGTGCTGCCGGACGAGGGGGCGACCGACGCGGGCACACCGGGAATGCGGGTGCCCTGTCGAGGAAAATCGGGGGAGGGGAACAGGGTGGGGACATGGTGGGGGTTGGCCGGGCAGCGGGGTCGGCGCGGGCGAGCCGGGCAGCGCCGTCGGTGTGGCGTACGGGAACGCCGGGCAGCGGTCGGGGCGTTCAGCCGCGCGACCTGGCCGTACGACAACACCGGGCGGCAGGCAGGGCCGACAACCCCG